>JAOPWJ010000229.1 GCA_025965715.1 Blastococcus sp. | reverse complement strand
GGGGCGGCGCTGGCCGGGGCCGTCCTGTCCCGCGCGGGCGGCCGGCGACGGCCCCGCTGGACGGCCCCGCTGGACGGCGAGCGCTTGCGCGTGGCCACGGTGAGCCTGCGGCTCGGTCTGGTACCGGCCGCACGGGTGCTCGACCTGGTCCGGCGGCACGACATCGACGTCCTGGCCGTCGCCGAGTTGACCCCGGCGGCCGAGCGGGCCCTGCGCGCCGCCGGTATGGAGGAGCTGCTGCCCCACGCCCACGTCATCGCGGCCCGGCCCGGTTCGCCGGCCAGTGCCTCCGGAGCGGTCTGGACCCGGCGACAGGTGCGGTCCCGCGGCGCGACGCCGGGGGGCTTCGAGCAGCCCTGGGTACGGCTGTCCTCCGACGGCGCCCCGGACGTGGAGCTCACGGCGGTCCACACCCCGCCTCCGTCCTGCTCGCCGGCCGCCGTCCGCGAGTGGACCCGCGACCTCGCTGCGCTGCCGGGCACCGAGCCCGGCGTACTGCGCGTGCTCGCCGGAGACTTCAACGCCACACTCGACCACGCCGCGCTCCGAGCCGTCCTCCGTCGGGGCTACGTCGATGCGGCCCGGCTCGTCGGCCGGGCTCTCGACTGGACGTGGCATCCGCTGCGGCTGCCCGTCCCGCGGCTGGCCCTCGACCACGTGCTGGTGGACCCCCGCATCACGGTGACCGCGGTCGAACTGGTGAGGGTGCGGGGCAGCGACCACCGCGCGGTCGTCGCGGACCTGGTGCTGCCCCGTTCCTGAGCGGCACGGACGCGCAAGTGACGGGGTCGATGTTCGCCGGGGCTGGTCACTGGGCACGCTGCTGCCGACTGGCATCCGACGGAGGGCGCCGCGGAGAAGGAGCGGTCCATGTTGAGCGAGCGAGAGCTGTCTGCCGCGATCGGGAGCACCGCCTACGACGGCAGTGGCGACAAGATCGGCACGGTCGAGCACTTCTTCGTCGACGACCAGAGCGGGGCACCGACGTGGGTGGCCGTCACCACGGGGCTGTTCGGCACCCGGCACTCCGTCGTTCCGGCGGGGGACGCCACTTTCACCGATGGCGACCTGCGGCTGCCGGTGACGGCCGCAGCGGTGAAGAGCGCCCCGCACGTCACCGGCGACCACCTCGATCCGACGGAGGAGGCCGAGCTCCGGCGGCACTACGGGATGAACGACATCAGCGGGATGCCGAGCGCGGCCCCGACCGCCACGCCAGGCGCCCCCGCGACGCAGGAGATGCCGGCCATTGCCCCGCGGGTGCCGGCGGCCGTGCCGGCCGGCCCGTCCACCACGGCCACTCCTCCGACCGACGGCGCGATGACGCGCACCGAGGAGCAGCTGCGGGTCGGCACCGAGCGGGTCGCCACGACGCGCGCGCGGCTGGTGAAGTACGTCGTGACCGAGGAGGTGCAGATCACCGTGCCCATCCGGCGCGAGGAGATCCGCATCGAGGAGGTGCCGCTGGACGCCGTCGACGGGGACGGGGACGGCGGGGAGTCACTGCTCTCCGCCGACCAGGCATCGGCCTACCCGGCGGGCCCGGGCTTGCCGGACGAGATCATCCTGCACACCGAGCGGCCGGTGGTGAGCGTCGAAGTCGTGCCCACCGAGCGGGTGCGCCTGCGCACTGAGCTGGTGCAGGGCCAGCAGACGGTGACCGAGCAGGTGCAGCGCGAGGAGATCGTGGTGGACCAGGACCGGGCGCCGCGCACCGCACGCGGACCCGAGGCCCCGCCGATCGGCTGAGGCGCCGGTCAGTCCCCGCGGCTCTCCCAGGTGAAGCCGAAGGAGACGGACCGGCCGGAGGCGTCCGGGTCGTCGTGCACCGACACGTTGAACCGGAAGCTCCGCGCGTCGCCGGACCCCTCCGGCGCCCACGTCGGCAGGCCGGTGGCGTACTCGGGATGCGCGGCGGCGAACTCGGCCAGCGTTCCCTCGTAGACGCTGCCGGAGGGGAGGAACCCCTCGCAGGTGCCGAAGGCGCCGGGGGCGTCCTCGCCGACCTCGATGGTCAGATCCAGGTAGGGGGCGAGGTCGCCCGAGGTGGCGGCGGCGTACAGGAACACCGGTCCGGCGCCGGCCCCGCCCTCGTAGGTGACCTCGATGCAGCGATCGAGCGGATCGCCGGGGGCCAGCGTCGTCCCGTCGGAGAACATCGCGCTGCCCGAGTCGCTGTCGGTGAGCTCGATCGTCTCCACGGGCGCCTCGGCCGGCTCCTCTGCCGGCTCCTCGGCCGGCGCCTCGCTCGGGGACGGGACGGCCGCGGGCGGAGGCGCCGCCGGAGATCCCGAGGACCCGCGGCGGGGGACCCCCTCGCCGCCGGCGGCCGGCTGCCCGATGGGCACGTAGTCGGTGACGCTGTCGTTCTCCTCGACGAAGGCGGCCTGAGACCCCGTGACGACCAGCAGGGCGACCAGGGTGAAAGAGAGCGCGAACGCCGACAGCTGGATCGCCAGACCGTTGAGCGAGAACCGGCGGCGCCGTCCGGGCGCGCGCCGGAACCTGCGGATCAGCCCCACATCAGCACCGGGGCCGGGGGGTACGCGCGACGGCCCGGGACGCCCGGGAACGCGCCCGGCGCCGTCAGAGGGCGGAGCCCGACGATCGCGACCGCCGCAGCGAGGGCGGCACCGGGACCCGGGATCGGTCCCTTCCCACGAGCGTGCGACGTCACGACGGCGCGCCGACGGGCTGAGCGTCGTCCCGTGAGCTCTTCTTGCTGCGCTTGACCTCGTACATGAGGGAGTCCGCCTGGCCGAGCAGGCTGTCGAGGTCACGCTCACCCGGGGCCGCGTGTGCGGCTCCGATGCTGACCCCGATGCGAGCCATGCCTGCTTCGAGCAGGAACGGCTTGCCCAGGTCGATCTCGATCCGGCGGCCGAGGCCGGCGAGGTCCTCGTCGGAGGCACCGGGGACGACGACGACGAACTCGTCACCGCCCATGCGGCCCAGCACGCTGTCCTCGCGCATCACGCCGTCCAGTCGGCGGGCCACCTTCTCCAGCAGCTCGTCGCCGGCCGCGTGGCCCAGGGTGTCGTTGACGCCCTTGAACCCGTCGAGGTCGCAGAACAGGACGCCGAGGTGGCCCGGGATCTGCTCGGCGATGAGCACCAGGCCACGCCGGTTGAGCAGGCCGGTCAGCTGGTCGCGGGTCGCCTGCTCCTGATAGGTCTGCTTGAGCGTCTCGAGCTGCTGGACCAGCGCCGCGTTGGCCAACCCGACGCGGGCCTGGGCCACCAGCAGGTCGAGGGCCTCGACCCGGCGGGCGACCTCCTCGGCCTGGCCGGACACCGTGGCGGTGAAGAGGTAGGGCTCACCGCCCGGCACGGGCAGCTCGCGGCGCAGCACGGTGAGCTCGGGCTGGTCGCCGGGCTCCCCGCCGTCAGGTCGCCACTCGGCGGCCGGGACCTGGACGACCGGCGAGCCGCGCCCGTCGTCCACCAGCGGCTCGGTGACCACGGCGTCGGCCGCGCCGAGCTGGCCCGCTCCGGCCACCAGCTGGGTGAGCACCGCCTGGACGTCGAGCGGGAAGATCTCCGCCGTGATCGCCGACAGGTCGCCGAGCAGGTGGGCCCGGTCGTCGGCGGCCTGACGGGCGACGATCAGGCGGCCCACCTGGGCGACGAGGTGCTCGGCGAGCATGGCCACCGGGATGGTGGCCAGCAGCAGGGTCGGCATGGCGACGACGAAGGTGCCGAGCGCGTCGTCTCCGACAGTGTCCGGAAAGACGACGACGTAGGCGCCGAGGGCCACCGAGCAGAGGGTCCACAGCATGGCCAGGCCACTGAGCCCGAACCACAGGGCCGCCTCGAGCAGCGGCAGCATGAGCAGGACCAGGGCGAAGGAGCGCGGGGGCAGCCCGGCGAGACCGACGACGCCGAGCACGACGACGGCGTCGGCGGAGGTCGCCAGCAGCGCCAGCAGGGACCGCCGGCCCGACCGTGCCCGGTCGGCCCGTCCGGAGAGCAGCGCCACGAGGAGGAGGACGCCCGCGGTGCCACCGGAGAGCGCCTGCACGACGACCTGCTGGAGGTCTCCGATGCCCGTCGGCCGGTAGCCGGCGGCGCCGATGACGATCAGCACCACGGCGATGAACCGGATCTGGCGGAAGGCACGCTCGGCGACGGAGCGTCCCCCGGAACGGCGGTCGTCCGCAATGGGACGGCGGTCGGCGGTGGTCGAGCCGCGGCGGTTCACGAGAGCCCCTTGACGAGCTGGACAGTGCGCTGCTGGGCAGCCGCGCTCTGGGCGGCGAGCCGGCCGTGCACCAGTTCGTGCAGCGACTCGGGAAGCAGCCGGTGGTTGATGGCCCCGCGTCGGCCGCCCATGCGGCCGAGCAGCACCTCGGCCGGGTTGACCCGGCCTCCGGACGCCCACGGGTCGAAGGCGGGGTCGAACGCACGGGGAGCCAACCGGAGGCCGATGAGCAGGGCGATGCCGGCGACGACGAGGGTGAGGGTGCGGCCCTGGTAGAGCCAGAGCGACGGGCGGCCGATCCAGGGCACGGCGAGCACGGCGGCACCCTTGATGTCCGTGAGGTGCACGAACGCGCTGTCGGGGCTGGCATTGGCGTCCCCGCCGGTTCGGAACGTGCCGTCGGGGAGCTGCTCGAGGATCCGGTGCAGGACGCGGCCGGTGTCCGGGCGGTCGTAGAGGACCACGGTGTTCGGCGTGAGCTGCTCCGGCTCCACGGGCCGGATCATCACGACGTCCCCGGGAGCCACCAGCGGCTCCATGGAACCGGAGGTGACCAGAGTGGGTGCCCAGCCGAGGAACAGCCACGGGAGGGCGATCCACAGCGACAGGCTGGTCGCCATCGAGATGACCAGCATGCTGACCGTGCCCGCGCCGTAGAGCGCGGTCCGGCTCCAGGTCTTGCGCTCGGGCTGGGCGCTCTGGGTCAGCTGGTGCGCGTTTCCCACGAGAATCCAAAGGTCGTGCTCTTGCCTTCGGCGGCGGGAACGTCCTGCACCGAGACAGTGAAGCGGAACGTGCGGATCTCACCGTTGCCGGCGGGGTCCCATGTCGTCACGGTGGCGGCGTCGCCGTAGGAGGTGCGGGTGGTGGCGAAGCCGTCGAGGGTTCCGTTGAACTCCGTCGCGGTGGGCGTGAACCCGGCGCACCCGCTGAAGGCCGTGCCGGCGGGCATTGCGCCGGCCTCGACGGTCAGGTTCAGGTAGGGCGCGAGGTCGTTGGTGGGCACCGATGACCGGTAGAGCCGGACGGCCGCCGGGTCGATGTTGCCGGTGTAGGTCACCTGGATGCACCGGACCTGGCTGACGCCCGGCACCAGGCCCGTGACGTTGAACATGGCCGTGGTGCCGTCGTTGTCGGTGAGGTCGACCGTCGCGCTGCTCACCGAGTTGGCGATGTTGTCGTTCTGCGCGACGAAGGCCGCCCGTGACGAGGTCACGACCAGCAGGGCGATGAGGATGAAGGACAGTGCGAAGGCTGCCAGGGTGACGACCCGACTGTTCAACGAGCGGCCACCACGACGGCCGCCGGGCACTACGGCCGGCTGAAGACGTGGGGCGTTCATGCCCCGTCCATCGGTCGACCGGGGCCTCGACTTGAGTGGCTCGAGCCAACTCCCTCTCCGGGGTGATGCGGATCCGGTCCGGCCTGGTGGCGAGCCCGCCGACGCGAAGGCTCAGCCGCGGCGGTCGGGGAGGAACCGGAGGCGGTCGCGGGTGGCGGCCACCTCGGCGGCCGCCACATCGGCCACGACGATCGTCTCGACGCCGGCCGCTGTCGCGAGCAGCTCCCCCATCGGGCTGACGATCCGGCTGTCGCCGACGTGCTCGGTGCCGTCGCCGGCGGTGCCCACCCGGTTGCAGCCGACGACGTAGGCCTGGTTCTCGATGGCCCGCGCCTGCAGCAGCGTCTGCCAGTGCAGCCGGCGGCGGCTGGGCCAGTTCGCCGGCACCAGGTACACGTCGGTCTCCGGAGCGGCCCGCCAGAAGACGTCGGCGAAGCGCAGGTCGTAGCAGATGAACGGGGTGACGCGCAGGCCGCCGATGTGCACGGTCACCGGCTTCTCCCCCGCACGGAAGCGTTCGTGCTCCCCGGCGTGGGTGAACGGGTGCAGCTTCCGGTAGCGGTGCGTCTCGCCGTCCGGGCCGGCGAGGACGAGCGAGTTGTAGGGCAACCGCTCTCCCGGCGCGACCTCCGGGCACGTGCCGGCCACCCAGACGCCGTGCTGGGCGGCCTGGCCGGCGAGGAACTGCGCCGAGGGTCCGCCCTCCGGCTCACCGATCCCCGGCGTCATCGAGAACCCGGTGGAAAAAGTCTCGCTCAGCAGCACCAGTTCCGCGCCCGCGCCCACCGCCCGGGCGACCTGTGGCGCGAGCCGGGCGAAATTGGCGTCCCGGTCCTCCCAGACGATGTCGTGCTGCACCGCCGCGATCCTCATGACACTCCCCTCACGCCAGTTTCCTCAACCGGGTCACGGCCTCGGCGAGCACTTCGTCGCTCTTGCAGAACGCGAACCGGACCAGATGGCGGCCCAGGTGCGCGTGCGACGGGTCGTAGAAGACCACGGTCGGGATGGCGACGACCCCGACGCGCTGCGGCAGGGACCGGCAGAACGCCACCCCGTCGCCGTCGGGCTGCACCGGTCGGACGTCGACCGTCGCGAAGTAGGTCGCCTCCGGAGAGATCACCGGGAGCCCCGCCTCCGCCAGGCCCTGCACCAGCACGTCCCGCCGGTACTCGAGGTCGCGGGCGAGGGCGGTGAAGTGCTCGTCGGGCAGCCGCAGCCCGACGGCCACCGCCGGCTGGAAGGGTCCGCCGTTGACGAAGGTGAGGAACTGCTTGGCGGTACGGACGGCGGACACCAGCGGCGCCGGCCCGCAGATCCAGCCGATCTTCCAGCCGGTGACGTTGAAGGTCTTGCCGGCGCTGCCGACCACGAGGGTCCGCTCCCACAGGCCGGGAAGGGCCGCGATCGAGCGGTGCTCTGCCCCGCTGAACACCAGGTGCTCGTAGACCTCGTCGGTCAGGACGAGCAGATCGTGCGCCACGGCCAGGTCTGCGAGGCAGCGCAGCTCGACGTCGCTGAACACCTTGCCGGTCGGATTGTGCGGGGTGTTGAGCAGCAGGATCTTGGTGCGCGCGGTGATGAGCGCGCGGACCTCCGCCGGATCGAAGGTCCATGGCCCTGCGCCACCTACCGGCGGGTGCAAGGGCACGGGCCGGACGACCCCTCCGGCCATGGCGACGGCGGCCGCATAGCTGTCGTACATCGGCTCGAAGAGGACCACCTCGTCGCCGGCATCGAGCAGGCCGATCAGCGCCGCGGTCAGGGCCTCGGTGGCACCGGCAGTGACCAGGACCTCGTCGGCCGGGTCGTAGATGAGCCCCCGGAACCGCTGCTGGGCGGCGGCGATCGCCTCCCGCAACTCCTGGCGGCCGGGACCGGGCGGGTACTGGTCCGCGGCCGTGCCGATGGCGGCCCTGGCGACGTCGAGCACCTCGTCGGGGCCCGGATAGTCGGGAAAGCCCTGGCCCAGGTTGACCGAGCCGGTGGCCGCGGCGAGCGCGCTCATCTCGGCGAAGACGGTCGTTCCGAACCCCTGCAGGCGGGAGGACAGGTACGGCGCCCGGATCATGCTGCTCCCTCCAGTTCGAAGCGCACCGTCCGCGCGGCGACGTCGGCGTCGACCAGGCGCACGCGCACCCGGGTGCCGGGGCTGAGCTCGTCGCCGGTGCACCTGCCGCGGACGGCGAGGTCGTCGAGGACCACGGTGCCCTTGCGCGGCGCCGGCCCGCCGTCGGTGTCCACGACCACGGCGGAGAACGACTGGCCCTCCCGCCCGTGCAGCAGCCAGGCTTCGGTGGCGTCCACCGCGGCGCGCTCGACGTCGCGGGTGCGCCGGTCCGACACCGCCATCAGCGCAGGAAGTTGGGGAAGTGCGGCCCGAAGTTCCTGCCGAGGCCCACCACCGGCCGCCAGGGCCAGGCACACCTCCGTCGTGAACCGGTCGACCAGCCGCCGAAGCGGTGCGGTGACGTGCGCGTAGGGGGCGCCCACCCCGCTGTGACCCGGCTGCTGGGGCGGGGCGCCGTCGAACGGCGTGTAGGCGGCTCCGCGGAGCAGGATCACCGCCTCCTCCAGGAACGCTGCGTGCCCGGGCCGGGTGGGATCGAGGCCGGCGATGACCAGGCCCGGACCGGCATCCTCCGGCCACTCCACGCCCAGCGCGGGTGCGAGGAGGCGCAGGCGGGCCACGTCCTGGGGCCGTGGGGGCGGGAGCGTGCGCAGCAGGCCGACGCCGCCCTCGAGCATCAGCCCTGCGGCGCACCGGCCGGTGAGCAGCGAGATCTCGGCGTTCCACTGCTCGACGGGGAGGTCGCCGCGCAGCGCGAGGGTCCATCCGCCGTCGGGTCCGGCAACGACTTCCTGCTCCGGGGTGCCGAGCTGGATGGCGCCGCGCTCGGCCGCCCGGCGCTGCAGCAGCGAGCCGATCTCCGGGAGCAGCGCGAGGGCGTCGGGCAGGGTGCCCGCGTCGGCCCGCGCCTGGACCGACGGGTAGTCGAGCTGCGCCCGGCTGCGCACGCGGGCCCGGCGAAGATCCACGGCCACCGGTTCCCCGTCGGCGTCCAGGTCGATGGTCCAGAGGACGGCGGGCCGCAGCTGCCCCTCCAGCAGGCTCGCGGCGCCCTCGCTCAGCACAGGGGGATGCAGGGGCGTCCGGCGGTCGGGGCTGTACAGGGTCTGCCCCCGCCGGCGCGCCTCCGCATCGACCAGATCGCCGAGGCCGACGAACCCACCGACGTCGGCGATCGCGTAGCGCACGCGGTAGCCCTCCCCCCGGGTCGCCAGGTGCACCGCTTGGTCCAGGTCGCGGCTGCCCACCGGATCGAGGGTCACCAGCGGGACGTCGGTGGCGTCGAGCTCCGGCGACGGCGGTTCGGCCGCACGGCGTTCGGCGGCGGCCAGCACCTCGGCCGGAAAGTCCTCGGGGACGTCGAACTCCGCCCGGATGGCGCCGAAGTCAGGCCCCGTGCCGGGCGCGAGGGGCCAGTGCGGAACCCGGAGCGGCGCTGAGCGGAGTACCGGCACGCCGGTCAGCTTGGCAGAGAGGCACGACCGCGGTTCCACGTGGAACCGCGCTCAGCCGATGCGGACGTCGTCCATGCCCTCGACGGAGACGACGTCGCCGCGGCGCAACTGCCGTCCGCGCCGCTCCTCCGGCTCGCCGTTCACCCGCACCGAGCCCGCGAAGAGCACGTCCTTCACCTGGGCGCCCGTGGGCACGGCATCGATCAGCTTGAGCAGCTGGCCGAGCCGGATGATCTCCTCGCCGGGGCGGATCTCGATGGTGCGCACGGCGTCCAGTGTCCCGTCAGGCCGGTCCGAGCACGTCATCGGTGCCCACCGTGCCCGGCGTGCGCACCAGCGCGGCCACCGCCAGGGTGCCCCCGTTCCGACGGTGGACCGTCTTCAGGACATCGGTGTCCCGGCCGATGCCGCCGCCCTGGGGCCGGGTGACCAGCACGCAGCGGGGGATCGGCTCGACGATGTCGAGGACCGCCCCGCCCAGACGCACCCGGGAACCGACCAGCTCCTTCTCGCCCGCGCCGTCCAGGACGACGTTCGACCGGAACCGGCGCCGGTCCCAGTCACCCAGCGTGCCCGTGGACACCAGCGAGACGCGGCCCTGGGCGTTGTCGTGGAAGGCGCCGCCGGCCGCCCCCTCCCAGTCGTGCCAGCCCGACCGCTCGTCCAGGTCGTCCTGCGGGCTCTCGTACCGGCGCCGTTCGGTCATCTCGGCCGCCGAACGCAGGGTCACCGGACGGCCGAGCCACTCGGACAGCACGGCGTCATCGGCCGTTCCGGTGCCGTCCGGCAGGACGATCTGCACACCGCCGTCACCACGCAGCCGCGCGGCAGCGAACAGCAGGTCGGGCTCCCGGCGGGCGGTGAGACCGAAGCCGGTGAGGACGTCGAACAGCGCCCACTGCCGGTCACCCTCCATGCCGCCGGAGCCGATCCGGGCGACGTCGAGCCGTTCGCCCTGCAGTGACTTGACCGGGTACCGCCACAGCTCGAGGACCCGCATGTCGTTCTCCCGTTCGCCACTGGACGGCCAGCTCACCACAGCGCGGTCGGCCATCGAACGGACACGCTCGTCGACGTCGGGCTGCAGCCACGGCCAGACCTGCTGCGCCGCCCGCGGGGACACCTCCGCACCGGGACGGACCGATGCCCCCTGGCGCGCCGCACGAGACGAATTTTCGGTCCGGCCGGGAGCGCCCCCGGGCGGCTACCACCCTCACCGGGCTCGCCCCTCCAGCGCGATCCCGTGCAGCAGCAGGGCGGCGAGTTCCCGGTAGGCAGTCGCGTCGTCCAGGCCGGTCGCCCGCGCGGTCTCGCCGCGCCCGATGCGGAACATCAGGGTCGTGACGGTGTCGGCGACGAGCGCGGGGTGCACCGCCCGGAAGTGGCCCTGCGCCACGCCGTCGGCGATCAGCCCGCGCACCCGGCCGGCGGCGAGCTCCGTATTGCGCTCGTAGACCTCGCGGCCGGGACCGAAGGAGTCCAGGTCGCGGTGGAACGACGGGCCCGCCGGGGCCAGCGCTCGGGCGACGGCACTGAGATAGGCGGTGACCCGGAGCGCGGGATCGGCCTCGGTGACCGTCTGCTCCTCGACACTGGCCGTCGCCTTGCGGAAGAACTGCTTGATGACGCGGTGGGCCAGCTGCTCCTTGCTCTGGGCGAGCGCGTACAGGGTGCTCTTCGAGCAGTGCAGCCGAAGGGCCAGGTCGTCGAGGGTGAAGCGGGCGAACCCCTCGCTCAGGAACAGCTCCTCCAGCTGGTCGAGCAGCTCCGCCTGGCGGTGGGTGAGCGCTCCGTCAGTCGGCAGCGCCGCTCCGGTGCCGGTGGCCATGACACCTCCCTTCCGGGGTCAGCATGCCGCTGGACGGCGAACAGTACGGAGGTACCGTTGTCAGTACTGCTCCACCGCACAAGGGAGATCCGTGCCCGTCGATCGCGAACTGCCCACGCCCGAGGCCGTCGACCTGCTCGCGCTGACCCGCGAGCTCGCCGACGCCGAGCTGGCGCCGAAGGCGGCCCAGTACGAGCGCGAGGAGCGCTTCCCCCGCGAGGTGTTCCGCCTGCTCGGGGACGCCGGCCTGCTCGGGCTGCCCTTCGGGGAGGACGTCGGTGGCGGTGGGCAGCCCTACGAGGTGTACCTGCAGGTGGTCGAGGAGCTGGCCGCCCGCTGGGCCAGCGTGGCCCTCGGCATCAGCGTGCACACGCTGGCATGTCTCCCCATCGACCGGTTCGGCACGCCCGAGCAGCGCCGGGACGTGCTGCCTGACCTCGTCGGCGGTCAGCTACTGGGGGCGTACTGCCTCTCGGAGGCGCACGCCGGCTCCGATCCCGCTGCCATGCGCGCCTCGGCCAAGCGGGGCGACGACGGCTGGGTCGCCAGCGGGGAGAAGGCCTGGGTCACCCACGGCGGGCAGGCCGACTTCTACTCGACGTTCCTCCGGACGCCGGACGACGGCGCGGCCGGCGGAGCGCGACACGGCATCTCCTGCTTCCACCTGACGCCCGAGCTGCCCGGGTTCAGCGCGGCCAGGCCGGAGGAGAAGATGGGGTTGACCGGCTCCACCACGGCCGCGATGCGACTGGACGACGTGCCGATCCCCGTCGACCGGCTGGTCGGGGATCCCGGCCACGGTCTGTCGATCGCTCTGGGCGCCCTCGACTCGGGCCGGCTGGGGGTGAGTGCGGTCGCCGTCGGCCTGGCTCAGGCGGCCCTGGAGCTGGCGGTCTCCTACGCCACGGAGCGGGTGGCCTTCGGCCGACCGATCATCGAGCACCAGGGCCTCACCTTCCTGCTGGCCGACATGGCGGCAGCGGTCGAGTCGGCACGGGCGACGTACCTGGTGGCGGCGCGACGCAAGGACGCCGGCAAGCCCTTCTCCCGGCAGGCGAGCATCGCCAAGCTCGTCGCCACGGACGCCGCGATGAAGGTCACGACCGACGCCGTGCAGGTGCTCGGCGGCGCCGGCTACACCCGCGACCATCCGGCCGAGCGCTACATGCGCGAGGCCAAGGTCATGCAGATCTTCGAGGGCACCAACCAGATCCAGCGACTGGTCATCGGCAAGTCGCTGGCCGGGGAGGCGGTGCGCACCCCCGGCTGACTGGTTCCGCCGGATCGGCGGAGGCAGGCGCGGTCCGCTGGACCGGAGCCCCCTGGGCGACCGCACCCGGGCGGCTTTCCAGGCCCGGGCAGGACCTCGGGGGCCGGCGAACGGGCCGACCGGTCGGCTGTGGGCCTCAGGCGGCCACGGGGTGGTGGTGGCAGCGGCCACCGGAGGCGCCCCGCGCGGCGCAGGGGGCACCGCTCTTCGTCCGACCGCCGTTGTCCCCACAGCGCGGCCCGAGCTGGCGCTGGGCATCCGACTGGGTGGCGATGCGGGGAGCGAAGCGGAGCACGACCGCGTCCCGGTCCTCGACGACCGCGGCCGGCTCGGGCGCGGTGCGCGCGGGCCCGGTGCGCTCGGGCGCGGGCCCCCGGAGGGTCCGGGTGGAGGAGACGGTTCCGGTGGAGGAGACGGTTCCGGTGGAGGAGACGGTTCCGGTGGAGGCCACGGGTCGGCGACGTCCGACGAATCGGCGGAGGGCCGCCGAGGCGGTCAGTCCGGCGCTGAGGACGATCAGAGCGGTGGCGACGTGGTTGCGGCGCATGCCTCATGAATCGGCAGTTCCGCCGCCGGTCGGAACACGGCCGGTCGCCCTGGTCCGACGTCGAGGCCCTGAACGCCGCACCCGCCGTGGGGGAGGCCGCCGCACCTGCACCGGCGGCTCAGCGCATACCGCCGACCCACTGAGGGCCGCGACGCGGGACCGCCGGCGCGCGGAGGGCCAGGGGAGCCCGCGACCGCCCGGCACGACAAACGCCGCCGGGTGTCCCCGACGGCGTCCTGGTCGTGCTCTGTCTCGCTGTCTGTCTGGCTGTCGATCTCGGTCGGTGGGCAAGGGGGGACTTGAACCCCCACGTCCTTTCGGACACACGGACCTGAACCGTGCGCGTCTGCCATTCCGCCACTTGCCCTGGCGAGCGACGACATTAGCAGTTCCCGGGGGACGCCCCCCGGCCTGGGGTGGGCGCTCGGCCCGCCCCGCCCCCCGGCCACGGTGCCCATCCGACGGTCATCGGGGAGTCGCGGCTTCCTGGGCGGTAACAGCCGTGCCGCCCGGCTACGATCACGTTGGCACAGCATGACAACCGGGCCGACCGCAAAGGAGCGACTGTGGGTGTGCTGCAGCGCTTCGAGCGACGACTCGAGGGCATGGTCGGCCTGGCGTTCGCCCGCATCTTCAAGGGCAAGGTGCACCCGGCGGAGATCGCCAAGGCCCTGCAGCGCGAGGCCGACGAGCAGCGCTCCGTCCTCGGCGAGGGCCGCGTGCTCGCCCCGAACGTCTACGTCGTCCGCCTCGGTGAGACCGACTTCGGCCACCTCGGCCAGTGGTCGGACCAGCTGGCCTCCGAGCTCGCGGACATGGTGTCCGAGCACATCGACGACGAGGGCTACCAGACCTTCGACAAGGTGACGGTGCGCCTCGAGCAGGACGACGACCTGCCGACGGGAGTCTTCGAGGTCAGCTCGCTGGTCGCCGACCCGGCCGGACGGCCGCCCTCCCGGGAGGACCTGGCCGTCGCTCCCCCGGCGGCCGGCCCCATGACGGGTCACCCGGCCCTGCCGCCACTGCCGCCGTTGCGGGGACGCGTGTCGGGCGACACGGGCAAGCAGGGGCCCTCGATCGTCGGCCGGGCCGGTTCTCGACCGGGCGTGACGCACGTGCTGGTCGTCGACGGCCCCGGCACCCGCCACGAGCTGACCACCGGGCGCAACGTCATCGGGCGCGGCACCGAGGCCGACATCCGCCTGCCCGACACGGGCGTCAGCCGCAAGCACGTGGACGTCGTCCTCGACGGCGGGACGGCGACCGCGGAGGATCTCGGGTCCACCAACGGCACCCTGGTCAACGGTCGCCGGATCACCCGGCAGCCGCTGTCGGACGGCGACGTCATCCGCATCGGTCACTCGGTGCTGGTCTACCGGCAGGATGGCGCGTGACCGGGCCGGCGCGGTCCCGTACGAGCACTCCCCGGTCCAGCCGATCGGCACGGAGGGGCGCACGACCGTGACCCCGGAGATCGTCCTGCAGGTGTTCCGCTTCGGCTTCCTCCTGCTGCTGTGGCTGTTCATCTTCGCCGCGTTCCGTGTGGTGCGCGCCGACCTCTTCGGTGGCCGGGCCGGCCGGGTGGCCTCCGTGCCCCCCCGGGCCGCCGCGGCCGGCCGCAAGCGCGGACAGAAGGGGCCGCGCACCCTCGTGGTCACCGCGGGCCCGCTTGCCGGCACGAAGATCACCCTCGGCGACCAGCCGATCCTCATCGGCCGGGCCGACGATTCGACCCTCGTGCTCACCGACGACTTCGCCAGCTCCCGTCACGCCCGGCTGACCAACCGTGGCGGCCAGTGGTACGTCGAGGACCTCGGCTCGACGAACGGCACCTACCTCGATCAGCAGCGCGTCCAGGGACCCCTGCTGATCAACCCCGGCCAGCCGATCCGCATCGGCCAGACCGCACTGGAGCTGCGTACGTGAGGGAGCTCGCGACCAGGACCAGTGAGCACGGCAGCGAGCTTGCGGCCTTCCCGACGGGCACAGCATGCTGGGCGGCACGCCGCCGGGGCGTCGACGAGGAGGCGGCGTGACCCTCGTCCTGCGCTACGCGGCACGCTCCGACCGCGGCCTGATCCGCGGCAACAACCAGGACTCTGTGTACGCGGGTCCCCGGCTGCTGGCCGTCGCCGACGGCATGGGCGGCCACGCCGCGGGCGACGTGGCCAGCAAGGTGGTCATCGCCGCGCTCGAGCACCTCGACGACGACGCACCGTCCGGCGACATGCTCCAAGCCCTGCGCGAGGCGGTATTCGAGGGCAGCGAGCACCTGCGCGAGGTCATCCGCGAGTCCCCCCAGCTCGAGGGCATGGGGACGACGCTCACCGCCATCCTCTTCGCCGGCGGCCGGCTGGCCCTCTGCCACGTGGGCGACTCGCGCGCCTATCTCATGCGCGACGGCGTGATGTCGCAGATCACCCACGACGACACGTTCGTCCAGACGCTCATCGACGATGGCCGGATCACCGCGGAGGAGGCCAACAGCCACCCGCAGCGTTCCCTGCTGCTCCGCGCGCTCAACGGCCAGGAGGTCGAGCCCGACCTCTCCATGCGCGAGGCGCGGGCCGGGGACCGGTACCTGCTCTGTTCCGACGGGCTGTCGGGCGTGGTCAGCGAGGAGACCATCGCCGAGGCGCTCAAGGACCCCGATCCGCAGGCGACCGCCGACCGGCTCATCGAGCTGGCGCTGCGCAGCGGCGGTCCCGACAACGTGACCGTGATCGTGGCCGACGTCATCGACGATGGCGGCCGCGGCGGCGCGCTGATGGAGCCCGTGATCGACGGCGCCGCCGGCGGCAACGTCGGGCAACGGTCGGTCGACCGCCGCTCGGCGGCGGGCCGGGCGGCGCTGGCCGATCCTCCGGCCGCTCCGCCCCCGACACCCACACCGCCGACGGGCGGTGGCTCCTCCGCCGGCCGCCGCCCGCTGCGAATCCTCCTGGTGGCGGTGGCTGCACTGGTGCTGCTCGTGGCCGGATCGGTGGCCACGTACGCGTGGGCGCTCGGGCACTGGTTCGTGGGCGTCGACGGCAGCGGCGAGACCGAAGAGGTCGCCGTCTTCCGCGGGTTGGACGTCTCGGTGGTCGGCTTCGACCTCTACGAGGTCGAGCAGGACACGGGACTCGTGCTCGCAGACCTCAATCCGGCGGCACGCAACCGCGTCCGTGGCGGCATCACCGCCGACGACCCCGACGACGCCGACCGCATCCTCGACTTCCTCCGCGACGAGCGGCTGCCGGTCTGCCCCGCTCCCAAGCGGGCCCCGGCCACCGGTACCGACCCCTCCAGCCCGACCGTGACCCCGCCGCGGACGACGACCCCGGGGGCGGCCACCACCGGTGGTGCGGCACCTGCCACGACCAGCGCGGCCCCCGCGCCGGCCACCACATCGGTACCGCGCACCTCGTCGCCCACCACGTCGGCAGGAACGACGTCGCCGAGACCTGGGACGGTCTGCAGGGAGGAGGACTGATGGCCGGGCCCACCACCGATCCGCGCGGCGCTGGAACCGGAACCGGGGTGCCCAAGCGCCGCGGCACCGAGGCGGCTCTGCTCGGGTTCGCCGTGCTCATCACCGTCGTCGCCCAGTGCATCGTCGACCTGACCGTCACCGGGTCGCTGAGTACGGAACTGGCCACCTTCAGCGCCTGGATCGCCGGCCTGTGGGTGGTCGCGCACCTCGTCGTCCGCCGCATCGCGCCCTACGCCGACCCGCTGCTGCTGCCCGCCGTGGCGCTGCTGGTCGGCCTCGGGCTGGCCGTGATCCACCGGCTCGACCTCGCCGGCGAGCAGGGTGAGACGGCCAGCCGGGAGGACGCACCCGTCCAGTTGCTCTGGGCGACCCTCGGGCTGGCGCTCTTCCTGGTGATCCTGTTCGTGGTCCGCGACCACCGGCTGCTCTCCCGCTACGCCTACACCCTCGCCCTCGTCGGGCTGGCGCTCCTCGCGCTGCCGGCCCTGCTGCCGGGGTCGATCTCCGAGGTCAACGGGGCCAAGATCTGGATCCGGCTGGCGGGCTTCTCCATCCAGCCCGGCGAGTTCGCGAAGATCTGCCTGATCGTCTTCTTCGCCGCCTACCTCGACGAGAAGCGCGACGTCCTCGCCCTGGCCAGCCGCAAGGTCGCCGGGCTCGAGCTGCCGCGCGGCCGCGACCTCGGCCCGGTGCTGATGGCCTGGGTCATCTCGATCCTCGTGCTGGTCTTCGAGCGTGACCTCGGCAGTTCGCTGCTGCTGTTCGGAATCTTCGTCGTCATGCTCTACGTCGCGACCGAGCGGGCCAGCTGGTTGCTGATCGGCGTCGCGCTCTTCGCCGGTGGTGCGTTCATCGCCTACCAGATCTTCGGGCACGTCCGTGACCGCGTCGACACCTGGCTCGACCCCTTCGCCTACCAGGACGGCGCCGGCTACCAGCTGGTCCAGTCGCTGTTCGGGCTCGGGACCGGCGGACTGTTCGGTGCCGGCCTGGGTGGTGGCCGCCCCGACCAGGTGCCGGTCGCCAAGAGTGACTTCATCGCCTCGGCGGTCGGCGAGGAGCTGGGACTGTTCGGCCTGGTCGCCGTGATCGTGGTGTACCTCGTCCTGGTCGAGCGGGGGCTGCGCACCTCTCTGATCGTGCGGGACGCCTTCGGCAAGCTGCTCGCCGCTGGGTTGGCCTTCGCGCTGGCCTGGCAGGTGTTCGTCGTCCTCGGCGGGGTCACCGGCCTGCTGCCGCTGACCGGCCTGACCACGCCGTTCCTCGCCTACGGCGGTTCGTCGCTGGTGGCGAACTTCGCGCTGGTCGCCCTGCTGGTCCGCATGAGCGACGCAGCCCGCCGTCCCGCGGCTCCGCACCCGGCACCGGCGCCACAGCTCGGCGAGGCGCCCACGGAGGTGGTGCAGACGTGAACGCGCCGCTGCGCCGGGTGGCCATCAGCGTGCTCGTCCTGTTCACGCTGTTGATCATCAACGTCAACTACATCCAGGTCGTCCGGTCCGACGAGCTGCGCAACAACGCCGGCAACACCCGGGTCCTCGCCGAGGAGTACGACCGCGAGCGGGGCTCGATCATCGTTGCCGGCGACCCGATCGCCCTGTCCGAGCCGACCGACGACCGGCTGACCTACCTGCGCGAGTACCCGCAGGCGGAGCTCTACGCGGGGATCACCGGCTACTACTCGCTGGTCTACGGGAATTCCGCCCTGGAGCGGGCCGAGAACGGCGTACTGGCCGGGTCCGATCCGCGGCTGTTCGTCCGTCGCCTCGCCGACCTCTTCACGGGGCGTGACCCGGCCGGCGGCGACGTCGTCCTCACGCTGGACCCGGCGGTGCAGAAGGCCGCCATGGCGGGCCTCGAGGGGAAGACCGGGGCGGTGGTCGCGCTCGACCCCAAGACCGGCGCCGTCCTGGGTATGGCCAGCACCCCCAGCTACGACCCGAACCAGCTGTCCAGCCACGAGCCGCAGAGGATCCGTGACTACTCCGCGCAGCTCGACGCGGCCGACCCCGACCCGCGCAACAACCAGGCCATCGGCGAGCGGTACGCGCCCGGCTCGGTGTTCAAGGTGATCGTCTCGGCGGCCGCCCTCAAGGACGGCTACACCCCGGAATCGATGGTGAAGGCGCCGAACGTACTGGACCTGCCGGGCACGTCGGCGACCATCCGCAACTTCGGTGGGGGGAGCTGCAACGGCGGCGCCGAGCAGTCGCTGATCGACGCGCTCACCGTCTCGTGCAACACCGCCTTCGCCCAGCTCGGTATGGATCTGGGCGAGGACAAGGTCCGCGACATGGCCGAGGCCTTCGGGATGGACGGTGAGAAGATGGAGATCCCGCTGTCCGTGACGGGCAGCGGCATCGGGGCAATCGACGGCAAGGCGGCGCTCGGGCAGTCCTCGATCGGCCAGCTCGACGTGGCCGCGACGCCGATGCAGGCGGCCATGATCGCCGCCGCGGTGGCCAACGACGGCAGCCTCATGAAGCCCTACCTGGTCGACCAGGTGCGGGCACCCGACCTGACCGTCATCGACCGCACCGACCCCGAGAGGTTCAAGGAGCCGATCTCCAAGGAGATCGCGGACGCGCTGACCACCATGATGATCAGCGTCGTCGAGAACGGCTCGGGCAAGGCCGCCCAGCTGCCGGGCGTGCAGGTGGCCGGCAAGACCGGTACCGCCCAGGTCGGCGAGGGCGTGCCCGACCACAACTGGTTCATCGGCTTCGCTCCCGCGGACGACCCGAAGATCGCCGTCGCCGTCTTCGTCAAGAACGGCGGCGGCACCGGCGGCGGGGTCGCCGCGCCGATCGCGCACGACGTCCTGCAGGCCTACCTCGACGGGCAGGGTGGCTGATGACGCTGTCCACCGGAAGCCTGCTCGCCGGCCGCTACGAGATCACCGCCCCGATCGCCACGGGCGGCATGGGTGAGGTCTGGAAGGCCCGCGACCGGGTGCTGGACCGGGTCGTCGCGGCCAAGGTCCTGCGCAGTGAGTACACCGGCGACCCGAGCTTCCTGGCGCGCTTCCGCAACGAGGCGCGGCACACCGCCGCCCTGACCCACCCCAACATCGCCTCCGTCTACGACTACGGCGAGACCGTCGACGACACCGGGACCCAGCAGCTGGCCTTCCTGGTCATGGAGTTCGTCGAGGGCCAGCCCCTGGTCTCGATCCTGCACGACGAGGGCCGGCTGCCCGTCGACTGGACGCTGCACGTCCTCAGCCAGTCCGCCGACGGGCTGTCGGCCGCGCACCGCGCCGGCGTCGTGCACCGCGACATCAAGCCGGGCAACCTCATGGTCCGGCCGGACGGCGTGGTGAAGCTGACCGACTTCGGCATCGCCCAGGCCCGAGACGCCACGCCACTGACGAAGACCGGCATGGTCGTCGGCACCGCGCAGTACCTGTCCCCGGAGCAGGCGCAGGGTCTGGAGGTCAACGCCGCCTCCGACGTCTACTCCCTGGGCGTCGTGGCCTACGAGTGCCTGTCGGGTGCCCGGCCGTTCGACGGCGCCTCCCAGGTGGCGATCGCGCTCGCACACATCAACCGGCCCCCGCCGCCGCTGCCCGCCGAGATTCCCCCGGCGGTTCGCCTGCTCGTCGAGCGGGCCCTGGCCAAGGACCCGGCGGACCGCTTCCCCGACGGCGGCGCCTTCGCCGAGGCGATCCGGCGGGTGGCCGCCGGCGGCACCCTCGCGGCGGCCATTCCGCTGAACGCCCCCGCCACCACCCCCACCCAGGTGGTGGGCGGCGCCGCCGACGGTCGCACCCAGGTCTTCGCCGCGCCGGCCGTGGGTGCCGCCGCCGGCGGGGCACTCGGCGCCGGTTCGGCTGGTCCGCGCACGGGCGGAGCAGGCCCCATGCCGCCGCTGCAGGCGCCCTCCGATGACGACGACTGGGGGGTCGCCGCGGACGATCCGCCGCCGCAGGACCGCCGGCGCAAGCGTCTCCTCTGGCTCGCCGTCGCCCTCGTCGTCCTGCTCCTGCTCGGCGTGGGAGCGTGGCTCCTCCTCTCCAGGAATGGCGCCGAGCCCGCCGACAGCGGCCGCACCACGGCACCGGTCACCACCAGCGCCGGCGTGGCGGCCATCACGCTGGATCCGGACGCCTACATCGGCAAGGACGGCGCCGCGGTCGAGAAGCAACTCGACGGCATGGGGCTGGACGCCTCCCGGCAGCCGGCCACCGAGAGCCAGATCGCCGACGCCGACCAGAACCTGGCGGTCGGTGAGGTGGCCGCCGTCGACCCGGCCAACACTCCGCTGCCTCAAGGCGCCCAGGTCGTGATCTATGTCGTGCCGGCCGACGACGGCGGTGGGGAGCAACCGAGCGCGACGACCGAGTCCGAGGTCACCACCACGCCGCCGGCCACCACGACCGCAGCACCGACGACCCAGGCCACGACGGCGGCGACGACGACCACCGCCGCGCCGACCACCACCGTCCCGCCGACGACGACGGCCGGCGGCAGCTCTGCCACGACGACGACGACGTCCGCGTCCAGCACCGACCCTGTCGCGGGTGGGACAGGCGTTACGGGGTGAACCCACCCGATCCCCGTGGCACCCCGGAACGGCGCCTGCCGGCGGATACGCTCGCGCCGATCCCCATGCCTGTATCCCGCCTGAACGATCGCGCTGCCTGCCTGCTCGCCGCGGCCCGCCCCCGGACGAAGCACCATCCCGCCCGAGAGGACCTCCGATGACCACGCCGCAGGTACTCGGCGACCGCTACGAGATCGGCGGGGTGCTGGGCCGTGGCGGCATGGCCGAGGTCCACCGCGGGCGCGATCTCCGCCTCGGCCGTGAGGTCGCGGTCAAGGTGCTGCGCCATGACCTGGCCCGCGATCCCTCCTTCCAGGTGCGGTTCCGGCGGGAGGCGCAGGCCTCGGCGTCGCTGAACCACCCGGCGATCGTGGCCGTGTACGACACCGGCGAGGACCGCACCGCCACCGGCGCCACCCCCTACATCGTCATGGAGTACGTCGAGGGCGAGACCCTGCGCGACGTGATCCGCCGCGAGGGTCAGCTCTCGACCGAGCGCGCGATGAGCCTCTCCGCCGACGTGTGTGGGGCCCTCGACTTCAGCCACCGCAACGGCATCGTGCACCGTGACGTGAAGCCCGGGAACGTGATGATCACTCCCGAGGGCGCAGTCAAGGTCATGGACTTCGGCATCGCCCGGGCCGTCTCGGACTCCGCCGCCACGATGACCTCGACGGCGGCCGTGATCGGCACCGCCCAGTACCTGTCCCCCGAGCAGGCCCGCGGCGAGGGCGTGGACGCGCGCTCGGATGTCTACTCCGTCGGCTGCATGCTCTTCGAGCTCGTCACCGGCGCTCCCCCGTTCACCGGCGACTCCCCCGTCGCCGTGGCCTACCAGCACGTGCGCGAGGATCCGCGGCTGCCGTCCTCGATCAACCCACGGGTGCCCCCGGAGCTCGACGCGATCGTGCTCAAGGCGATGAGCAAGAACCCGGCCAATCGGTACCAGTCGGCCGCCGAGATGCGCAACGACCTGCTCCGGGCGCTCGCCGGGCAGCGGGTCGAGGCCACTCCGGTCATGGGCGACGCCGAGAAGACCACGATCCTCACGGCTCCCCCCGGCGGCTACGGCTACGACGACGACTGGGACGACGACGAGGACGCCCGCCGCCGCAAGCGCCGGATCATCGCCATCGTGGCGGCGCTCGCCGTGCTGCTGATCGGTGGCATCGCCGCCGCCGTCCTGCTCAACCGCGATCCGGCGACGGTGGCCGTCCAGCAGGTCGCGGTACCCGGACTGCTCAACCAGGACCGGGCCACCGCGGAATCGGCCTTGGCGGCGGCCGGCCTGAAGGTCGGCCAGGTGAGCCAGGCCGCGAGCGCCGCCGACCAGGTCGGCAAGGTCATCGCGACCGATCCCGCCGGCGGCGTGAAGGTCGACGAGGGCACCGCGGTGAACCTGACGATCGGCACGGGGCCCGACGCCGTCACCGTTCCGAACGTGGTCGGCCTGCTCGAGGACGAGGCCAAGGCCAACCTGGAGAACGCCGGCTTCACCGGCAGCGTCAGCACCCGCCAGGTCAGCTCCCTCCAGGAGGAGGGCCGGGTCGTGTCGGTCACCCCCGACCAGGGCCAGCAGGCCCCGCCCAACCAGGCGATCGTGCTCAGCATCTCCACCGGGACCCTGGATCTGCCCGACGTCCAGGGCAAGACGGAGACCGAGGCGCGCAGCATCCTGGTCGACGCCGGGTTCAGCGAGAGCCAGATCGTCACCCAGAGCGTCGAACGGGACGACATCGCGCCGGGCACCGTCGTGCAGACCGACCCGGGGGCCAACAGCGCCGTCGGGGCCGGCCAGGAGATCACGCTGCTCGTCGCCGTCCCGGTGCCTCCGGAGCCGCTCCCGACGACCCCGGCGCCGACGTCGACGTCGACCGCGCCGCCCAGCGCCACTCCGACGACGGTCTCCCCGCCCAACTAGGGCGCGAGAGGCTCAGCCCGCCGCTGGAGTGAGCCGCCGGACGCCCGCCGCGGCCGACTCGACGACGGCGGGATCGGGCGCCAGACCGCAGACTGCCAGCCACGAGGCCAGCAGCTGGTGCCCGCCCTCGGTGAGCACCGACTCGGGGTGGAACTGCACCCCCTCGATCGGCAACTCACGGTGCCGCAGCGCCATCACGATGCCCGACGGCGTCGTGCCGGTGACCTCGAGCTCGTCCGGAACGGTCGAGGGATCGACGGCCAGGGAGTGGTAGCGGGTCGCCGTGAAGGGCGAGGGCAGCCCCGCGAGCACGCCGGAGCCCTCGTGCAGGACCTCGCTGGTCTTGCCGTGCAGCAGCTCCGGGGCGCGGACCACCTTCGCCCCGAACGCCTCTGCGATCGCCTGGTGGCCGAGGCACACCCCCAGCACCGGCGTGCCGCCCTCGGCCGCGCCCCGCACCATCGGAACCGTCACCCCGGCGTCGGCCGGGGTCCCGGGCCCCGGTGACAGGAGCACGCCCGCGACGTCCAGGTCGGCGAGTTCCTCGACGCGTACGGCGTCGTTGCGACGCACCACGCAGCGCACCCCGAGCTGCCCCAGGTACTGGACCAGGTTGTAGACGAAGCTGTCGAAGTTGTCCACGACGAGGACCGGACGGTCGGCGGTGCTCATCGCGGGGTTCCTCCAGGGCCGGACGGGCTGAACGGGCACACCCAGGTGTACACCGCCGGCCGGTCAGTCGGCGGTGGCGTGCTCCAGGACGAGTGGGCCATCGTAGGCGGGCAGCGTCACCTGCGGCACCGGGCGTACCTCGAAGGTGAGACCGAAGTCCTCGACCGCCTGCTGGAGCACCGCGACCTGCGGCGAGGCGGCGAGCTGGGCCCGGACGGCATCGACGTCGCCGATGGCGGCGATGAGGAAGGGCGGCGAATAGGGACGGCCCTGCAGCAGCAGCGTGTTGCCGACGCACCGGACCGCGCTCGTCGCGATCAGCCGCTGGTCCATGATGGCCACGCCGTCGGCCGCCGCGGCCCAGACGGCGTTGACCACCGCCTGGACGTCGGACTGGTGGATGACCAGGTCGTCGGGCCGGGCGTCCACCGGCAGTGCGCCGTCGGGCCGCTGCGGGGCGTCGTCCAGCGTGATCACCATGCCGGGCCCGGTGAGCGGAACGAGGGCCGCCGAGACCGCCCCCGACTTGCCCACGGCCTGCGCGGCCGCGACGTCGCTGTTGCGGGACGCCGCCTGTTCGGTGAGCTGCTGTACCTGGCTCTGCAGGTCGGCCAGCTGCTTCTCCTGGCCGACCAGCGCCGCGTTGCGTTGCCGGATCAGCTGGGACAGCTCGGTGATCTCACCGGCACGCAGATCGGTGCCCTGCGCGGTGCGGCCGGAGGTGGCGAAGAGCAGACCGGCCGCGAGCGCCACGACCGGTACCAGCGCCTGCCAGGCGGACACCCGGTGAAGACCGGAGAGGGGCCGGCGGCCACGCAGCGGAGCGGGCATCGGGCGCACCTCCTGGGGGCAGCGGCACAGGGCCGCTCGAGGGACCGGCATGGGCAGCAGCACGGACGCCACCCGGCAGCTTAGGCTGGGGACAGTTGCGGCCGGGCACGACGGACCGGCCCGGAGGGAGTTCGTGCCGTGCCCAAGTCCAAGGTGCGCAAGAAGTCGGTCTACACCCCGCCGGAGGGCGTGCTCCAGGCGCGGGGCGCCCAGGCGAAGGTGGCTCCGCCCAGCCCCCGCTGGTATGCGGCGGTGATGGTCACGCTGATGGTCACCGGCCTGCTGTGGATCGTCGTCTATTACGTGGGGGGCGACAAGATCCCGCTCATGGTGTCCCTGTCGGCCTGGAACTTCGCCATCGGCTTCGGCGCCATGGTCGCCGGCCTGATCATGTCGATGCGCTGGCGCTGAGGGAGCACCGTCCACCGCTCCGCCGCCCGCGCGCTCGGAGCGGCCCCTGCAGGAAGGCCGTTCTACCGGAGGCCCTCGTCCCCTTGGGGGGCGGGGGCCTCTGTCATGGGGTCGCAGAACGCTGTGCACAGCCGACGACTTCGTCCACAGGTCGACATGGCGCTTCGCCCCCAGGGTTGTCCACCGAGTGTGGAGAGGCGGAACGGGACGGCCCCCCGCCGACCTGCACCGATGTCCGCGGTGAGACGCATGGGACCAACGGCCCACGGCCGTAACTACACCTGTGTGAGTCTGTCCCCAGCTGTGCACTCGGCTGTGGACGAGTCGACATGTTCGCGCCTGGCGGGCGGTCACCGTCTCCGGTCACTACCCAGCTTTGTGCACGACGACACGCGCGTCGGTCACTCTGCGGTACGCGGGGCGGACGGAATGGTCCGGCTATGACGCTGCGCCGCTCGGTCGCAGCCCGATGACATCCCGGTTCGCCGAACCGGGCCAGACGTCAGCGCGCTTCTCTCACCGCACCGATCAGGCGTCGAGCAACTCGAGGACCGTCGCGTTGGCCATCCCACCGCCTTCACACATCGTCTGCAGCCCGTACCGCGTCCCCGTCGCGCACATCCGGTGGATCAGCGTGCTCATGAGGCGGGCACCGGACCCACCCAACGGGTGGCCGAGCGCGATGGCGCCGCCACTGGGGTTGAGCCGGTCAGGGTCGGCGCCGATGTCGGCCAGCCAGGCGAGCGGCACGGGGGCGAACGCCTCGTTGACCTCGTAGACGCCGATGTCGTCGATCGTCAGCCCGGAGCGGTGGAGCACCTTGCGGGTGGCCGGGATCGGGGCGGTCAGCATGATCACCGGGTCGTCGCCGGCCATCACGGTGCTGTGGATCCGGACGAGCGGACGCAGCCCCAGCTCCCGGGCCTTCTCCGTGGTGGTGACGAGCAGTGCTGCCGAGCCGTCGGAGATCTGGCTCGCGTTCCCCGCGCTGATGACGCCGTCCGGCGTGAAGGGGGTCTTCAGCGTGGCGAGCTTCTCCAGGGTCCCACCCGCCCTGATGCCCTCGTCGACGCTGACGACGGTGCCCTCGGGCGTGGTGACCGGCGCGATCTCGTCGTCGAAGGCGCCGTCGGCCCTGGCCTTGGCGGCCTTCTCGTGGGACGCCAGGGAATACTCGTCCAGCTGGGTGCGGGAGAGCCGCCAGCGCTGAGCCATCATCTCGGCACCGGCGCCCTGGTTCGGCGCGATCCCGTCGTAGCGGTCCAGGAACGTCGGGCTGAACGGCCGGCCGGTGGACCCGTCCCCCGTGGAGGAGCCCATCGGCACTCGGCTCATCGCCTCCACCCCGCCGGCGATGACGACGTCGGCCTGGCCGCTGATCACCGTGGCGGCGGCGAAGGCCACCGCCTGCTGCGACGATCCGCACTGCCGGTCGATCGTGGTGCCCGGCACGGATTCGGGCCAGCCCGCCGCCAGGACGGCGTTGCGGCCGATGTTGTACGTCTGCTCACCCACCTGGCTCACGCAGCCCCAGAAGACGTCGTCGACCGCGGCCGGATCGAGGCCCGTGCGCTCCGCGAGAGCCCGCAGCACGTGCGCCGACAGGTCGACCGCATGGATCCCGGACAATCCGCCGCCGCGCTTGCCCACCGGCGTGCGGACGGCGCCACAGATGACGGCATCCCGCATGGACCCACTCCTCCTCGTCGACGGTCGGGGCGATCGCACCGGGTCGACCCGCTCCCCGATCGTAGGTGCGGGGTCGCTGGCAGGCTGGGGTGGTGCAGTGGTCACCTCGCCCCATGCAGACCGCCGTCCTCGGACTGGTCGGGCTGGGGCTCGTCCTCGTGGTCGTGTTCCTCGACGCGCCGGGCCGGCTCCTGGTCGGCACGGCGGGCGTCGTGGTCCTCATCGCCGCCGTGCGTGACGTCGTGGTGCGTCCGCGGCTGTCGGCGGGGCCGGACGGCGTCCAGGTGCGGTCCTGGACCAGCCGCCGCCATCTGCCCTGGCCGCTGCTGCGGGTGCGGGTACGTGCCACCCGACGGTTGGGGATCACCAGCCGCGCCCTGGAACTGGACACCGCCGCGGGACCGGACGACGCGGGGGTGCTGGTCCTGCTGGGACGCCGCGACCTCGGCGCCGACCCCGACCAGGTTGCCCGGACCCTGCGGGAGATGGACCCGACCGGCCGCTAGGAACCGGCCGCTAGGCGGTCAGTACAGCTAGAAGCCCACGACGGCCAACGAGGACACCGCCAGACAGAGGACGACCAGGACGACGGCCAGCAGGGCCAGACCGGCGATCTGTATCCCCCTGCGGCGCTGGGTGGTGACCAGGACAGCGGCGGTCAGCGCGCCCGCGACGAGACCGCCGAGGTGCCCGAGCAGGGAGACCCCGGGCAGGAAGCTGATGAACACGTTGATGGCCAGCAGGGTGAGCAGGCCGCGGATGTCCTGGCGGCGGACCAGCATGAGCACGCCCAGACCGCCCAACAGCCCGTAGATGGCCGTCGAGGCCCCGGCGACGGCGCCCCCCGGCTCACCGAGGAGTTGGATGGCGGTCGCGCCGCCGAGGGCCGAGAGCAGGTAGAGCGCCAGGAACCGCCAGCGACCCAGTTGCCGCTCCAGTTCGGAACCGAACACGAGCAGCGCCAGCATGTTCAGCACCAGGTGGACCGGGCCGATGTGCAGGAACGCGGCCGTGAACAGTCGCCACCACTCGCCGACATCGACGAGGAAGGGCACCTGGGAGAGAGCGCCGAACACCGGCGACCGGTAGTTGTCCAGCGGCGAGACGCCGAGGAAGCCGGCCGAGACCGCCGTGAGGAGGAACATCGCGACGTTGGCCGCGATGAGGCTGAGGGTGACCGCCCCCCACCGGCGACCCGCCGCCTGCAGTCCGCTGGCACGGCGCGCGCTGCGGACCGAGGCCTGCCCCGCCCGGACGCATTCCGGGCACTGGAAACCCACCGAGGCGGGCACCATGCACTCCGGGCAGATCGGCCGGCCACAACGCGTGCAGGAGATGCCGGTGGGCCGGTCCGGGTGCCGGTAGCAGCACCAGGGCCCCGTCCCCCCCACCCCTCGCTCGCTCGGGGTGGGCTCCTGGACGGGGCCATCGTCACCGTTGGGCGTCAGCTGCGCTGCACCTCGACGCTCTGGATGACGACGTCCTCGACCGGCTTGTCACCACGTCCGGTGGGCACCTTCGCGATCCGGTCCACCACGTCGCGGCTCTGCTGGTCGGCGACCTCGCCGAAGATCGTGTGCTTGCCGGTGAGCCACGTGGTGGCCGCGACGGTGATGAAGAACTGCGAGCCGTTGGTACCGGGGCCGGCGTTGGCCATGGCGAGGAGGTAGGGCTTGGTGAAGGCCAGGTCGGGGTGGATCTCGTCGCCGAACTGGTACCCCGGGCCGCCGATGCCCTGACCGAGCGGGTCGCCGGCCTGGATCATGAAGCCGTCGATGATCCGGTGGAAGACGGTGCCGTCGTAGAGCCGGTCGGTGGTCTTCGCACGCGTCGCGGGGTGAGTCCACTCGCGGCGTCCCTCGGCCAGATCGGCGAAGTTGGCGACCGTCTTCGGCGCGTGGTCGGGAAACAGCTCGACGGTGATGTCGCCCTGGTTCGTGTGCAGGACGGCCCGCCGTGCGGGAGAGGTCGATTCAGTCACGTCACCACTCTCCCACCGATCCCTGTGGGCCGAGGCACCTGGGGAGGCGGGAAGGCCGCCGTCGACCACTGCTGCGCCGGGGTTCCTCGTCCGGGGTCAGTCGTCCGGCGTACCGAAGGTCGAGGAGAACTCGCCGAGGTCGGTCGTCGTGCGGCCGGTCACGATCCGGAAGACGTCCTCGGCAGGCAGCTTCGGCGTTCCGTCAGCGAACAGGAGCCCATTGGTCTCCTGACCGGTGTCCATGAACTGCGTGTAGCAGAACCCGACGATCTCGGTGCTGGCCCGGAGCGCGTCGAACAGCGCCGCCAGCCGGGCGGCGTACTCGTCGGTCGACTGGACCTGGTCGTAGCCCCAGGACTCCTTCTCGGCCGACATCGAGATGCCGCCGAACTCCGTGATCATCAGCGGAGCCCGGCCGTCGAGGAATCGTTGAGCCTGCGCATCGTTGAGGATCGGCCGTCGCCCCTGGGGGCCGTGCCCGGCCAGGGCAGCGCCGAGGGCCGCCTGCTTGTCGACGTAGCGGGCGCGCAGCCGGTCGGGGTCGACGGTGTAGTCGTGCAGCCCGAGGATGTCGCTGTCCACGTGCTCCCACCCCTCGTTGGAGACGGCCGGACGGCTCGGGTCCAGAGCCCGCGTCAGGCTCACGAGGGACTGCGCGAACTGCTGCTGAGCCGGGACCGTGGCGATGTCCTGCACACCCCAGCTCTCGTTGACGGGCACCCACACCACGATCGAGGGGTGGCTGCGGTAGCGGCGGACGAGCTCCACCCACTCGGTGGTGAGCAGGGCGATCGCGTCCAGCGAGAACTCGTAGGCCCCCGCGGTCTCGCCCCAGACCAGCAGGCCGAGCTTGTCGGCCCAGAAGAGAAATCTCGGGTCCTCGGCCTTCTGGTGGATGCGGACCGCGTTGAACCCCATCGCCTTGATCATTTCCACTTCGGCGCGCAACTCGTCGCTGCCGCGGGAGGCCAGGTGCGTCTCGCGCCGGTAGCCCTGATTGAGCACCGACCGCGTGTAGTACGGCTGCCCGTTCAGATTGAAGGTTCCCCCACCGACCGACACCTCCCGCAGCCCCAGGTAACTGGCCACCGAGTCCTCCGGCCGCCCGGTGGGGTCGCGGAGCACGACCTGCGCGTCGACCAGGTGCGGGTGCTCCGGTGTCCACACCAGGCGAGCGCGGTCCTGGCCATTGCGCACCGCCGGTACGGGGATGTCGATGTGGGTGACCCGCTGCTGCACCGCGCACGAGACCTCACCGAGGACCTCCTCGCCGAGGCTCAACGTGACCTGCAGCCCCAGCGGACTCGCCGGCGTGGCCGCCAGCGTGATCTCCCCGTGCACCACGGCGGAGGACGCGTAGAAGGTCCATGCGACGTCGGCGACGGCGTGGCGAGGAACGATCTCGAGCCAGACCGACTGCCAGATTCCGGTCGTCCGTTCGTACCAGATCCCGTGCGGCTTCTCCCTCCAGTCCTGCTTGCCGCGAGGTTGGTGCAGAGCGTGCGGATCGTCCTCGGCCCGGACTACGAGGACGTGCTCCTCCGGGCCCTGATCCCGGCCGGACGCCAGCGCATCCGTGATGTCTGCGGTGAACGGCGTCTGGCCGCCGACGTGCTCGGCGACGAGCTGGCCGTCGAACCAGACGTGGGCGCTGTGGTCGACGGCACCGAAGTGAACGAGGACCCGGCCCGCGTTCCCGCCGTCCCGGGCGAGGACGTCGTGCGGGATGACCCGGCGGTACCAGACGACCGGGTGGAACCCGCGTGCCCCGACCCCGGAGGCCGGCGACTCCGGAGGATAGGGAACCTCGATGGTCTGCCCGAAGGCCTCGGCGCTCGCGGGGTCGTACCAGCGCGCGGCGAGCCCTCGGCGGTCGTCGTCGTGAGCGAACAGCCAGGCGCCGTCGAGGCTGGTCCACGCCTCCCGGCACATCATGGGTCGGGGATAGGAACCATCCTGCTGCGTAGCTTTCACGAGCGGGCTCCTCCGTCGCTTCGACGAGCAGTCACAGTTCCCTGGTACGCGTCAGCGGACACGCGCGGAACGATAGAAGCCTCCGACCGGGACACGCATCTCAGCCCCCTGCCGCAGCACGGCCCCCGCGGCGCCTCCGCCCCGCACGGGCGCGGGTTGGCGCGCGTACGTGACCCGTGCCACAGTTCCTTGTCGGCTTTCCCGGTCACCGCTGGACGTATCTCTCATGCCTGAGTTCTCACGTCGCCAGTTCCTCACCGCCGGAGCGGGGGTCACGCTGGCCGTCGCGATGTCAGGGTGCGCGTCACCCATCGTGACCAGCTTCACCGGGGGGCAGCCGAAGACGGCCGACGTCATCTACTGGCATCTGTTCGGCGGTGGTGACGGCGCCAACATGGCGACGATGGTGAAGCAGTTCCAGGAGTCCTCCGGCGAGTCGGTCGAGTCCACGTTGCTCTCCTGGGGCAACCCGTTCTACACGAAGCTGTCGCTGGCGGCGTCGAGCGGTCGCCCCCCCGACGTGACCATCTCGCACTTGTCCCGGCTACCCCTCCTGGCGCAGGCCGGTCTGCTCGAACCCATCGGGGACCAGTTCAGTGCGGAGGGGGTCACCAAGGCGAAGTTCACCCCGGCTGCATGGGACAAGGCCACGGTGGACGGCACGACATACGCGGTGCCACTCGACACGCACCCGTTCGTGCTCTTCTACAACATCGCGCTGGCGGAGAAGGCGGGCCTGCTCGACCCGACCGGCGAGAACCTCAAGCCCATGAAGAATGCCGACGACTTCGTGGCCGCTCTCCAGGCCATGAAGGACGCCAACGGACTGGACTACGCGGCGGTCGCGTCGATCACGGCGGACCCGTCGACCTGCTGGCGCTTCTTCCTGATGATCTACTCCGGCGTGGCGGGACCGATCGTCACCGACCTCGGCACCAAGGTCACGATCGACCGCAGCGCCATGGAGGAGACGTTCGCCTTCATGCGGAGCCTCACGCAGGAAAAGGCGCTGCTGCCGGGCAACGCCACGGCGACGACGTCGTCGACCCTGTTCAGTCAGGGCAGGGTCGGCTTCCTGTTCGACGGCGTGTGGCAGATCCCGACGTACCGCGGCATCGAGGGTCTGGACTTCAATGTCGTCCCCTTCCCTGCGCTCCTCGGCCCGGACCCCGTCGCTTACGCCGACTCGCACTCACTCGTCGTGCCGAGGAGCTCGGGGCGTTCCGCCGCGCGGACCCAGAACTCCGTGCGCTTCGTGAAGGGTCTGCTGGACCAGAGCTCCATCTGGGCCGACGGCGGCCACGTCCCGGCCTGGCTGCCGGTGCAGAAGAGCAAGGAGTTCCTCGAGCTCAAGCCGCAGAGCAACTACACCGAAGCCGCCTTCAACGCGGTCTACGACCCCGTCGCCTGGTACACCGGCGCCGGTTCGGACTTCCAGACCGCCATGGGCTCGGTGATCGCCAGCGTGCTCACCGGAGGTACCGACCCCACGAGCGGTGTCGACGCCATGACCACCAGCCTCGAAGCCTTCTCGACCGCCCGGCCCCCGGTGTAGGACGGAGACCGCGATGACCGCCACCACTCTCCCGGCGGCCCCGTCTGGGGTCGACATCAAGGCTCGGCCTGCGGTCGCGAGGCGTGCACCCCGCGGCGAGAACCGGGCTGGATGGCTCTTCGCCACACCATTCCTGGCGCTCTACATCGCCTTTCTCATCGGCCCGGTGCTCATCGGGCTGGTGATCAGCCTGTTCAACACCACCACGGTGAAGGCGGGAGTCGGCGACTGGGTGGGGCTGTCCAACTACGCCGACGTCCTGTCGAACGGGGACTTCTGGGCCTCGATGTGGCACTCGGTGCTCTTCACCCTGCTGACCACACCACTCCTGGTCCTCCTGCCGCTGATGTTCGCGATCTTCGCCTCGCGCATCTCGCGCAACCAGTGGTTCTTCCGGCTCGCCTTCTTCGCTCCCTACGTCGTGCCCTCCGCCGCGGTCTGCCTGATCTTCGCCTTCATGTACACGCCGGAGACAGGGCTGATCACCAACGCGTTCAGCTGGGTCGGACTGAGCGCCCCGAACTTCTTCGGCACCACCTCCGGCGCCTGGTTCGCCGTGGTTCTGCTCACCGTGTGGTGGACGTTCGGCTTCAACTTCATCCTCTACACCGCAGCCATCCAGGAGATCTCCGAGGAGGTCTATGAGGCGGCGTTGATCGACGGTGCTTCGCCGTGGCAGCAGATCCGGATGATCACCATTCCCCTGCTGCGGCCGACCATGGGCCTGGTGCTGATCCTGCAGGTCCTCTCATCCCTGAAGGTGTTCGACCAGATCTACATCCTGCTTGCCGGCGGCCCGGCCTATTCGACTCGTCCCGTCATCCAGTACATCTTCGACACGGGGTTCAGCGCCTACCGGGGCGGCTACGCGGCCGCCGCCACGATGGTCTATTTCGTGGTCCTGGTCGTCATCTCCGCGGGGTGGTTCCTGGCCCGGCGGCGCAGCCCTGCGAACGCCTGAGGGGAACCGACACAATGGCGACCATCGTGGACGCGCCGGCGGGGGCCAAGAGCCCGTCACGCAGGCGGAGCGGCCCGGAGCAAGCCGGAAAGGCGTTCAACCGGCTCGCTGCCACGTGCGTGACGCTCTTCGCGCTGATCTGGCTGGTGCCCTTCCTGTGGGCGCTGATCACGTCGCTGCGGCCCAACGAGGAGATCGCGGCGCACCCCACGACGCCCTGGTCCAACAACTGGAACTTCGACGCCTACAAGTTCGCGTGGAACTCGAGTCCCCTCGGCTGGTGGTACGTCAACAGCTTCATCATCTCCACCCTGACGGTGATCTTCACCGTGGTGGTCTGCTCGATGGCCGCGTTCGCCCTGGCCCACCTTCAGTTCCGTGGGAAGTACGTCGTGTTCGGGCTGATCCTGGCCGGTCTCATGGTGCCCATCGAAGCCCTGGTCCTGCCGCAGTTCCTGGAGTTCCGGGCGCTCAACCTGCTGGGCACCTACTGGGCGATCATCTTTCCCTCGATCGCGCTCCCCGTGGCCGTCTTCGTGTTCCATTCGTTCATCAAGGCCATTCCGGTGGCCCTCATCGAGGCCGCGCGGCTCGACGGTGCCGGCTGGTGGAGGATCTACTACCAGATCGCCATGCCCCTGTCCCGGCCGGCGATCTCGGCGGTCGCGATCCTGACGTTCATCACGTCCTGGAACGCCTTCCTGTGGCCGCTGCTGGTCCTCACCCAGACCAAGTCGCAGACCATCCCCGTAGGGCTGAGCAGCCTGATCGGCGGTGCCGCGATCCAGTACGCCGAGACCATGGCGTCGGCAGTCCTCGGCATCCTGCCCCTGCTCGCCGTCTTCCTGGTCCTGCAGCGGCAGATCGCCCAAGGGGTCGCCAACACCGGCATCAAGTAGCACGGGCGGCAGGAACTCACACGGCTGGCGCGGGCATCAGCCCGCGGTCGGGGCGACGCACGGACGGGCCGCGGACCCTGTGCCCGCTCGACCGGTTCCGCGGCGCCCGCAGATCCGCGACGAGCCTCAGGTCGCACGGCACGTGGCTCGTGACGGGAGTGGAGACGAGGGGAATCGAACCCCTAACCCCCGCCTTGCACAATCGACCGCGGAGTGGTTTGGCGCAGTGGGCTATGACTGAAAGCCCCGTTTGACCAGCACTTACCGATGGTTGCTCTCGGCGGTCGTTGGCCGATCATGGCCGTTTTGCGGACCATCTGCGCACTGTGTGCTGACTGGGGCCGCAGCAGCAGTCGCCTCGGGCACTGCCCTGACGACAGCACCCGTCCCCACACCCGCGGGAGCCTGTCCGACTGCGCCGGCCGCCGGAAGGGCGCTGCGCGTCCCTGCGGGATGGGCCTGCGGCCCACCCTTCCCCCGGCGCTGCGCAGTCGGAGGGGAGCTGGTTGTGGGAAAGCGGGGTGAACTCCCGGCTGACCGCGCGCATCCTGCCTCGCCGCGGGAGGGCTCGGCATCACCGGCCACCTGTCGGCGGTGAGGGGTCCTCGGACCAGGATCGGTACAGCTGGTGGATGCCCTCGGACTCGGCGAGCACGGTGCGCCACTGGCTGTTCTGCGGCTCCGCCCCCATCTCGATGCACCACTGCACCGCTGACTCGAGCGTCTGTCGCGGCGTGACGAAGTGGCCGTCCGGACGGACCGTGTAGAGGTGGACGTGCGGGAAGGTGGCGTGGCTCTTGCCGGCCGGGTGCCAGTGCATCGCCCACAGCTTCGCGTTGTCCGGCGTCCGGAACTCGTACAGGTAGGCCGCCGTCGCGACCCGCCAGCGCCCCTCCTGGATGTCGTACTTCTCGGGGTCCGTCGGGACGATCCGGTAGTGCATGGACGCCAGGAACCGGCTTCCGGCGGCCTGGCCGCGCAGCACGAAGCCCTGGCCCGCGTTCAGGCTCCAGGAGTGGGTCTT
>JAOPWJ010000053.1 GCA_025965715.1 Blastococcus sp. | reverse complement strand
GTGCAGGAGGCCGATCCGCAGCCGCGGGTCCGTGCGGTAGAGAGCGAGTGATGACCCAGATGACCCAGACGCTGACGACGACCCCGCCCGCCGACGACTTGGTCGTGCCCTTCCACTGCGACCGTTGCGGCGCACTGGCGAAGGTGCGTGTCGTGCTCGCCAGCGGGAGCGACCTCGTCTTCTGCGGGCACCACGCTCGCGAGTACGAGGGAAAGCTTCGCGACATTGCTGTCGACATCATCGAAACTGACGGTGAGCAGCGCGTGACGAGCTGAGGGAGACGCTATCGTCGCCCAGCGATGACAGCCTCACCCGACGACGCCGCCGCGTCCGACGTCCCGCCTCGTGCGGACGTCGGGCCGGCGGCTCCGTCATTTCCGGGGAGCCCCCTCGACGGCCCCCGGAGGACCGCGTCATGACCCAACACCCTCCTGCACACGACGAGACGGTGCGCATGCCCGTCGACGGCGACGGCCGACGGCAGCCCGCCCGGCCACCACACGCCGTCCCCAGCGCGACCGAGGAACGCCCGGGAGCCGAGGAACCGCAGGCGGCGGCCGAGCCGGACGACACGCGCCCGGTGACGCGGGACTGGCTGCTCGGCGCACCCGACACCGACACCGACTCCGCCGCGCCGGCTCGGGTCGACGCCGCAGAGGACGCGTCCGGCGACCCCGCCGCCGACCGGCGTACCCAGAGGATGGACGGCGTCGCTCCCGAGCCCGCCGTGACCCAGCCCGCCGTGACCGAGCCCGGCGGACCGACGGCTTCCGCTGACCTGACCGGTCCGGCCGACGAGGAGCCGCCGGACGGCCCCCGCCGACCGTGGTGGCGGCGCCGCACCGTCCTCGTTTCCCTGCTGGTCCTCGTGGTGCTCGGCGTCGTCTACTGCGTCGACCTGCTTCTGACCGGCGGACACGTTGCGCGCTCCACCGTGGTCGCCGGGGTGGACATCGGCGGCCTGTCCCCGGCGGCGGCGCAGCGGGCCCTGGAGAAGGACCTCGCGCCGCGGATCGCGGCCGACCGCACGGTGATCGCCGACGACGTCGAGGCCACTTTGTCCCCCGCCGCCGCCGGGATCACCCTGGATGTCGATGCCACCGTCGACCGGGCCGACGACCAGCCACTCAACCCCTGGAGTCGCCTGGTCACCCTGTTCGCCGAGCGCGACGTCGAACCGGTGCTCTCGGTGGACGAGACCGCGTTGACCGCGCAGCTCGACGGCCTCGGCGAGCAGGTTGACCGGCCACCGGTCCACGCCACCGTCGCGATCGACGGGACGACGCCTCGGCTGGTGGATGCCGCCGAGGGACGCGAGCTCGACCGGGCTGGCGCCGCCGAAGCCCTCACCGACGCGCTGGCAAGCGGCGTCGACCCGGCGGTCGCGGTCGACCTCCCGGTGCGGGTCTCCCCCGTGCTCGTGGACGCAGCCACCGCGCAGCGGGTCCTCGACGAGACGGTGACCCCGGCGTTGTCGGCGCCGGTCGAGGTGGTCAGCGATGACGGTTCGACCACCGGCGAGGTGTCCGTCGCCGCGATCGCCGCCTCCCTCACCTTCACGCCCCAGGAGAACGGCGACCTGGCGGTCGGCATCGACCCGGCCGCCCTGCAGACCGCCCTCGGCGACGAGCTGGGGACCTTCGGCACGCCCGCGGAGGACGCCCGGTTCGAGGTCTCCGGTGGCAGGGTCAGCGTCGTCCCCTCCGTGGAGGGCGCCCGGGTCGACCCCGCGAAGCTGGCCGAACAGCTGCTGCCCATGCTTCTCGCGCCCGAGCCGCGCTCGGTGACGGCGACCCTCCAACCGGTCCCGGCCGACCTCACCACCGAGGAAGCGGAGGCGCTGGGGATCCGCGAGGAGATCAGCACCTTCACCACGCGCTACACCGCCGACGCCAGCGGGGTGAACATGCGGACAGCGGCGGCGAAGATCGACGGCACGATCGTGCTGCCCGGCGAGACGTTCAGCCTGAACGAGGCCACCGGCCCGCGCGGCCTGGCCCAGGGGTACGTCGAGGCCGGCGTCATCAGCGGCGGCGACTTCACCACCTCGGTGGGTGGCGGCGTCAGCCAGCTCGCGACGACGACCTTCAACGCCGTCTTCTTCGCGGGCCTCGAGGACGTGCACCACAAGCCGCACAGCTACTACATCAGCCGGTACCCCCCGGGCCGCGAGGCCACGGTCTGGTACGACTCGCTGGACCTCAAGTGGCGAAATGACAGCGAGACGGGCGTCCTCGTGGACACCGCCTGGGCGCCCGGTTCACTGACCGTCACCTTGTACGGGACCAAGCGGTACGACGTCGAGTCGATCACCAGCGACAGGTACGACATCACGTCGCCGGCGGTGCAGGAGAAGCCCGACGACGGCACCTGCCACGCGGCTCCGGGATCGTCCGGTTTCTCGGTCACTGTCACGCGCGTGTTCCGCGACATGCACACCGGCGAGGAGGTCCGCCGCGAGAACTTCCGCACCCGATACGCCGCCCAGCCGACCGTGCGGTGCGTCGCATCGACGGCTCCGGACCCGGCGGCTCCGGCCCAGCCGGACGGCGTGGCACCGGCCGAGGACTGACCGGGCTGACCGGCTGGTCCGGCAGCCGCGGAGGGGGTCGCCCCGGACGGGGGAATCGCCGGCCACCAGCCCGGACACCGGCCACCGGTCGGCGGACCGACGTGCACACTGAGCGGATGAGCACCGTCCTGCCGAGCGATTCCCCGGCGCATGCCGGCGACTCGCCCGGACCCGGCGGCGCCCCGGCTCCGCAGCCGGCGGTCGACCCGGCCGGGCCGGACAGGCACCGGACGGGCACCGCCTCCGCCGGGCGGGGAATTCCGGGTCAGGACATTCCCGGGCAGGGGTTTCCCGCCTCGGCCGTCCCCCAGCAGGCAGTCCCCCCGCAGGCCGTCCCCCCACAGGTAGTCCCCCCACAGGCCATGGACGGCGCCACGGCACCCGAGCGGCCGCGCCCGGGCCGGCTGGACGGATGGCCCGCCGTCGTCCGGGTGCCGCTGCAGGTACTCGGTCACACGGTCGCCAAGGCGTGGCAGGACCGGATCCTGGGCCTGTCGGGCGAGGCCGCGTTCTGGCAGATCCTCTCCGTTCCGCCGCTGCTGATCGGGTTGCTGGGGTCGCTCGGCTACCTGAGCACCTTCATCGGTGGCGCGTCGGTCGCCCAGATCGAGGACCAACTGCTGACCGCGTCGGCGCGGGTGCTCACCCCCGACGTCGTCGACTCCCTCGTCGCCCCGACGTTGGCCGACATCCTCGGGTCGGGACGACTGGAGATCGTGAGCGTCGGTTTCGTGCTGTCGCTGTGGGCAGGTTCCTCGGCCACGGCGACGTTCATGAACACGATCGTCATCGCCTACGACCAACGCGACGTCCGAGGACCGATCCGGACCCGGCTGAAGGCTCTCTGGCTGTTCGTCGTCGGCATGGTGATGGCGGTGCTGACCCTGCCCCTGCTGGTGCTGGGCCGGGAGGTCCTCGTCGGGCTGCTCCCGCAACACTGGCGGCCGACCGCGATGGTGCTGGTCAACGCCGTCTACTGGCCGGTGGTGATCGTCGGCCTGCTCCTGGCGCTGACGAGCTTCTACCACGTCGTCCTGCCGCACCGGCTGCCCTGGCGCAGGCACCTGCCCGGCACCGTGCTCGCCCTCGGCTTCTTCCTCGTCGCGGCGTTGCTGCTGCGGGCCTACGTCGCCGACATCCTCACCACGGCGCTGCCCTACGGCGCGCTGGCCGCCCCCATCGGGGCGCTGCTGTTCTGCTTCTTCTTCGGGATGGCCGTCCTGCTCGGCGCGGAGCTCAACGCCACGATCCAGGCGCGGTGGCCGGCTCCGCTGCGGCGGCACGACCGACGCCGGCGGGAGCGGCGTGCCGCGAAGCTCCGGTCGGAGGCGCGCAAGCTCGGGCTGGAGTGAGCCTCACTCCTTCTTGAGCTGCTCGTAGATCTCCTTGCAGGCCGGGCACACGGGGCTGCCGGGCTTGGGGCTCTTGGTCACCGGGAAGACCTCCCCGCAGAGCGCCTGGACCATGGTCCCCATGACCGCGCTCTCGGCGACCTGGTTCTTCCGGACGTAGTGGAAGACCTCGTTGGCGTTGCTGGTATCGGACTCACGGACGTCCGGTCGCTCGAGGATGTCGCTGCTGCTCACTCTGGCGCTCCCTGCTCGGATGACTGGTCAGCGGGCCGCCGGGCGTCGCTGAGGGCGACGCGGCACGGCCGGAGCCGCCCACCATGATGACAGGGCGCCTCCTGCCCAGCGCCCCCCCGACCCCCTCGGCCCGACGAGTGGAGGCGGCGGTCCGTGCCGGGGGAGCCGTCCCCGCGACCATCGCGGTTCTCGACGGCGGGCCGCACGTCGGGCTGACCGCTCGGCTACACGCGGCTCGACCGGGACCCGCGCGCGGCGGGCCTGGCCGCGCTGGCCGCGGACGCCGGCGCGACGGTGTCGGTGGACCCGGCCACCACCCGGGCCGCCCGCCCGTCACGGCATCGACCGGTGGCACGCCGACGCCAGCGGCGCCACGGCGCTGCGCGGCCGGCGCCGTTCGACGACCCGGCGCCAGCTGATTCCTCCGTGGAGGCTGGGGTCAGCCCTCGATGACCCGGGCGGGGCGGCTCTCCAGCACGCGGTCGGGCCGCGCGTCATAGTGGTTGACGTGCACCCGCTTCTTCGGAGGGCGGTCGTTGGCCATGACGACGGCGACCCACGGCAGGATCGTGCCGAGGATCGCGAGGATCAGCATCAGCCAGACGATCTTGTAGAAGACCGCGGCCATGACGAGGCAGACCAGCCGGATGCCCATGGTGATCGCATATCGCTTCATCCGGTGGGCGTGCTGCTCGGCCATGCTCGGCTCTGCCTCGGTGATGAGCACCGGTTCGGGCCGCCTCGGTCGCGGGAACTGCGCACTCTCGGCCACGGGCATCCGTCCCCTCCGCCGTCCGGTTGCGCCCGGGGAACCGCCCCGGCCCTCCCCCGGTCCGGGCCCCATGGTGCCACCGCTGTGGGGAGGATGGAGTCGCCTCCGGAACGTTCGTTCCGATCCGGCAGCAGGGTCAGCCGGCGGCTGCCGAGCCCTTCGCGGCCTGCTTCTGCGCCTGCTTGAAGCGGCGGACCTCCGCGAGGGACTCCGGCCCCGTGAGGTCGGCGACCGAGCGGTGCGACCCCTCGGTCCCGTAGTCGCCGGCGGCCTCCCGCCAGCCGGCTGGGGTCACGCCGTACTGCTTGCCGAGCAGGGCGAGGAAGATCTTCGACTTCTGGGCGCCGAATCCAGGTAGCTCGCCGAGCCGCCGGAGCAGGGTGACGCCGTCGGGCGTATCGGACCAGAGACCCTCCGGACGGCCGCCGTAGCGCTCGACGAGCATCCGGCACAACTCCTGCGTCCGGGCCGCCATCGAGCCGGGGTACCGGTGCAGGGCCGGCGGCCCCTTGAACACCGTCACGAGCTGCTCCGGATCGGCGTCGGCCAGCTCGGCAGCCGACAGCGTGTCGACGCCGAGCCGGTCGGCCAGCAGCCGCGGCGACCCGAACGCGCGCTCCATCGGGAACTGCTGGTCGAGCAGCATCCCGATGAGCAGGGCGAGCGGGTCGCGGCCGAGCAGCTCGTCGGCCGCCGGGTCCTGCGCGATGGTGAGGGTGGGCATCCACGCGATCCTGCCGCATGAGGCCCGCGGCGGCGCAGCAGCACTGCGACGAGCAAGCAGGCGGGCCTGCCAAGCCACAGAGCTTCTCACTTCGCGCAGCCCGGCCTCTCGACCCGACGCCGCGCGCGATCGATCGAACTCAACGGTCGCCGTCGGGGAGACTGCCGAGGTGCGGGCGGTGGTCAGCAGGGTCAGTGCAGCCGCGGTAGCCATTGACGGCGCCGTCGTGGCCTCGATCGGCCCGGGACTCCTGTCGCTGGTGGGGGTGGGCCGGGACGACGACGCGGCCGACGCCCTCGCCATGGCCCGGAAGATCCACGAGCTGCGGATCTTCCCCACCGACAACGGCGCCCGATCGGCCGACGACCTGGGGCTCCCGGTCCTCGTGGTCAGCCAGTTCACGCTCTACGCCGACACCCGCAAGGGCAGGCGGCCGTCCTGGCAGGACGCTGCGCCGAGCGAGCGAGCCGAGCCACTGGTGAACGAGGTGGTCGCCGAGCTCCGGCGCCGCGGGTGCACGGTGGCGACCGGAGTCTTCGGCGCTCGCATGCAGGTGTCGTCGGTGAACGAGGGACCGACGACGCTTCTTCTGGAGGTCCGAGGTCTGAGCCGCCGGGCCTCCGGGTAAGGAGCGTGACGGAACACACTACCTGTCGGTTTGCTGTGAACCCCACATCCGTGGAACAGGAACCCCGGTACGAGCCGTTGTGCAGGGCGTACCACATCGGACAGAAGAGCAAGGGGCCGGTCCGGGCAGCCCGGGGCCCCGGCACAGACGCCTGGATGCGTCGTCGCCGCCCACCGATGACCGGCGAGTGCATCCGAACCGAAGGCAAGGACGAAGACAGATCGTGACGCTGCTGCAGTCTTCCCTCAACGACACCCTCGAGGTGCGCTCACCGCGCCGCGAGCCCGACACCTCCGGACTGGTGTCGACCGACCTCGTGCGGGTGTACCTCAACACCATCGGCAAGACCGCGCTGCTGACCGCGGAGCAGGAGGTGGAGCTGGCCAAACGGATCGAGGCCGGTCTCTACGCCGAACGGCTCCTGACCGAGAAGCCCAAGCTCTCCCCCACCCGCAAGCGCGACTACCAGGCGCTCGCGGTCGACGGGAAGGCTGCCAAGGCTCACCTGCTCGAAGCCAACCTGCGCCTGGTCGTCTCGGTGGCCAAGCGCTACACCGGCCACGGCATGACGTTCCTCGACCTGATCCAGGAGGGCAACGTCGGGCTGATCCGTGCGGTCGAGAAGTTCGACTACACGAAGGGCTTCAAGTTCTCCACGTACGCCACGTGGTGGATCCGTCAGGCGATCACCCGCGCCATGGCCGACTCGGGCCGCACGATCCGCCTGCCCGTCCACCTGGCCGAGCAGGTCAACAAGGTCGTGCGCACCCGCCGCCGGATCCACCAGGAGCTGGAGCGGGAGCCCACCGCCGAGGAGCTGGGCCTGGAGCTCGACATGACCCCGGAGCGGATCACCGAGCTGTTGGAGTACTCGCGCGACCTGGTCAGCCTCGACCAGACGGTCGGCGCCGACGAGGAGTCCCGCCTCGGCGACTTCATCGAGGACGCCGACGCCGCGGTCGCCGAGGACGCGGTCGCCTTCCAGATGATGAAGGGCGACGTCCGCACCGTGCTCTCCACCCTGGAGGACCGGGAGCGCGACGTGGTGGTCCTGCGGTTCGGCCTCGACGGCCACCAGCCCCGCACGCTCGAGCAGATCGGCCGGCAGTTCGGCCTGTCCCGCGAGCGGGTCCGCCAGATCGAACGCGAGACGATGGCCAAGCTCCGCACCCCGGAACGCGCCGATGCCCTCAGGGACTACCTGGCCTGAGCCCTGTACGACGACGGACAGCCCGTCCCCGCGAGGGGGCGGGCTCTCGTCGTTCTCAGACCGGTGACCGCATCCTGCGTGGCCCGGGATCGACGCGAGCGGTCGGCGGCCCGACCGACGCGCCGCCGCCGGCGACCACCAGCGAACGCCCGCCGTGCCAGGGCTTCGCCGGCCCGACGATGATCGGCTCCAGCGTCAGGCGCAGCACCTCGGGCAGGTCGTCGGCCAGCCGGGCGACGCGCAGCAGCAGGTCCTCGAGCGCCTCGACATCCACCGGCTCCGAGCCGCGGTACCCGTTGAGCAGCGGCCAGGCGCGCGGGGCCCGGACCAGCTCGGCGGCGTCCAGGTCGGTGAGCGGAACGGTGCGGTAGGCGCGGTCGCCCAGCAAATCGGTGGCCACGCCCCCGACGCCGAAACTGACCAGCGCCCCGAAGGACGGGTCGTCGACGACCTCCACCACCGTCGCCACGCCGGGGGCGGCCATCTCCTGCACGATGACCGGGTCGCCGGAGGGGATGGCCGCGAACGCCGTGCGGACCGCACCGGGGTCGGTCAGGTCGAGGCGCACACCACCGAGATCGGCCCGGTGCCGCAGCCACGGCGCCGTCGACTTGAGGACGACGGGGTAGCCGACCTCCGCGGCCGCCTCGACCGCCGCCTCCACGTCGCTGACCGTCCGCGTGGCCAGCAGCGGCACGCCGTAGGCCCCGAGCAGGGTGATCAGCTCGTCGTCGGTGAGTTCGCGGCCACGCGGCGCGTCGGCGAGCACCCGGCGCACGAGCGCCCGGCCGGCGTCCTCGTCGATGTCGGGCAGCTCGGGCAGCTCGCCCACGGGCCGGCGCCGCCACCGCGCGTATTCGGCGACGCGGGCCAGTGCGATCACCGCGCGCTCGGGAGTGGAGAAGGAGGGCACTGAGCCGCGCGCGGGCATGCCGCTCTCGTCGGGGACGGCGAGCTCCGGCGGGATGCCCTCGGTGGACAGGAAGGTCGCGACGATCGGCTTGACCGAGTGCCGGGCGACCTCGCGCAGGGCGGGACCGAACTCCTGCGAGCCGGCCATCAGCGGCGGGAGGAAGACCGCGACGACCGCATCGACGCGGTCGTCGTCCACCGCGTCCTGCAGGGCCATGCGGAAGTCCTCGGGCGTTCCGCCCACCCCGATGTCGACCGGCGCCTCGTGCGCCAGCGTGAGCCCCTCCTCGAGCACCGAGTCCGCCACCAGGGCGCCCATCGCCGTGGAGTTGCCCACCACCGCCACCCGGTTCCCTGCGGGCAGCGGCTGGTGAGCCAACAGGGTGCCGACGTCGAGCAGCTGGGCGACGGTATCGACCCGGATGACGCCGGCCGAGGCGAACAACGCGCCCACCGACTCCTCGGGGACCGTGACGGAGGTGCCGGCCAGGCCGGGCGTGACGCCGACGTGCCGCCCGCTCTTCACGGCCACCACCGGCTTGGTGCGGCCGACGCTGCGGGCCAGCCGGGCGAACTTGCGGGGGTTGCCGAAGCTCTCCAGGTAGAGCAGCACCACCTCCGTGCCGGGGTCGGTCGCCCAGTACTGCAGGAGGTCGTTGCCGCTGACGTCGGCCCGGTTGCCGGCCGAGACGAAGGTGGACAGCCCGATGTTGCGGCTGCGCGCCCGCTCGAGCAGCGCGACCCCGAGGGCGCCGGACTGGGCGAAGAAGCCGACCCGACCGCGGCCCGGGATCAGCGGTGCCAAGCTGGCGTTGAGCTTCACCTCCGGATCGGTGTTGACGATGCCGAGGCAGTTCGGCCCCACCACCCGCATACCCGAGGCCCGCGCGGAGGCGACCAGTAGCCGCTCCGCCGCCCGCCCTTCCGGACCGGTCTCGCCGAACCCGCCGGAGATGACCACGAGACCGCGCACCCGCTTGCGCCGGCACGCCTCGACGACCCCGGCGACCTCGTCGGCCGGCACGGCCAGGACGGCGAGGTCGACGTCGTCCGGGATCGACTCGATACCGGCGTACGCCGGCACCCCGCGCACATGCCGGGCGCCCGGGTTGACCGGGTAGACCGGGCCCGCGAAGCCGTAGTCGAGCAGGTGGCGGAGCACGGCGTTGCCAATCTTGCCCTCGTCGTTGCTGGCGCCCACCACCGCGACCGACGACGGGGTGAGCAGACGGGCGATCGACCGCGACTCGCTGCGCTGCTCCCGCTCGTAGGCGACCGCCAGCGCGTCCTCGGTCTGCTCGATCGGAAAGGTCAGGTGGACGACGCCGTCCTCGTACTCGCGGGTTGCCCGGTAGCCGGCGTCCTGGAAGACGCGCACCATCTTGCCGTTCTGGGCCAGGACCTCGGCGACGAACCGCTTGATGCCGCGCTCCCGGGCGGCGGCGGCGAGGTGCTCGAGCAGGACCGACCCGAGGCCCCGTCCCTGGTGCGCGTCCTCGACCAGGAACGCGACCTCGGCGTCGTCGGTTCCGGGATAGCGGTCGTAGCGCCCGACGGCGACCAGAGAGTCGCCCAGCAGCACGACGAAGGCCACCCGGTCGACGTGGTCGACGTGGGTGTCCCGGGGCAGGTCCTTCTCGGAGAGGCGCTTCATCGGCCCGAAGAACCGGTAGTAGCGCGTCTGGTCGCTGCTGCGGTCCATGAGCCCGACCAGGCCCTCGTCGTCCTCGGGGCAGATCGGCCGCAGGTGCACCGTGCCGCCGTCCGCGGCGACGATGTCGGCCTCCCAGTGCGGCGGCGGCATCGGGTTCTCGCTCGGCCCCGCTTCAGGGTCCCGCTGCGAGCTTGCGAGCGGTGGCGGGAAGGGGGGTCCCTTATCAGTCACGCGGGTCGTCCGGGTCGAGACCGAAGTACGGGAACGACGCGCGGCGGGTACGCATGATCGCCCGGTCGGCGCGGGTCTCGGTGAAGGCGTCCCAGCGCGAGAAGCCGGTGTAGCCGCCCTCGGTCATGTGCGTCGGCGGACGGATCCGGAACCCCCGCGACTCGACGTCGTCGCGCCAGGACTGCGGAATCTCGGTCGCCGGGTCCAGCTGCTCGCCGCTCACCTCGGCGATCAGGTGGGTCCACGCTCGGGGAACGCAGCGCACGAGCCCGTAGCCGCCGCCGCCCAGGACCACCCACTTGCCGTCGCAGAGCGAGTGCGCCAGCTCGTGCATCGCCTGGTAGCTGGCCCGCTGCCCGTCGATGGTGAGGGCCAGGTCGGCGAGCGGATCCTCGTGGTGGGCGTCGCATCCGCACTGGGTGACCAGGATCTGCGGCTCGAAGGCGCGGAGCACGCTCGGGACCACGGCGGTGAAGGCGCGCAGCCAAGCGCTGTCGTCGGCACCGTTGGGCAGCGCCAGGTTCACCGCGCTGCCCATCGCCTTGTCCGGGTCGCCGGTCTCCTCGGGGAAGCCGGTCCCCGGGAACAGCGTGAGCGGCGTCTGGTGCACGCTCACGGTGAGAACCCGCGGATCGTCGTAGAAGGCGGTCTGGACGCCGTCCCCGTGGTGCACGTCGAGGTCGACGTAGGCGATGCGCTCGTAGCCCTGCCCGAGCAGCCAGGCGATCGCAACAGCCGCGTCGTTGAACACGCAGAAGCCCGAGGCGGCGTTGCGCATCGCATGGTGCAGTCCGCCGGCGATGTTCACCGCGTGCTGTGCGCGCCCGCTGTGCACCTCGCGAGCGGCCTGCACGCTGCCCCCGGTGATGAGGGCGGCGGCGTCGTACATCCCCGCGAAGATCGGGTTGTCGGGCGGCCCGAGACCGTGGCCGACGCCGGGGTCGCCCGGCGCACGGCGGACGGCGTCGAGATAGGCCGGGTCGTGCACGAGGGTGAGCAGCTCGGTGTCGGCGGGCGTCGGGCGGATCACCTGCAGCCGGCTCGAGCTCAGCACGCCCAGGCTGTCGGCCAGGCGCATGGTGAGGTCCAGCCGCACCGGGTGCATCGGGTGGTCGCCGCCCATGGTGTAGCCGAGCAGCGCGTCGTCCCAGACGACGGCCACCGAGTCGCTCACGGTCGCGACGCTACCCGTTCGGCCGGCCCACGCCCCGTTCTGACCACCGGCGACACCGGCGCCCCCCCTCCCTCGGTGGCGGCCGACCCCGACCGTCCTCCCCCGTAGACTCGCGTCCGACACGGAGGAGTACCTGTGAACGACCTCATCGACACCACCGAGATGTACCTCCGGACGATCTTCGAGCTCGAGGAGGAGGGGATCGTCCCGCTGCGCGCGCGTATCGCCGAGCGCCTGCACCAGAGCGGCCCCACGGTCAGCCAGACGGTGGCCCGCATGGAGCGCGACGGCCTGCTCAGCGTCGAGGGCGACCGACACCTGCAGCTCTCCGACGAGGGCCGCCAGCTGGCGACCGCAGTCATGCGCAAGCACCGCCTGGCCGAGTGCCTGCTGGTGGACGTGATCGGGCTGGACTACGCCGACGTCCACGAGGAGGCGTGCCGCTGGGAGCACGTGATGAGCGAGGCGGTGGAGCGCAAGCTGCTCAGCCTGCTCGGCAACCCGACGGTGTCCCCGTTCGGCAACCCGATCCCGGGCCTCGACGCGTTGCGGGGGGACCGTCATCCCGGCATGCGCGGCCTGGGCGGCGAGACCTCCGCGGTGCTCGACTCGCTGACCCTCCTCTCCACCACCGCCACGGCCGAGGGGCGGCCGGTCGTCATCCGCCGGATCAGCGAGCAGCTGCAGGAGAACGCCGAGATGCTCCGCCTGCTGGCCAAGCAGGACGTGCGGCCGGGCGCCACGATGACCGCCCGGCTGGCCGAGGGATCGGTGAGCCTCGACGGCCGGGTCCTGCCCGCGGGTGTGGCCCAGCACCTGTTCGTCAGCGCCCTCGACGAGGAGCTCAGCCCGCTGGAGGTCGCACCGCTGCTCTGACCGGCCGACCGCGTGCATCGGCGGAGGAACCACGACGGGGACGACGTGCGCGCCGCTGATGTGTTCCACGCCGAGCTCCGGCCGCGTCCGGGTGGGCCGCTGCGGCATCGGGCACGGGTCTGCGCGGCCTTCGTCAGCGAGCTCCTCCTGCAGCTGCTTTCGTCCCGTCGGTCCACGACGTCGTCGTCACCCGCCGCGACGACGGCACGGAGGTACGGCGCCTGCCCGCCGGCGTCCCTAGGAGGAAGGCGCGCTGCTGGCGAAGATCGCTGCGCCCGCGCTGCCGCCGCCGCGCTGGCTAGGGTGACCCCAACGTAGGACAGCCACCACAGAGAGGTCGCCGGTGAGCCAGCCAGCACCCGCACGCGCCGAGCCCGAGGGCAGCCCGTTCGCCGACCTCGCCGCCTTCGTCGCCCTCCCACGGGTGAGCTCGCTCGCCCTGTCGTCGGACGGGCGCCGGCTGGCGATCTCGGTTGCCACGCTGGACGCCGAGAAGAAGAAGTGGCAGTCGGCACTGTGGGAGGTCGACCCCTGCGGGGAGCGTCCGGCCCGCCGTCTCACGCGGAGCGCCCCCGGGGAGTCCTCGCCGATGTGGGCGCCCGACGGCTCCCTGCTGTTCACCTCGGCCCGTCCGGTGCCCGGCGCGAAGGACGACGGCGAACCGAAGCCCGCGCTGTGGAGCCTGCCGGCCGACGGCGGCGAGGCCCGCCCGGTGCTCACCCGCCCTGCCGGGATCTCCTTCTTCACCGTCGCGGCGGAGAGCGGCGACGTGGTCGTCGGGTCCGCGACCATGCCCGGGGGCTCCGACCCGGAGGCCGACCAGGAGCGCCGCACGAAGCGCAAGGACGCCGGCGTCTCCGCGGTCCTGCACGAGGGATATCCCGTTCGGTTCTGGGATCACGACCTCGGCCCGGCCGCACCTCACCTCTTCTGGGCCGGCCGGCTACCGGCCGACGAGCCCGCCACAGGTGCCGAGCACCCGGTCCTGCAGGATCTGACCCCCGACGCGCTGCCTCCCAGCGGTGCCGGTGAGGACATGGCGCTCTCCCCCGACGGGTCGCTGCTGGCGCGTTCGGTGGACGTCGCCGACGGTCCCGCGGGGCGCCGCACCCGGCTCGTGCTCACCGACACGGCCACCGGTGACACCCGGGTGCTCGTCGACGACCCCCTGGCCGAGATCTACGGCGCGCGCTTCTCGCCCGACGGCGCCACCGTGGTGTGCGTCCGCGAGGCGCTGTCGACCTACGACGAGCCGCCGGACTACACCCTGCTCCTCGTCGACGTGGCCGACGGCACCGCTCGCGAGCTGACGCCGGACTTCGACCGGTGGCCCAGCGCGCCGCAGTTCAGCGCCGACGGTTCCGCGGTCTTCTTCCTCGCCGACGACAACGGCCGGCACGCCGTCTTCCGGGTGGGGCTCGACGGCGGAGATCCGGTGCGGTTGACGGCCGACGGCGCCTACAGCCACCTCCAGGTGGCTCGCGACGGCAGCGCCCTCTACGCCCTGCGGTCGGCGTACGACTCGCCGGACGCCCCGGTGCGGCTGGACCCGGAGGCATCGCACCAGGAGCCTGCGGCACTGCCCAACCCCGGAACCCTCGACGGCCTGCCCGGCACGCTGCACGAGGTGGAGGCCGTCGGCGCAGACGGAGCGCGGGTGCACTCGTGGCTCGTCCTGCCCGAGGGCGCCTCGGCGGAGTCGCCGGCGCCGCTCCTGCTGTGGATCCATGGCGGACCGCTGATGAGCTGGAACTCCTGGTCCTGGCGGTGGTGTCCGTGGGTGATGGCAGCCCGCGGCTATGCGGTGCTGCTGCCGAACCCGGCCCTCTCGCAGGGTTTCGGGCTGGACTTCGTGCGGCGTGGCTGGGGCGAGTGGGGCGGCGCGCCCTACACCGACCTGATGGCTGCCGTGGACGCAGCCGAGCAGCGCCCTGACATCGATGCGACGCGTACCGCGGCGATGGGCGGTTCCTTCGGCGGCTACATGGCGAATTGGGTGGCGACGCAGACCGACCGCTTCCGGGCGATCGTCACGCACGCCAGCCTCTGGGACCTCGACGCCTTCACGGGGACGACCGACGCCGCCTACTACTGGGAGAAGGAGTGGGGCGACCCGCTGCGGGATCCCAAGCGCTACGAGCAGAACTCGCCACACCGCTTCGCCGACGCGATCCGCACGCCGATGCTGGTCATCCACGGCGACAAGGACTACCGGGTGCCGATCGGGGAGGCGCTCCGGCTCTGGTACGACCTGCAGAAGCGTGGGGTGCCCTCGAAGTTCCTGTACTTCCCCGACGAGAACCACTGGGTGCTGACGCCGGGGAACTCGATGGTCTGGTACGAGACGATCCTCGCCTTCATGACTGAGCACGTCCTCGGCGAGGGGTGGCAGCGACCCGAGCTGCTGTGACCAGGGGCCGGGAGCCGGGTCACACACCGCGGGTCGCCGTTTCGGAGATCATGGCGCGCAGGTCGGTGGGGCGCATGCATCGGGCCAATGCCTCCGCCAGCAGGCCGGCCAGCCGGTAGTCGGGGTCGCTGTCCAAGGCGCGTTCCAGGGCGATGTTGGCCATGGCGCCGTCGCCACGCAGCCACGCGCTGACGGCCAGCAGGGTGGCCGGTGCGGCATCCAGCGGAGCGGGCGCCCGCCGCGTGCACTGCGTCCAGAGGTCCTCCAGGGGTGCGGGGTCCGCGGTCAGAGCCAGTGCCAGGGCCCGGTCCCGTACCGCTGTGTCCCGCAGACCCCAGACCACCCGGGCGACGAGGTCGTCGGTCAACCGCGGCGTCGCCGTCCCCGGGCCGGAGCGGCAGGCGGCCATCGCCTCTCCGACGGCCGCCCAGGCGTCGGCGGTGACCGCTGCCGATCCGCGCGCGGCCGCCTGCGCCCACCCCTCCCCCGCCCACCGGATGCAGGCCTCCCGCGCGCCTGGCCGCCCATCCGGGTCCTCGAGCCGCCGCTCGAGGTCCCGTCGGCTGCCCTCCACGACCATTCCGCCCACCACGGCGGCCGCCTCGAGCGCCGTCACGCCCCCCGGCAGCGCGGTTCCCCGTCCGGGAGCGCAGCACGGCTGGGAGCAGTCGTAGGACCACCATCGCCCGGACCGCACCAGGAGGGCATCGCGCACCGGGAGCCGGGCTGCCGTGAGCTCCATGGTCAGTTCCCTCAGCAGCTCGCGGTGCGGAAGGCCCCCCTCCGGCCGGAACGCCGGCAGAGGGCCGGCCCCCTCGTCCGGCGCCTCGGAGACGACCGCGACCACCACGGCGCCGGGCCGTTGGGTCCGGATGCTCCGCACGAGGACGCCGACCACCTCGGCGGCGTGTGCCGGCTGCGGGATGTCGGCCCGCACGGTCAGCCCCACCCGGTCACCGCGGCGACCGCCCAGCCCGATGAGCACCACGGATTCGCTCGGCCGGAAGCCGAGCAGCTGGGGCACGGCCGCGGCGATCTCGCCGGGCTCGGAGAGCCGCACGCGGTAGGGCTCGAGGTCGGAGGGGAGGTGGCTGTTCGGCCGGGCGCTCATGACCGACGACCTTGACGGCCGGCGAACACCCCCGTGGGCCGCCGCGAGAATCTGTGGAGAGCACACCTGGCTGTGGAATCTCAGCCCAAGGCGCCCGCCTGCATCTGCCTTGCCTCCTCGATCAGGTCCGCGAACCCAGCCGGGTCGCCGCCGGCCGCAGGGCCCCCCACCGAGCGGTCCGGAGCCCAGCACCTCCAGTCGGTCGCCGTCTGCACCGCGCCGATCAGGGAGGGGACCGCCGCCTGGCTGCCGTCCGGCTTGCTGATCGACGTCGGAATATCGGGATGGATGCCTGACCCGCGGTGGCGCAGACCTCGGGGAGCGACGGTCAGGTCCCGGCCGATCCCCGCCAGGCCGGCGCCCGCGCGGAGCTGCTCCGCGGAGACGGCGTCGACCGTCGCGTCCGGACCGAGCGATTTGCCCGCCTCAACCCGAGGCCGCGCTCGGCGACGGGCGCCTCGCTCCGTCGGGGCGGCGGGTGCCCGCTCGACGACCGGGACGACGGGCGCCTCGTCGTCGGATCCGCTGTTTCCCCGCAGGCGCAAGGAACGGCGGTCAGGACGACGGCGCACCCGCCGGCCGGCCGCCGCAGGGACAACGATTTCCTCGCGGGCCGCATCGGACCGGCCGAGGGGGCCCCGTGCGGGGCACCGTCCGAACCGGCGACAACCGGAACGGGGCTGTGCTCAGACCTCGTACTGCACGGCGGTGCGCGCGGTCAGCCAGGGGCGCACGTGCTCGGCGAGCACGGCCTGGTGCACCGGGTCCTGCGCGTAGCGGCGGAAGGCGCCGGCGTCCGGGAAATCCGCGATCAGCACCGTGTCGGCGTTGCCCTCCGAAAGGCCGGCGTCGTCCGCGACGGTCAGCGAGGTCATTCCTCCGACGTCCTGCTGCAGCCCGCGCAGGGCCTGCAGAGTCGCCACCCGACGCTGGGCGTCGGCGGCCTGGGACCAGGTGAAGACGACGACATGACGGATCATGCCGAGCACTGTGCCAGCCACGCGGGTCGGGGGCTCGACCGAGCGGTTACCGACGGGTAGCCGGCAGCCGGGCCGGGCTGGCTAGAGTCCGACGCATGGGACGGTCGCTGCGCATCGCACTGCTGTCCTACCGGAGCAAACCGCACAGCGGCGGCCAGGGCATCTACGTGCGGGCGCTGTCCCGCGAGCTCACCGAGCTGGGCCACCGGGTGGAGGTCCTGAGCGGACAGCCGTATCCCGAGCTCGCCCCGGGGGTGCCGCTCACCCGCGTGCCCAGCCTCGACCTCTACCGGGAGCCGGACCCGTTCCGGCTGCCGCGGCCGTCGGAGTTCCGCGACTGGGTCGACGTCGCGGAGTGGGCGACGATGTGCACGGCGGGCTTTCCCGAGCCGCTGACCTTCAGCCTGCGGGCGGCGCGCGCGCTGCTGCCCCGGTCGGCCGAGTTCGATGTCGTCCACGACAACCAGTCGCTGGGGTGGGGCCTGCTCCGCCTGGTCCGGGCGGGCGTGCCCACGGTCGCCACGGTGCACCATCCCGTGGCCATCGACCGCGAGCTCGAGCTGGCGGCAGCGAGGAGCCTGCGGCGCCGGCTCACGCTGAACCGCTGGTACGCCTTCACCGGCATGCAGGCGCGGGTGGCCCGCCGGCTCGACGCGGTCACCACCGTCTCGGAGAACTCCCGCCGCGACATCGCCACCTACATGGGCGTGCAGCCCGCGGGGGTGGAGGTCATCCCGGTCGGCATCGACCCGGCCGAGTTCACGCCCCCGCCGCCGGGGCAGCCGCGGGACGCCGACTCCGTCCTCGCGATCACCAGCGCCGACGTCGCCCTCAAGGGCCTGGTCCACCTGCTCGAGGCGCTGGCGAAGCTGCGCACCGAACGCCCGGTCCGCCTCACCGTCGTCGGCACCGCCAAGCCCGGTGGGCCCGCCGACGCCGCGCTCGACCGGCTGGCGCTGCGCGACGCCGTCCGGTTCACCGGGCCGGTGCCCGAGGCCGAGCTGATCTCGCTGCTGCAGCGGGCCGCGGTGGTGGCCATCCCGTCGCTGTACGAGGGCTTCTCCCTCCCCGCGGTCGAGTCGATGGCCTGCGGAACGCCCCTGGTCACCACCGACGCCGGGGCGCTGCCCGAGGTGGTCGGCAGCAAGGCCGGCCTGCGGGTGCGCGCCGGCGACGTCGGAGAGCTGACCGCGGCGCTGCAGCTGGTCCTCGACTCGCCGTCCCTGGGCGAGCAGCTCGGCCGGGCCGGCCGGCGGCGGGTGCTCGACTCCTACACCTGGCGTGCCACGGCGGAGCGGACGGCCGACTGGTACGCGGAGACACTCGAGCGCAAGGGACACGCGTGCTGACCGTCGACTACGACCGCCTCGACCTGCGGCCGGGCATGACCGTGCTGGACCTCGGCTGCGGCGAGGGCCGGCACGCCTTCGAGGCGTACCGCCGGGGCGCGTCCGTGATCGCCGTCGACTGGGGCGTCTCGGAGGTGGAGACGACCAAGCGCTGGCTGGGCGCCATGGCCGAGGCGGGCGAGGGTCCGGACGGCGCGCGGTACGAGGTCGTGCGCGGCGATCTGCTGCACCTCCCCTTCCCCGACGGGAGTGTCGACCGGGTCATGGCCTCGGAGGTGCTCGAGCACATCCCGGACGACGTTCCGGCGATGGCCGAGATCTTCCGCGTGCTCAAGCCGGGTGGCCGGGTCGCCGTGACCGTTCCCCGCTACGGCCCGGAGCGGATCTGCTGGGCGCTTTCCGACGAGTACCACGCCAACGAGGGCGGGCACGTCCGCATCTACCGCGCCGACGTGCTGCGCACCCGGCTCGCCGCAGCCGGCCTCGTCCCCGGCGAGAGCCACCATGCGCACGCACTGCACGCGCCGTTCTGGTGGCTCAAGTGCGCCGTCGGCGTGGACCGGGACCCGGCCGCCGTCCGGGCCTACCACCGGCTGCTGGTCTGGGACCTCACCACGCGTCCCTGGGTGACCCGCACCGCCGAGCGGGTGCTCGACCCGCTGTTCGGCAAGAGCCTGGTCGTGTACGCGGACAAGCCCGCCGCATCCCGGCCGGAGTTCGGCTCCGGGTCGGGCGGCGCTCGCTCGGCAGAGGAGCGGACCGCTGCCGCGCGGTGACGGGGCCGGCGCGCAGCTGCCCGAGCTGCCCGGCGTGCTGACCGGAGCGCAGCTCCGCGCCACCGTGGGCTGGATCGCCGCGCAGCAGGACGCATCGGGAGCGCTTCCCTGGTTCTCCGGAGGCCAGCTCGACCCGTGGGACTCCGTCGAGGCGGCCATGGCACTCGACGTCGGCGGTGAGCACGCACGGGCCGCCGCCGCCTACCGGTGGCTGGTCGGCCGGCAGCGGGCGGACGGCTCCTGGGCGGCGGAGTACCGCGACGGGGCCGAGTCCTCGCCCGCGGCGGAGAGCAACCACGCCGGCTACCTGGCGGTCGGCGCCTGGCACAGCTGGCTGGCCGCCGGGGACGAGCAGCTGGTCACCGATCTGTGGCCGGCCGTCCGGCGGGCGCTGGACCTCGTCGTCCGGATGCAGCTGGCCGGTGGGGCGGTGAGCTGGGCGCTGCGTCCCGACGGAATACCCGACGACACCGCGCTGCTCACCGGCAACGCCAGCCTGTTCCAGGCGCTGCGCTGCGGCATCGCGCTGGCCGGCCTGTGCGGGGAGAGTCAGCCGGACTGGGAGCTGGCCGTCAGCGACCTCGGGGAGGCTCTCCGGGGGCGGCCCGGGGCATTCGCCGACAGGTCGCGGTACTCGATGGACTGGTACTACCCCGTGCTCGGCGGTGCGGTGACCGGGACGGCGGCGCACGAGCGTCTCGACGGCGCGTGGGACACCTTCGTCGTCCCGGGCCTCGGTGCCCGCTGCGTCTCCGACCATCCCTGGGTGACCGGCGCGGAGACCTGCGAGCTCTCCCTCGCCCTCGCTGCCGCGGGTCGCCGGGACGCCGCGGTGGAGCAGCTCGCCGCGATGCAGCATCTGCGTGATCCGGACGGCGCCTACTTCACCGGGTTCGTGTACGCCGACGACGCGATCTGGCCGGTCGAGCGGACGACGTGGACCGCGGGGGCCGTCGTGCTCGCGGCGGACGCCCTGTCGGGCGCCTCCCCCGCAGCCGGGCTGTTCACCGACCTCGCCGCCCTTCCGCGGGCGGGCATGCCGGTAGGGGAATACGCCGATTCGCCGGCCGGGAGGGCGGGCACGGTGCGTCCGTGACCGCACCGGAGGACCGCGCACCCGACGTCACCGTCGTCGTCATGAGCCGCGACCGGCGGGAGGACCTCCTCGGGACGCTGCCGCGTCACGAGGCGCCGGTGATCCTGGTGGACAACGCCTCCAGCGACGGCACGGCCGAGGCCGTACGGGCCTCCCTGCCCGAGGTCACGGTGCTCCCGATGGAGCGCAACGTGGGCTCCTACGCGCGCACCGTGGGCGTCGAGCACGCCCGCACGGAGTTCGTGGCCTTCGCCGACGACGACTCGTGGTGGGCGCCCGGCGACCTGTCCCGAGCCGTGGCCGTCATGCGGGCTCACCCGCGGCTGGCCGTGCTCAACGCCCGCATCCTGGTGGGCCCGGAGGAGCGGCTCGACCCGGCCTGCGCGGAGATGGCCGACAGCCCCCTGGCCGGCGGCGACCTGCCCGGTCCGGCACTGCTCGGGTTCATCGCCTGCGGGGCCATGGTGCGCACCGAGGCCTTCCTCGCCGCCGGCGGTTTCGACCCGGTCGTGCGGTTCCCGGGCGAGGAGGAACGACTGGCCCTCGACCTGGCCGGCGCCGGCTGGGGCATGGCCTACGTCGACTCGGTGACCGTGCACCACCACCCGTCGACCCGGCGGCACGCGCCCGAGCAGCGGCGGACGGCGATCTGGCGCAGCCGGCTGCTCACCGCCCTCATGCGCAAGCCGCTTCCTGAGGTAGGACTCCTCGTCCTGCAGGCCCTCCGCGCCGGGGCACCCGAGCGGCGGGGGGTCCTGCGCGCACTGCCCGACGTGCCCGCCGCCCTGAGCCGGCGGCGGCCGGTGTCGGCCGGTGTCCGCGAACAACTGCGGGTCCTGGCGGAGGACGCTGCCTGAGGGTCAGCGGGCGCAGTCGATGCAGGTGCGCGCGGCCGGACGGGCGGCCAGCCGCTCGGCTCCGATCGGACGGCCGCAGGTCTCGCAGACCCCGTAGCTGCCCGCCTCGACGGCCCGCACCGCCGCCTCGACGTCGGCCAGCCGCCGGCGAGCCTGCTCCAACAGCGCCGCGACCTGCTGGCGCTCGAACGCGATGGTCGCGCCCTCCGGATCGTGCTCGTCGTCGGCGTTGGAGGCGCGGGAGGCCGCGACGACCTCGTCGAACTCCCGGGTGAGCGCGGCGATCTGGGCGAGGGCGGCCGCGCGTTCCCCGCCGAGCGGGTCGCTCACCGCAGCCGCCGGAGCAGCCGGAGCGAGCCGGTGCCGGGCAGCTCCTCGAAGTCGCCGGAGGCCACCACCCGGGTGTAGACCCCGAACGGCGCCTGCCCGCCGTCGGCCGGATCCGGAAAGACGTCGTGGATGGCGAGGGTGCCGCCGACCGCCAGCTTGGCCACCCAGGCGTCCTGGTCACGCCGGGCGGACTCCTCGGTGTGGCTGCCGTCGAGGAACAGCAGAGCCAGCGGCGTCGACCAGAGCGGAGCGAGCACCTCGGAGCGGGTCACGACCGCGATGACGACGTCCTCGGCGCCGGCGTCGGCGACCGTCCGGCGGAAGTGCGGCAGGGTGTCGAGGCGGCCCACCCGTGGGTCGACCAGCGACGGATCGTGGTACTCCCAGCCGGGCTGGTGCTCCTCGGAGCCGCGGTGGTGGTCGACGGTCACCACCTGGCGGCCGGTCTCGCGGGCCGCCGCGGCGAGGTAGAGAGCCGACTTCCCCATCCACGTGCCCACCTCCAGCAGCGGCCCGGGGACGGCGACCGTCCGGGCGGCCTCGTACAGCGCCCGGCCCTCGTCGTCGGGCATGAAGCCGGGCGCGGCCTTCGCCGCGCTCAGCAGTAGGAGGACCCCCGGAGGGCCCCCGCTACCTCCCGCCCGCTCGGCGCGAGCCGCGGGACGAGGCCGGTCGACGGTCATCGGGCGAACCTCGCACGGACAGCGCTCATCCGCCGGTCGGTCGCCGCACCGGCCCCGGTGTCGGCGGCCTTGGCGAAGAACGCGCCGACCGCTGTCGTCACCGGCACGGTGAGGACGAGCGCGATCGCGCCCACGAAGGTCCGGACCACCTCTTCGGCGAGCATGGAGCTCGTGACGGCCGTCCAGAACGGCATCGAGAAGAGCTCGAGCAGCAGCAGCGTCGGCAGGAACGCTCCGGCGTAGGCGAAGACGATCGTGTAGACCGTCGAGGCGATGTGGTCGCGGCCCACCGCCATGCCCCGGTTGTAGAGCTCCCGCCAGGAGCTGTCCGGCGAGACCTCGTGCAGCTGCCAGATGGCCGAGGCCTGTGTGATGGTCACGTCGTTGAGGATGCCGAGCCCGGCCACCACGATCCCGGCCAGGACGAGCCCGGAGAAGGAGACCCTGGGGTCGTAGCCGTGCAGCCGGATGGTCTCCTCGGTGGTCAGACCGGTGAGCCGGGCGACCGAGACGGCCACCGAGCCGAGGACGGCGACGAGGGTCAGGCCGAAGAGTGTGCCCACCAGCGCCGTCGTCGTCCGGGCCGAGAATCCGTGCGCCAGGTAGAGGACGACGAACATGATCGCAGCGCTTCCGACCAGGCTCACCAGTGTCGGCGAGTGGTCGGCGAGCAGTGCGGGGAGCACGAACTTCAGCAGGACGACGAAGGCGAACCCGAGGCCCAGGAGCGAGGCGAGCCCCCGCAGCCGGGCCACCATCCCGACGACCACAGCGAAGACGATCGCCAGGACGGCGATCGACGTGCTCCGCTCGTAGTCGTAGAACTGGTAGCTCGGTCCTCCCTCGGCCCCCGGGTCGCGGGTCACCACCAGCGTGTCGTCCGTCCCGACCCCCGATGCGAAGACCTCGGCGTCGATCTGGATCTGCTGGAAGTCGCCTGTCCCGTCCCCCTCCAGGATCTCCACCACGGCATTCGCGCAGGTGGCCGGCACAGAGGCGTCGAGGCCGCATTCGAAGGGCTCGACCGAGACGACGCGGGCGTCGTCGTAGGTCATCCCCGGCTGGACGTCCTGCTGGGCGGCCTGCCCCGCGCGCGTCGGTTCCCCGTTCGGCCAGAGCACGAAGAGCCCCACCACGGTCGCGAGGCCGACCGGGACCAGCAGCAGGAGCATGAGCCAGACCGCCTGCCGCCGTCGGCGGAGCGCGTCCGCGGTGGGTGGCGGGGCATCCTGGTCGGGACCGTGGGAGTGATCGGAGCTCGGCGGCACCCGGCCAGGCTAGGAGCCGGGCGGACGCGGCCAGGCGCCGACCCGCGGGGTGCCTACATTCGGGGCATGACCCCGTGGACCGCCGCAGACATCCCCTCACAGACCGGCCGGACCGTCGTGGTCACCGGCGCGAACAGCGGCCTGGGCCTGGTGACCGCTCGCGAGCTGGCACGGGCGGGCGCGCGGGTGGTGCTCGCGGTGCGGGACGTGGCGCGCGGGGAGCTGGCCGCCGCGGAGATCGACGGCGACCTGGCGGTGCGCCGTCTCGACCTCGCCGACCTCGGATCGGTGCGCTCCTTCGCCAGGGAATGGACCGGCGACATCGACGTCCTGGTGAACAACGCCGGGATCATGATGGTGCCCCCGGGGGTCACCGCCGACGGGTTCGAGCTGCAGTTCGGCACCAACCACCTGGGTCACTTCGCGCTGACCAACCTGCTCCTGCCGCACGTCACCGACCGGGTGGTCACGGTGTCCTCCGGACTGCACCGCTCCGGGCACATCGACCTGGACGACCTGAACTGGCGGACGCGGCCGTACTCGGACACCGGCGCCTACGCTCAGTCGAAGCTGGCCAACCTGCTGTTCACTCTGGAGCTGCAGAGGCGGCTCACGGCGGGGGGCTCCGGTGTCCGGGCACTGGCCGCGCATCCCGGGTACGCGGCGACGAACCTGCAGGGGCACTCGCAGAGCTGGCTGAAGGACCGGGCCATGAAGGTGGCCAACCTGCTGGTGGCCCAGTCGGACGCCCACGGCGCGCTGCCCACCCTCGCGGCTGTCGCACTCGACCTGCCCGGCGGCAGCTACCTGGGCCCGAGCGGCCGGAGCGAGCTGCGTGGTTCCCCCACACTGGTCGGCCGGAGCCCGGACGCCAGCGATCCGGAGCTGGCCCGCCGGCTGTGGAACGCCTCCGCGGCCCTCACCGGGATCGACTTCCCGGCGCCGCGCGGGCTCCCCAGCCGCTGACCCGACGCTCCGCACCGGGGACGCCGGACGGAAACTTGTGGCCCCCACAGGTTTGACGAGGTGCTCGATCGAGGTATTCTCTAGTTGCCACTAGAGGTTTCTACCTCGGGCAGCGAACAGAACACCAGATCCACCAGGAGGTTGCACAGCCATGCTGACTGCCTACGACCCGTTCGCCGCCACGTCCGCCGCGTTCCGCGCGCTGGACCAGCTCACCGGTCGCACCGGCACCACCACCGCCCGACCGTTGTCGGGCATGCCGATGGACGCCTCCCGGGTCGGCGACAACTTCGTGGCCCACTTCGACCTGCCGGGCGTCGACCCCGGGTCGATCGACCTGTCGGTCGAGGGCAACACCCTCACCATCAGCGCCGAGCGCTCGGTACCCCAGCTCGAGAACGCCGAGTGGAGCATCGCCGAACGCCCCTTCGGCAGCTACACGCGCCAGTTGGTCCTGGGCCGCAGCCTGGACACCGACCGGCTGGAGGCCAGCTACCACGATGGCGTCCTGACGGTGAGCATCCCGGTCGCCGAGAAGGCCCGGGCCCGCAAGATCGAGGTCACGCGAGCCGACATGCCCGCCACCGTCGAGGCGCGGACCATCGAGGGCGAGTCGTCGCAGCACGAGGGGAGGCAGGCGGTCGAGAGCTGACCGACCCGCACGCGGGGCCGGGTCCGACTCGGGCCCGGCCCCGCCCTCTGTGACCCACCTCGTGCAGCCCGCCCCTTGTTCACAGGGTCACCCATGCCAGGAGAGGAGGGACGGTGAGGACTCCCGACCCGACGAGCCGGCTCGACGACCCGGACTACCCGGCGCTGACCATGAGCCAGGCCGCCGAACTGCTCGGCGTGCAGGCCGCCTTCCTCCGCAGCCTCGACGGATCGGGGGTGCTACACCCGCACAGGTCCGCCGGCGGTCACCGTCGCTACTCCCGCCAGCAGCTGACGCTGGCCGCCCGCGTGCGCAACCTGCTCGACGACGGCCACTCGCTCGCCTCCGCCGGCACGATCGTCGGCCTGCAGGACGAGCTCGCCTCGGCCCGCGCCGACGCCGACCACTTCCGCTCGGCGGCCGAGCAGCTGCGCGCCCGCGTCGACCCGCTCGGCCCCGGCGGCGGCCCGACCGCTACGTGACAGATAAACCCTAGGGGGGTATGGTTCTCTCCAGACGCACGCGCGGGAGGGAACGACATGGAGACCGTCGAGGGTGCCGGTGCCGGTGCCCACGAGCACCACCACGGCTACATCCACCGCAAGGACGAGTACCTCAAGAGGCTGCGCCGTATCGAGGGTCAGGCCCGCGGCCTGCAGCGCATGGTCGAGGACGAGAAGTACTGCATCGACATCCTGACCCAGGTCTCGGCCATGACCAAGGCCCTCCAGGCAGTCTCCCTCGGCCTGCTCGAGGAACACCTCAGCCACTGCGTCGTCGCGGCCGCGCGCGCCGGCGGCCGCGAGTCCGACGAGAAGGTCCGCGAGGCCGCCGCGGCGATCGCCCGCCTCGTCCGTTCCTGACTGGCGCGCTCCCGATCCACCCCGTCGACGAGAGGACCGTCATGAGCACCGCCAGCTACACCGTCGTGGGCATGACCTGCGGACACTGCGTCAACGCCGTCACCGAGGAGGTCTCCCAGGTGCCGGGGGTCACCGGCGTCGACGTCGACCTGGCCAGTGGCGGTCTGACCGTCACCAGCGACTCCCCCCTCGACGAGACCGCCGTCCGTGCGGCCGTCGAGGAGGCCGGCTACACGGTGGCCGGCCCGTGACCCGGCCGCCGGTCCGATGAACACTCACCTGCGGATGGCCGCGTTCGCCCTGGGCCTGGTCGCCGTCTTCGGCGTGGCCGTGGGCGCGGGCTCCGCCGTCGGACCGGTCGGACCCGCCCTGGCCGACAGCTCCGCCTCCGGCCACGGCATGGCGGCCGGCGGGCACGACGAGGAGCCGGCGCCGGACGGCGCGGCGCACCTGCCTGCCGGGCTCATGGTCACCGAGGACGGTTACACGCTGAGCCTCGACGACGACCCCCTGCCTGCCACGGCCGCGACACCGGTCTCGTTCCGGATCCTCGGCCCCGACGGGCATCCGGTGACCGCCTACGACCAGCGCCACGACCAGGACCTGCACCTGATCGCGGTGCGCCGGGACCTCACCGGCTTCCAGCACGTCCACCCGGTGCTGGGCGAGGAGGGCCTGTGGCGCACCCCGCTGGCCCTCTCCCCCGGCACGTGGCGGCTGTTCGCCGACTTCGTCGCCGCCGCCGACGGGGAGAACCGCGTGCTCGGCGCCGACCTGGCCGTGGCCGGGGACTACGTGCCCGAGCCGTTGCCCGCGCCGTCCACGGCCACGGAGGTCGACGGCTACACCGTCACCCTGGCCGGCGCGCTGGTGCCCGGCGAAGAGTCGGAGCTGACCCTCTCGGTGAGTCAGGACGGCCGTCCGGTCCGGGACCTGCAGCCCTACCTCTCGGCGTACGGCCACTTGGTGGTGTTGCGCGACGGCGATCTCGCCTACCTCCACGTCCATCCGACGGGCGAGCCGGGCGACGGGACGACGCAGCCCGGTCCCGACGTCCGGTTCATGACCACCACGCCGTCGGCCGGCACCTACCGGCTGTTCCTGGACTTCCGCCACCGGGGCGTCGTCCGGACGGCGGCGTTCACCGTCGTCACCGCCGAGGAGCACACGCCGTGACCGCCCCGAGCAACGTCGAGCTCCTCATCGGCGGTATGACGTGCGCGTCCTGCGCTGCGCGCATCGAGAAGAAGCTGAACCGGCTCGACGGCGTGACCGCGACGGTCAACTACGCCACCGAGAAGGCGAAGGTCAGCTACGGCCCCGGCGTGACGCCGCAGGACCTCGTGGCCACCGTGCAGAAGACGGGCTACACCGCCGAGCTCCCCCGGCCGCGTCCAGAGGCTCAGCCCGACGGTGCCAGTGCGGAGGACGGGGTCCTGCGGCGGCGGCTGCTCATCTCGACGGCGCTCACCATCCCGGTGATCACGCTGGCGATGGTCCCCGCTTGGCAGTTCGACTTCAGGCAGTGGCTCTCCCTCACCCTCGCGGCGCCGGTCGTCGTCTGGGGCGGCGCACCGTTCCACCGCGCGGCCTGGTCCAATGCCCGCCACGGCACCGCCACGATGGACACCCTGGTCTCCCTGGGCACCCTGGCCGCCTTCGGCTGGTCGTTGTACGCACTGTTCCTGGGCAGCGCGGGCGAGCCGGGCATGACCCACGCCTTCGAGCTGACGATCGCGCGCACCGACGGCGGCGCCAACATCTATCTCGAAGCCGCAGCCGGGGTGACCACCTTCATCCTGGCCGGGCGGTACGCCGAGGCCCGATCCAAGCGTCGGGCCGGCGCCGCCCTGCGCGCCCTGCTGGAGCTGGGCGCCAAGGAGGTGTCGGTCCTGCGGGGAGGCGCGGAGCGGCGGATGCCGGTCGGGGAGCTGGCGGTCGGCGACCTCTTCGTGCTGCGGCCCGGTGAGAAGATCGCCGCTGACGGCGAGGTGACCGAGGGCTCCTCGGCCGTGGACGCCTCGATGCTGACCGGGGAGTCGGTGCCGGTCGAGGTGGGTCCCGGCGCCGTGGTCGCCGCTGGAACCGTCAACGCCGGCGGCCGTCTGGTCGTGCGGGCGACCCGCGTGGGCACCGCCACCCAGCTGGCGCAGATGGCTCGCCTCGTCGAGGACGCACAGAACGGCAAGGCCGAGGTGCAGCGCCTGGCCGACCGGATCTCCGGAGTCTTCGTGCCGATCGTGCTCGCGCTGGCGGTCGCGACCCTCGGCTTCTGGATCGGCACGGGCGCCGGGCTGCCCGCGGCCTTCACCGCCGCCGTGGCGGTGCTCATCATCGCCTGCCCCTGCGCCCTCGGCCTCGCCACGCCGACCGCGCTCATGGTCGGCACCGGCCGAGGAGCCCAGCTGGGCATCCTGATCAAGGGTCCCGAGGTGCTCGAGTCGACCCGCCGCGTCGACACCGTCGTCCTCGACAAGACCGGCACGGTCACCACCGGGCGGATGACCCTCCTCGACGTCGTGCCCGCCACCGGTGAGGACGCCGCGCGTGTGCTCCGGCTGGCCGGTGCGCTCGAGGCCGCGTCGGAGCACCCGGTGGCGCAGGCGGTGGCCGGCGCCGCCGCGGAGCGGACCGGGCCGCTGCCGGCCGCCACCGACTTCGCCAACCTCGCGGGCCTCGGGGTCCGCGGGGTGGTCGATGGCGCCGCGCTCGTCGTCGGCCGCCCCGCGCTGCTCGCCGACTGCTCACTCCCGCTGCCCGCCGACCTGGAGCGGGCCGTGGCGGCTGCCGAGGCCTCCGGCCGGACCGCGGTCGCGGTCGGCTGGGACGGCGCCGCGCGCGGCGTCCTGGTCGTGGCCGACGCGGTCAAGGACTCCTCCGCTGAGGCGGTCCGCCGGCTGCGCGGCCTCGGCCTGACGCCGATCCTGCTGACCGGCGACAACGCGACGGTGGCGCGAGCCGTCGCCGCCGCGGTCGGCATCGAGCAGGTGATCGCCGAGGTGCTGCCCGCCGACAAGGTGGCGGTGATCAAGCGGCTGCAGGCCGAGGGGCGGACGGTCGCCATGGTGGGCGACGGCGTGAACGACGCCGCCGCGCTCGCCCAGGCCGATCTGGGGCTGGCGATGGGCACGGGGACCGACGTTGCGATAGAGGCCAGCGATCTGACCCTGGTGCGCGGTGACCTGCGAGTGGCCGCCGACGCGATCCGGTTGGCCCGGCGCACCTTGGGCACGATCAAGGTCAACTTGTTCTGGGCGTTCGCCTACAACGTCGCCGCGATACCGCTGGCCGCCGCCGGGCTGCTCAATCCGATGATCGCGGGCGCTGCCATGGCGTTCAGCTCGGTCTTCGTGGTCACGAACAGCCTCCGGCTCCGGGGGTTCACGCCGCTGCCGGAGAACCGGGGCGCACCCACCCCCCTCCCGGCGGTCCGGGCGGCACCGACTGCCTGAGGTAGGGGGTGGGTGCACCTGTCCCGGCGGACCCTCGAGCTCCCCTGCAGGCGGAGTCCGAGGTTCCGCAGGAGCTCATCCGGGCAAGAAGACCACCGTGACCGCCCGCGGAAGGCCGACCCGGCTGCTCGCCGGCGCCGGACTCGGGTGGGGGGTGGCCCTGCTGATCCGGCCGCGCGAGCTGGTGGCGCGGCTCTGCCCGGAATTCCCGGAGTCGCGCGTCTGGGTGGTGCGCGTGCTGGGGGCACGCATCGTGGCACAGAACGCCGTGGTGCTGGCCACTCCCCGGACACCGGTAGCGCGCTCCGCCGCGGTGGTCGACGCGGTGCATGCGGCGAGCATGCTGCCGCTGCTGGGATCACGGCGCTACCGCCGCGCCGCGCTGGTCAGCGGCGGGGTCGCCGCGGCCTACGCGGGGCTCGCGGCGCGTGCCGCCGGCGGGTCGCGGCGCCGGTAGGCGCAAGCCGGTGTCGGCTCATCGACGCCGTCCCCGGAGCCTGGCCAGGCAGGCACGCACCCGTCCGGTCCCGACCGCGGACCGACGACGGCGCGCTGCGGCTGCCACGGACCGGCGAGCAGTAGTCACTGGACCACGGTCCACGCCGACGAGCTGGGCCGGCACGGCGCACCCGCGCGGAGCGCAAGTGCGCCCCACCCTGACCGACGGTCCGGCCACCGGGTCCTGCGCGACCCACCGAGGCCGACGCGCCAGGCCATCGCGGCACCCGGACAGCACGGGCACCCCGCTCGTCGGCCCTGGCATCGTCGTACCGGTGCGGCACAGTGCCTGCCATGGACGCGTCCTTCACCGGTTCGGTCTTCCTGGGCATGAGCGTCGACGGGTTCATCGCCCGGCTCGACGGCGACCTGTCCTGGCTCACGGGCGAAACGCAAGGAGGCGGCGCGCCCGACGACGGCAGCGGCGGCGACTTCGGGTTCTCCGAGTTCGTCGCCGCCGCCGACGCGCTCGTCATGGGCCGCGGCACGTACGACGTCATCGCGCCGCTGTCCGCGTGGCCCTACCAGGGCCGCCCGGTCCACGTGCTCAGCACGACCCTCCAGCCGGGCGCCGACGCCCGCATCACCGTGCACGGCTCGTTCGCCGAGGCGGTTGCGGCGCTGAACTCCGCGGGATACCGACGGGTCTACGTCGACGGCGGGCGCACGGTGCGCACGTTCCTGGCGGCCGGGTTGATCGGCGACCTGACCCTGACGCGCGTGCCGGTCCTCATCGGCGAGGGGCACAGTCCCTTCGGCGCCTTCCCCGCCGACATCCCCCTGGAGCACGTCCGCACGAAGGTCCACTCCGGGGGCGTGGTGCAGTCGACCTACTCCGTCAGTCGGTGAGCGGCACGTCGACCGCGATCTCGGGTCCGAGCTTCGCGCCCCGCAGCAGCTCCAGGTCGTCACCGGACCAGAAGCTGCCGGGGTCGTACCAGTTCCGCGGCCGTGACGGCGGCAGCAGGTCCATCGCCGTGTAGGTGGCGGCCACCAGCTCGGCGCAGAACACCGTGTCCGCCGAGGTCTGCCGGCGCAGCCGGCCGTTGATCCAGCCGGTGGCCAGGCCACGGGTGGTGGGAAACGGTTTGCCGTCGAGGCGGGCGATGGTGCGCAGGACAGCGTCCTCCATCTCCGGTGTGACACCGCCGTCCTCCGCCGGACCGACGAGCTGGCGCAACCAGGCCTGCTGCCCGTAACGCCGCCGCCAGGTGAGGACGGCGTCGCGCAGGTCGTGCAACTGGACGCCGCGCTGGTGGTTGCCGGTCCAGGCGTCGGGCAGGGACCGGCCGAGCTCGGCATGCCAGAGCAGCGGCGGCAGGTCCTCGAGGACGACGGCCATGCCCACGTGGTTCACCGGCGCGTTGGTCAGCGCCTGGATCGCGCGGTCGGCCAGCGAGGCGCCACGGAAGACCCACACGTCGCCGGTGCGGGTGAGCTCGACGGCCTGGTCGAGTGCGAGATCGGGCACACCGCTACGTTACGGACCGTGCGTCTGTGGAAGCTGCTCGGACTGGCCGGCCTCGCCGGGGTGGCGGCGACCGGTGCCGTGCTGGCCCGCAACGAACGCCAACGCCGCGCCTACACACCCGACGACGTCCGAGCCCGGCTGCACGAGCGCGCCGCGTCGCTGACCGACCCGGAACCGGCACCCGCCCCTCCGGCGCAGGGGCTGACCGCCGGCCGCATGCACCGGCTCACCCGCCGGCTCCGCCGTCGCTGATCGCGGGTGGTCGACCGGGTCGGTCGCACGGATGATCACGGCATCGGGAAGGCTGTGGGCATGACCATCGTCGTCGGATACGTACCCACCCCGCAGGGCGACGCCGCACTCACCGCCGCGATCCAGGAGGCGCAGCTGCGCAAGGAGGGACTGCACGTCGTCAACACCTCCCGCGGGAGCGCCCCGGTGGACAACCGGCTGGCCAACGCCGAACAGCTCACCGCGGTCCGGCAGCGCCTCGACGAGAGCGGCGTCGACTACCAGATCGACCAGAAGTTCAAGGGAGACGAGCCCTCGGCCCAGCTCGTCGACCTCGCCGACGAACTGGAGGCCAGCCTGATCGTCATCGGCCTGCGCCGCCGCAGCGCCACCGGCAAGCTGATCACCGGCAGCCAGGCGCAGCGGATCCTGCTCGACGCGAACTGCCCCGTCCTGGCCGTCAAGGCGGACTGACGCCCGACCGGGGTGGGCAGGGGCGCGTTCGCCGCGCCCTCGCACTCCGCTCAGGAGGCGGCCGGCGGCTCGGGGAGGACGACGATGCCGTCCCGGTCGGCGCACAGCCACTCCCCCTCGCGGAACACCACGCCCGCGAAGATCACCGGGATGCCGGCCTGACCCGAGTGCAGCCCGCGCTGGCTCTTGCGCGGGAACGCTGCGAGGGCCCGCACGCCCAGCGGCTGCTCGGCCAGTTCGTCGGCGTCCCGGATGCACCCGTAGACGACGATCCCGGCCCAGCCGTTGGTCGCCGCCGAGACCGCCAGGTTTCCGCCCACCAGCCCGCACCGTTTCGACCCGCCGCCGTCGACGACGAGCACCCGTCCCTTTCCCGGCTCCCCGACCGCCTGCTTGATCAGGGTGTTGTCCTCGAACACCTTGAGGGTGGTGATGGGGCCGCTGAACGTGAGCCGGCCACCGAAGGGCTGGAACACCGGCTCGCACACCTGCGCCTCCGGATGGGCGTCGCAGAGGTCGGTGGTTGCGGGGGCTGTCATGGGAGCTCGCTCTCTGTCGGGGGAACTAGGGCTCGAGGCTGTCAGGCGCCGACGCTTGCGACGACGGTGTCGGTGAACCCGGTCGTCGACGCGGAGCCGCCCAGGTCGCCGGTGCTGACGCCGTTGCGGACGGCCGTCCGGACGGCGTCCTCGATGCGGGCGGCGGCGGCCGCCGTCCGGGCGTCCCCGTAGCGGGTGCCCAGCCAGTCGAGCAGCATTGCCGAGGACAACATCATCGCGATCGGATTCGCCCGGCCCGTGCCGGCGATGTCGGGTGCTGACCCGTGGGCCGCCTGGGCCATGGCCCGGTCGTCGGAGGCGTTGATCGACGGTGCGATGCCCAGCGATCCGGCGAGCTCACCGGTCAGGTCGGACAGGATGTCGCCGAACATGTTCTCCGCGACCACGACGTCGAAGTCGGCCGCCCGGCGGAGCAGGTGCACGGTCATCGCGTCGATGTGGGCGTCGTCCACGGCCACCTCGGGATAGCCCTGCGCGACCTCGAGGCAGACCGTCCTGAACAGGCCGGAGGTCAGCTGCAGCACGTTCGCCTTGTGCACGATCGTGAGCTTCTTCCTCCGTCGCCGGGCCAGCTCGAAGGCCGTCCGGGCGATCCGCTCGATCGACGGCCGGGTGAAGACGCCCATGGCGATCGCGACGTCCGGCGTGGGCATGAACTCCCCCGTGCCGGCGAACGTGTTCCGGTCGGCGTAGAACCCCTCGGTGTTCTCCCGCACGATCACCAGATCGGTGTCCGGGGCGATCGCCGTTCCGCCTTCGAACCCGCGCGCGGGGCGGATGTTGGCGTACAGGTCGAAGTGCTTGCGGATGGTGCCGCTCGGGTTCAGCTCCGACCGGAAGGGCTCGGGATAGGCCGCACTGTCGTGCGGCCCGAGCAGCCAGCCGTCCAACCCGGCCAGGGCTGCCAGCGTGGACGACGGGATGGCGCTGCCGTGCTCGACGATGGCGGAGACGCCCAGCGGCAGCTCCTGCCAGTCGACCGGCTGCGCGCCGACCGCGGCGAGCGCGGCGTCGACGACGCGCACCGCGGCGGGCACGATCTCCGGACCGATGCCGTCGCCGAGGAGGACGCCGAGGCGGTACCGGCGGGTGGTCCTCATCGCCCTCCTCGACGGCTCACTGGGGCGCGGTGACGCGGTGGCCGCGTCCTTCCCGGCACACATCTCGGCCTCGATCTGGGCGGTTCCCCGTCACGACGACGCTCATGCCGGAGCTTCCGACGAAGGACTCGCCCCCCGGTCGCTGTCGGACAGGTGAGCGAACGTCTCCCCGGTCGCGGTGATGGTGCGGGTGACGTCGCGGCCGCCGTAGACCCAGTAGATGGTCATCGAGCCCGCGCCGCGGTTGCCGAAGCAGTGCGGAGTGCCGGCCGGCACCCAGGTGGCCTGCCCGGCGACCAGGTCGAACTCGTCGTCACCGACGACGGCGGTCGCCTCCCCCTCGAAGACGAGGACCGTCTCCTCGACGTTGTGCGAGTGCAGCGGGATGCCGGTGCCCGGAGCGAAGACGGTCATCCCGGTGGTGACCGCGTTGCCCTCGCAGTTCCACCTGCCCACGAACGGGATGCTGACGACGCCGTTGCCGCGGTCGAAACGTTCGATGTCGTCAGGGCGCAGAACCATCGACGGCGGTGCGGGTTGACCGGACGGCCCGCTCACGCGGACTCCTCGGCGCTGTGAGAGACCAGCAGTGACCCGGACGTGTTCACCTGTTCGACGACGAAGTCCCCGGCGACGGCCCGCCACCGGGCGAAGTGCGGTGCCGCCTTGTGCGCGGCGAAGGCCTCGGCATCGGTGTAGAGCTCGTAGAGCACGAACCGGCTCTCGTCGGCGTCGACCGAGCAGACGTCGAACCGCAGGCAGCCGGGCTCGTCGCGCACCGATGCCTCGCCATTGGCGGACATCGCGGCGAGGAACTCCGACCGCTTCTCCGGCCGCACCCGCAGCTGCACCGTCAGGCTGAACATCGCCGTCCTCTCGCCGGACCGAACTGTATACAGCGTGTATACAGGATCGCAGCACCTGGACAAGGGGGGTCGTCATGCCGGAGCTCCCGGTTCCGCCGGCGGCACTGCGCGACTTCACCGCCGGCCTGCTGGGGACGCTGGACGTCCCCCGCGACGATGCGGCACTGGTGGCCGACAGCCTGGTGCAGGCCGATCTCTGGGGCCACGGCTCGCACGGCGTCCTGCGCCTGCCCTGGTACGTCGCCCGGCTGCGGAGCGGGGCCATGACCGCCCGCACCGACCCCGCCGTCCTGTCCGACACCGGTCCCCTGCTGCTCCTCGACGGCCGCGACGGCATCGGGCAGGTCCTCGCCGACACGGCCCGCCGGCTCGCGGTGGAGCGGGCCCGCACGCACGGCGTCGGCGTGGTGGGTGTGCGGAACTCCAACCACTTCGGCACGGCCATGTACTGGACCCGGCGGGCCGCACGGGACGGCTGCGTCGCGATCCTCACCACGAACGCGAGCCCGGCGATGGCGCCGTGGGGCGGGCGCGAGAAGGTGCTCGGCACCAACCCCTGGTCGATCGCGGCGCCGGCGGCCGACGGCCGCGTCGTCGCGGTGGACATCGCCAACACCGCGGTCGCCCGCGGCAAGATCCATCTCGCGAAGAACCGCGGCGAGGCCATTCCCGAGACGTGGGCGATGGCCCCCGACGGCAGCCCGACCACCGACCCGGCCGAGGGCGTGCTCGGCGTCCTCCTGCCGATGGCCGGCCACAAGGGCTACGCCATCACGTTCCTCATGGACGTGCTCTCCGGGGCGCTCACCGGCAGCAGCGTCGGAGCGTCGGTCCACGGCCCCTACGAGCCCGAGCGGCGCAGCGGCTGCGGGCATCTCTTCCTCGCCATCGACCCCGCGGCCTTCGGCGATCCCGGCGGGTACACCGAGCGCGTCGAGCAGCTGATCGCGGAGGTGAAGGACGTGCCCCTGGCGCCTGGCGTCGACGAGGTCTTCTACCCCGGCGAGGTGGAGGACCGCGCGCAGGCGGCAGCGCTGGCCGCGGGCGGTCTGCACCTGGCCGAGCAGACCCTGGCCGACCTGCTCCAGCTGTCCGCGGAGACCGGCGTGCCCTTCGAGCCGGGGACGGCGCCGCGATGACCGCCCCGACCGGAAAGGCGGAAGCGGTCTACCGGCAGCTCAGGGCGCAGATCGAGGCGGGAGAGCTCGTTCCCGGGACGCCCCTCGGCGAGGTCGCGCTGGTCGAGCGGACCGGCGCGTCCCGGACACCGGTCCGGGAGGCCCTCCGGCGGCTGGCCGCCGCGGGGCTGGTCGACCTCGCGCCCCGGCAGGCGGCCCGTGTCTCCCGGATCTCGATGCAGAGCGTGCGCGATCTGTTCGCCTTCCGCGCCCTGCTCGAGCCGGAGGCGATGCGTTCGGCGGCCCAGGCGGTGGGCACCGACGGCGACCTGCGCACGGCCCTCACGCGGCTGCGGGCAGACCTGTCGCGGATCGGGCGGCGGGCCGCGTCACCGGCGCGCTCGACCGCCTTCTACGCCCTCGCCGACCGCTTCGACTGGACCGTCGTCGGTGCCACCCGGAACGAGCACCTGCGCCGGACGATCGCCGAGCTGCGGCCGCACACCGCACGGCTGCGCAACCTCTCCCACGCCGATCCGCGGCGCATCGAGGTGTCCGTCGTCGAGCACCTGCGCATGGTCGACGCCCTGCTGGCCGGCGACGCCGACGAGGCCGCCTCGGCGTGCACCGACCACCTGGCGCGGAGCGTCGACACGATCCTCGCGACCCTGCTCAGCGGCCCCGGCGCCGGGCTCGACGTGATCACCTGAGAGCCCCCTGCAGGTTCCGCCGCGGGCCTGCGCGGTGGGGACAGGGGCCCCGCGTCAGTAGGAGGCCTTCACCGCCAGGACGGGGCAGTGCGCGTCGAGCAGGATCCGCTGCGCCTGGCTGCCGGTGATCAGCTTGCCCGTGGCGGTACGGCGGCGCAGACCGATGACCAGCAGGCTCGCCTTGACCCGGTCAGCGGCCTCGACCAGCTCCTCCGACGCCTCGTGGCCGCGGACGAGCTGCTCGATCTCGTAGACGACGCCCTCCGAGTCCAACCGGGCGCGCACCTCGTCGAGGACCGGTTCGGAGGCGAACCGGCTGTCGCTCAGGGAGTCACCTCGGGAACTGTTGACGATGTGCAGCGGCTCCTGACGGCGCTGCGCCTCGGTGAGAGCGGCCGACAGGGCGGCCTCGCCCTCGGGACTGGGAACGAAGCCCACGACGATGGTCATGGGGGCAGCCTCGCGGACCCACCCTGCAACGTCTGCATTGCGCAGCTAAGGGTCGTTGTGGTCCTTGCGTTCACCCCGACCAACGCCACCCGCAGGGTTCCGCCGCGAGCCAGTGCTCGTCCGGGGCAGGGGTCCTCCGTCAGACCGGGCGGCGGCCGGCGCGCAGGGTGAACCGGCGCTCGGGCCGTCCCGCGGTGCCGTAGCGCTGACGGACGTCGGCCTGCTGATCGGCCACCAGCTGCTCCAGGTAGCGCCGCGCGCTGACCCGCGCCAGACCGGTCCGCTCACTGCACTCCGTGGCCGAGAGCCCCTCGGCCCCGGCGTCCGTGAGCGCGCCGCGGACCAGCTCCAGGGTCTCCGGGCTGATGCCCTTGGGCGTGACCGGCACCGCCGGCGTCGTCGCGTTGGTGCCGCCGAAGAGGCGGTCGACGTCTTCCTGTCCCACCTCGTCGAGTTCCTGCAGCCGGCCGCGAAGGGCCGCGTAGTCGCGCAGTCGCGCCTCGAAGGTGCGGCGGCCGAAGGGCTTCACCAGGTAGTGGAGGACCCCGCCGTGCAGGGCGCTCTTGATGCTGTCGACGTCCCGCGCGGCGCTGATCACGATGACGTCGGACGGCGAGCCGGCGGCCCGCAGCTGGCGGAGCACGTCGAGACCGGTCATGTCGGGCAGGTAGACGTCCAGCAGCACCAGGTCGGGCCGCAGCCGCTGGATGTCCTGAATCGCGTCGCCGCCGGTCGACGCGCTGCCCACGACCTCGAAGCCGTCGAGAGCTGCGACGAAGCCGCTGTGGACCTTGGCGACCATGAAGTCGTCGTCGACGATGAAGACGCCGATCACGAGCGCACCAGCGCGGTGTCGACGGGCAGCCGGGCCGCGAACGTGGACCCTCCCAGGGAGGACGCCGTGACGTCCCCGCCCCGCCGGGTGCACACCAGGTGCACCAGGGCCAGGCCGATGCCGCGCTCGCCCGCCGGCGTACCGCTCGTGGACCGCTCCGAGGCCTGCTTGGTCGACATCCCGCGGCGGAAGACCTCCCGCTCCATCCCGGGGGGCACGCCGGCCCCGGAGTCGCGGACCACGATGTCGACCTCGCCGTCCACCAGGCCCAGGGCCACCTCGACCCAGCGCTCCGCCGCCGAGGAGGCGGCGTCCAGGGCGTTGTCCACCAGGTTGCCGACGACGGTGACCACGTCGGTGCTGAGCTCGTCGTCCAGCACCGGCAGGGAGGAATCCGGCTCGATCCGGAGCTCGACGCCCAGCTCGGCGGCCTGGCTGGCCTTGGCGATCAGCAGTGCGGCGACCGACGGGTCGCGGACGGCGGCCGTGACCGCCTCGGCGAGATCGGAGCGACTGGAACTGACCCGGTGCACGAAGCGGACCGCCTCGTCGGCCTCGCCGAGTTCGATCAGGCCGGCGATGGTGTGCAGCCGGTTGCTGAACTCGTGCGCCTGGGCGCGCAGGGTGTCGGTGACGTGCCGGGTGAGGTCCAGCTCGCGGCGCAGCTCGAGCAGCTCGGTGCGGTCGCGGAGGGTGGTGACCGATCCGATCGGCCGGCCCCGGCTGGCGATGGGCAGCCGGTTCACCACGAGCACGCGCCCGGCGCTGGCGACGGCCCGATCCCGCTCGACGGTCTCGGAGAGCAGGGCGTCGCGCATGTCCTCCCCGACACCGAGGTCGTCCAGGGTGCGGCCGAGGGCGTCGCCAGGAATGCGCAGCAGCCGCACCGCCTCGTCGTTGATCAGGGTGACGCGACCACGCAGGTCCAGCCCCACCACTCCCTCGCGGATGCCGTGCAGCATCGCGTCGCGGTGCTCGACCAGCCCGGCGATCTCCGCCGGTTCCATCCCGAGGGTCTGGCGCTTCACGCGCCGGGCGACGAGCAGTGATCCGAGGATGCCGATGACACTGGCCAGCCCGAGGTAGGTCAACAGGTTCGGCGCCGCGTCCGCCAGAGCGTCCACGACGCCGGGATAGGGGCGCACCACCGCGACGAAGCCGAGCACGTCCGGTCCACGGGAGGCGAGGATCGGCGCCATGGCCACCGCGGCGCGGCTGCCGTCGATCGTCGTGTCGCCCACCCAGGACCGGCCCTCGAGGACGGTGCTGTCCCCGATGTCGTACCGGGTGCTCAACTGGCTGGGGTCCGCCGTGGCCACGACGGTGCGGTCAGCGCGCGCCACCACCACCGAATCCGAGCCCGAGGCGCTGCGCATGCTCTCGGCCGCCACGCGGATGTAGTCGGTCTCCCCATGGTCCATGGCTGCCCTCGTCGCCCGGGCGTTGGCCAGCGTCTCGGCGATGGCGGTCGCACTACGCCCCTCGGACTGCTCACCCCGCTGCATCGCCTGGGCCACGCTCACCGCCGTGACGCCGACGAGGACGACGCAGATGACGACCACCTGCAGCGCGAGCAGCTGGCCGGCCAGCGACAGCCGCCGGGTCATCTGCTTCTCCTGACGTCCAATGCGTGGGTGGGCGACCCAGTTCAGCACCCGCGTCCGGCGGGCGAACCGTGGACACAACGACCACAAAGGTCATTGCGCACTCAAGGGTGACACGGCCCACTGCGATGCCCATCGTCCTCTTTACGCGGTGGTCATCCACCGGACACACAGGAGGACAAGATGCGCACTGCTTCCCTGCGGAAGCTCACCGTCGGCGCCATCAGCAGTGGCCTCGCCGCCGGGCTCGTACTCACCGGTTGCGGCACGACCGCCGAGGGCGGCTCGGCCTCGGGCAGCGGCAGCGACGGCCCCATCACCGGGCTGCGCTTCATGGTTCCCAACTCCGCCGGCAGCGGTTACGACACCACCGCCCGCGAGGTCGCCCGCGTGATGGAGGACGAGAACCTCGCCAAGGGCGTCGAGGTCTTCAACCTCGAGGGTGCCGGTGGCACCGTCGGCCTGCAGCGGCTGGTCAACGAGAAGGGCAACGCCGACATGCTCATGCAGATGGGCCTGGGCGTCGTCGGCGCCCAGTTCAGCAACCAGTCCGAGGCCACCCTGGACCAGACCACCCCGGTCGCCAAGCTGATCGAGGAGGCCGAGGCGATCGTCGTCCCGGCCGAGTCGCCCTACACGACCCTCGAGGACCTCGTCACCGCCTGGAAGGCCGACCCGGGCAACACCCCGGTGGGCGGCGCCTCCAACCCCGGTGGCCCCGACCACCTGACCCCGATGCTGCTGGCCCAGGAGGTCGGCGTGCAGCCGGCCGACGTGAACTACGTCGCCTACGACGGCGGCGGCGAGCTGTTGGCCGGCGTCCTCGGCGGGGACGTGGCCTTCGCCGCGACCGGCATCGGCGAGGTCACCGAAGCGGCGGACGGCGGCAAGGTCCGGATCCTGGCCGTGACCAGCGAGGAGGCGGTCGAGGGCGTCGACGCGCCGACCCTGACCGACGAGGGCGTCGACCTGGTCTTCGCCAACTGGCGCGGCATCGTGGCGCCCCCCGGCATCTCGGCCGACGACACCCAGAAGTGGATCGACGCGGTCACCACGATGCACGACAGTGACGCGTGGACGAAGACCCTGGAGACCCAGGGCTGGACCGACGCCTTCCTGACCGGCGACGACTTCGCCTCGTTCCTCGACGACGAGAGCGGCCGCGTCCAGTCCGTGATGAGCGAGCTGGGCCTGGCATGAGTTCTGCCGCCCCCGGCGGCACCCGGGAGCAGGGCCGCTCCGAGTACGGAGTGGCCCTGTTCCTGGGGGCTCTCGGGCTCCTCGTCATCGTCCAGGCGCTGCTCCTGCCGGAGAGCCGGATCGCCCGCGGACCCGTGGGCCCCGGCGCCGTTCCGGTCGTCGTCGGCAGCATGCTGGTGATCGTCGCCGGTTTCCTCGCCCTCGACGTGGCCCGCGGTGGCCGTGGTGAACCGGAGGGCGGCGAGGACGTCGAGCTCACCGGAGGCAGCGACTGGCGCACGGTCCTCATGCTCGCGGCGGCGTTCGTCTCCAACGCCCTGCTGATCGAGCCTCTCGGCTGGCCCTTCTCCGGCGCGATCCTGTTCTGGGGATCGGCCTTCGCACTCGGCAGCCGGCACTACGTCCGGGACGCGGCGATCGCGCTCGTCCTGTCCTTCGGCTCCTGGTACCTGTTCTTCTTCGGCCTCAATGTGCTCCTGCCCGTCGGCATCCTGAAGGGCATCCTCTGATGGACGCGTTGAACCAGCTGGTCGACGGGTTCGGGACCGCGCTCACGCCCGGGAACCTGCTGTACGCCTTCGTCGGCGTCCTCCTCGGCACCGCGATCGGCGTGCTGCCGGGCATCGGCCCGGCCATGACGATCGCCCTGCTCCTGCCGCTCACCCGCGGCCTGGACGTCACCAGCGCGCTCATCATGTTCGCGGGCATCTACTACGGCGGCATGTACGGCGGGTCGACGACGTCGATCCTGCTGAACACCCCCGGCGAGAGCGCGTCGGTGGTCACGGCCATCGAGGGAAACAAGATGGCCAAGGCCGGTCGCGCCGCGCAGGCCCTGGCGACCGCAGCCATCGGGTCGTTCGTCGCCGGGACCATCGCCACCCTGCTGCTGGCGCTCCTTGCCCCCTCCGTCGCCGACCTGGCGGTACAGGTCTCGCCCGCCGACTTCTTCGCGATCATGCTGCTGGCCTTCATCGCGGTGACATCGGTGCTCGGGAGCTCCCGGATCCGGGGGCTGGCCGCGCTCGGCCTGGGCCTGACCATCGGCCTGATCGGCATCGACAAGACCTCCGGGCAGCAGCGGCTCACCTTCGGCATACCGGAGATCGCCGACGGCATCGACGTCATCGTCGTCGCCGTCGGTCTGTTCGCCGTGGGTGAGGCGTTGTGGACGGCGGCGCACCTGCGCCGCAAGCCGATCGAGGTGATTCCCGTCGGCAACCCGCGGATGAGCCGTAACGACTGGGCCCGTTCGTGGAAGCCATGGCTGCGCGGCACCGTCATCGGCTTCCCGTTCGGCGCGATCCCCGCCGGAGGCGCGGAGATCCCCACCTTCCTCTCCTACGTCACGGAGAAGCGGCTCTCCAAGCACCCCGAGGAGTTCGGTCACGGCGCGATCGAGGGTGTGGCCGGCCCGGAGGCGACCAACAACGCCTCGGCCGCCGGTGGCCTCGTGCCGATGCTCACCCTGGGCATCCCGACGACCGCGACCGCGGCGATCATGCTCGCAGCCATCCAGAGCTACGGCATCGAGCCCGGCCCGCAGCTGTTCGACAAGGAGCCCGAACTGGTCTGGGGACTCATCGCCAGCCTCTTCATCGGCAACACCGTGCTGCTCGTGCTCAACCTGCCGCTCGCTCCGGTCTGGGCGAGGCTCCTGCGGATCCCCCGCACCTACCTGTACGCGGGCATCCTCTTCTTCTCCAGCCTCGGCGCCTATGCGGCCAACGCCAACACGTTCGACCTTTTCCTGCTGCTGGTCATCGGCGCGCTCGGGTTCATGATGCGGCGGTACGGCCTGCCGGTGCTCCCCTGCATCATCGGCGTGATCCTCGGCCCGTTCGCCGAGCAGAAGCTCCGCCAGGCGCTGCAGATCAGCAACGGCGACGTCGGCGGCCTCTTCGAGCCGATCTCGGTCGTCGTCTACTGCATCGTCGGCCTGATCCTGCTCTGGCCGCTGGTTCGGCGACTCCTCCCCCGCAAGGCCGTGTCCAGCGTCCTCGCGGAAGCCACGCACGAGATCGAGGAGTCCCACCACCACCACGGACTCACCAACGCGGTGTCGGTGGAGCGTCACGCCTCCGGCGACGGACGAGCGGAGCCCGACCGCTGAGCCGTGACTGAGGGGGCTGAGCCGTGGCGGAGGGGGGTGTGTTGAGGCACCACCTCCGCCACGGCACTGCTACCGCCGTTCGACCCCTACTGCGCGAGGACCCCGGCTCAGATGCCGTGCCAGCGCCCTTCGGTCGCGTTCTTCGCCGGGCGGGAGCCGAAGACGTTGCCCTCAGTGGCCGGCACGTCGTCGTGCGCGATGGCCAACCGCTGCATCAGCGGGCCGACGAGGAAGTCGTACACCCCCGGGAACAGCGTGAAGCCCGCCTTGATCACCGGGTTCAGGAAGCCGGCCTGGACCATGCGCCGGGGCCGGTCCAACGTGGCGAGCACCCGCCTCGCCACGTGCTGGGGCGTGTACACCGGCGGGGGCGGGCGACCGGTGCTGCCGACCCACGACGCGGCCTGGTAATAGATCGGGGTGTCCACTCCCCCGGGCTGGACCGTCGAGACCTTGACCCCCGGAGCGTCCCGGGTCTCCTGCTGGAGCACCCGCACCAGCCCCAACTGGCCCCACTTCGCCACGACGTAGCTGCCCATCAGCGGGGTGGCCACCGAGCCCAGCAGCGAGTTGACGACCAGCAGGTGGCCGGCGCCCTGCGCGCGGAAGACGGGCAGGACGACCCGCGCGACGACGGCCGTGCCGTGGACGGCGGTCTCGACGACCCTCTCGAAGATGTCGCGGGGCAGCTCTTCGATCGTGCCGTAGGCCATGACCTGCGCGGCGTGGACGACGGCGTCGAGCCGGCCGAACCGGGCGACCGCGGCGTCCACCGCGCCGCGGAACGCCTCCTCGTCGGTCACGTCCGCCGGGCAGACGACGACGTCCGCGGCACCGGCGGTGCGGGCCGCGGCGGCGGCCTCGTCCAGGGCCTCGCGACCACGGGCCACCAGGACCAGTCGCCCCCCGCGACCCGCCAGCTCGAGCGCCGTCGCGCGGCCGATGCCGCTGGAGGCGCCCGTGATGAGCACGATCTCCGGTCGTCCGGAAGAAAGGGGCATGCGCTGCGGCTACCCGGCGTCCGACCATGTCATGCGCAACCGACCTGTCACGCGTCCACCTCGAGGGCGTCGAGCCGGTCCAGCAGCCAGCCCGGCCCGGTGGCGGCCGCGCCCGTGGGCAGGCGGTCGCGCAGGCCACGGTCCGCCGTCACCACCAGCACCGCCCGGCCGTCGCCGGACAGTTCCTGCGCGGTGGCGGCCAGCACGTCGTCACCGCTGCCCGGCGCCCGGACGACGCGCACGCCGGCGGGAGCCGACACCTCCCGCGCCCGGCCCTCCACGACGGCGACCACCTGGACGCAGTCCAGCGGCCTTCCGTCGGGGCCGGTCACCCGCTGCCCGGACAGCCCGGCCAGCCGCTCCAGCAGCCGGATCGTCGCGCCGGCACGGTCGCGCCACCAGCCGTCGGGACGGCTACCGACGACGTTCGCGGCGTCCACCAGGAGCACCGTCACCGGCCTTCCTCCTCCCCGACCGGAACCCGGGCTGTCGCCCGTCCGGGCGACAGCCCGCAGCGATCGTTTGCCCGCTCCCCCACCGGGCATGCACGTTCCTCGACCGCACGCGGGCCCCACCGGGCCCGCTCGCCCGGAGGAGGGCCCATGGCCGACCACACGCACCACGACCACGACGCCAGCGAGCGGCGCACCGACGGCGCGACCGTCACCCGCGGATCGGGGCGGGACGCCGTGGCCGCCCAGCACGCCCGCTTCGGGGGCATCAAGTGGGGCGCCGCGTTCTTCGGCTGGCTCACCGCCAACGGTCTGGCCGTCATCCTCGTCGCCCTGCTGTCGGCCGCCGGCGTGGCCCTCGGCCTCGCGAACAACGTCGACACCGCCGGCGAGGCCGCCGACCAGGCCCAGACCCTCGGCATCGGGGGCGGTATCGCCATTCTCGTCATCCTCTTCCTCGCCTACCTGGCCGGCGGCTACGTCGCGGGGCGGATGCCCCGCTTCGCCGGCGCGCGGCAGGGCAACGCCGACTGGGTGATCGGACTGCTCGTCGTCCTCGTGCTGGCGGCGGCCGGGGCCATCCTGGGCTCGCAGTACAACGTGCTCGCGCAGCTCAACCTCCCGCGCATCCCGATCGACGAGGGCACCGCGACGACAGCCGGCATCATCACCCTCGTCGCCATCCTGCTGGTGACGCTGCTCGGGGCCCTTCTCGGCGGCAAGCTCGGCGACCACTACCACCGGAAGGTGGACCGCGCCGGCTTCGACGTGTAGTCGACCTGCTCCCTCGGCCCCGGACGGTCCGCTGTCCGGGGCTGAGGGCTGTTCGCGGTAGGCCACGCGCTCCTAGGCTGCGGGCATGTGCCGCAACATCCGCACGCTGAGCAACTTCCAGCCGCCCGCCACCGACGACGAGGTCCGTGCCGCGGCACTGCAGTACGTGCGCAAGATCAGCGGCACCGCGAAGCCCTCGCGGGCCAACGTGGAGGCTTTCGATCGTGCCGTCGAGGAGGTCGCCACCGCCTCGGCCCGGCTCCTCGCCGCCCTGGTGACCACCGCGCCGCCGAAGGACCGCGAGATCGAGGCGGTGAGGGCGCGGCAGCGGGCCGCCCTGCGCTACGGCTGATGCCCCGGTGTGCGATCGGCATGGGGACGGGGCCAGCGGGTAGGTGCCGACCGGCCCCTCACCGAATCTAGGAGCACACCCATGGCTCGTCTCACCCTGTCCCGCACGTTGCACGACGTCGGCCTCTCCGCCTGGTTCGGCGGCACCCTCGCCAACGCCGTCGCGCTGAACGCCGCCGCCGCCGAAGCCGGCAGCGACACGGCCACCGGCGCCGTCACCAACGCCGGCTGGGACCGCTGGACCCCCGTCAACGCCGCCGCCATCGCCGCCCACCTCGTGGGCAGCGTCGGGCAGCTCCTGGGCGACAAGGAGCGGGTCGCCGCGCAGAAGGGCGTCGGGGGCATGGCGGCGCTCAAGACCCTGGTCACCGCCGCCGCCCTCGGCGCCACGGCCTACAGCCGCATCCTCGGTCAGCGGGTGTCCGCCGCCGGCGCGGTTCCCTCGAAGCGGGGGACCAAGCCCAGCAAGCGGACGAAGGTCGTGCAGGCCGACGTCGCGGCCGCTCAGGAGCAGCTCGACACCCTGCAGTGGGTCATTCCGGCCCTGACCGGTGTGCTGGTCGCGATCAGCTCCTACGCCGGCGAGCAGCAGCGGCCCAGCGAGGTGGCCGCGGGCGTCGCCGGCGCCTGAGGCCGGTCGGTGTCGACATGTCGACGTGTCGCCTCATCGCCAGGTGCACACGTCGACATGTCTCCGCCGTTCACCCGTTCGCGTGCTGCCAGGCCCCGGCATGGATGGCTGCCCGCCGGCCCGGGCATGGACACCGCGCGGCGGCGTCGCCGCCGGACAAGGGCGAGGAGGGCCAGTGAGCCGAGCGGTCGGCCGGTCGTCGGCGCAGGACCAGCGCCCGGACCGGAGTCAGGGCCGGGACCACGGTCAGGACGGGGAGACACACAAGGAGCGCATCGACCGCGAGCTCATCGAGCTGCTCAACGAGCTGCGCGTCGCTCTCCCCGGCGTCCAGTTCCTGTTCGCCTTCCTGCTGATCGTGCCCTTCCAGCAGACCGCGGCGAAGATCACCGACTTCCAGCGCGACGTCTACTTCGTCGCCCTGGTGTCGGCCGCCGCCGCCACCGCGCTGCTCATCGGCCCAGCCGCCCAGCACCGCGTGCTCTTCCGGCAGAAGGAGAAGGAGGCGCTGCTGCGCAGGAGCAGCCGGTCGGCCTACGCCGGCACCCTGGTGCTCGCGCTGGCCGTCGTCTCCGCGCTCCTGCTCGTGGTGGACGTGCTGTTCTCCCGGACCCTGGCATGGGTCACGGCCGGCGGTGTCGGCGCCCTGCTGGCGTGGTGGTGGGTCGCGGTGCCGTTCTGGCAGCGCGCACACAGCGAGCAGGAACCGCTCGACTGATCCGGACGCCGCTGCCTAGCGAGCCGCTGCAGTGGCCCCTCGGTCTTCCGCGGCCTGCGGTGGGAAGACCCGCGCGACACCGTGCACCGAGATCGCGACGTCGTCCCCTGCCGACGGCACGTCGGCGCCCTCCAGACGGGCACTGACCGATCCGCCGTCGGGCAGGTCCAGCCACACCCGCGAGTCGTGGCCGTAGAAGTCGACCCGCCGGACCCGGGCCACGGGCGCGCCGGGCGCCGGCGCGACGAGGCGGAGCTGCTCCGGGCGCAGGAGCACGCGGGCGGGCCCCTCGGGAAACACGTCCCCGGGACCGGCCCACTCGCCGGCGAGCTCGCCGAGGACGCAGTGCGCCACGCCGGACCGGACGTCGGCATCGAGGACGACGGCCTCGCCGACGAAGGCCGCGACATCGAGGTCGGTGGGCCTGCGGTAGAGCGTCCGGGGGTCGGTGAGCTGGACCAGCCGGCCGTGCCGCAGCACCGCCACCTGGTCGGCGATCGACAGGGCCTCGGCCTGGTCGTGGGTGACCAGCACGGCGGTCGCGCCGATCGCGGCCAGCGCGGAGGCCACCGCCACCCGGGTCTCGTCGCGGAGCGAGGCGTCGAGGGAGGAGAACGGCTCGTCGAGCAGGACGAGCGAGGGCTCGGGAGCCAGCGCCCGCGCCAGCGCCACCCGTTGCTGCTGCCCACCGGAGAGCTGGTGCGGCGCACGCTCGCCGAGACCGGCGTCGAGGCCCACGAGATCGAGCAGCTCGCGCACCCGGGCACCGTCGCGCCGCTGTCGGCGGGAGAGGCCGAAGCCGATGTTGCGGGCCACCGACAGGTGCGGGAACAACCCGCCCTCCTGGGGCACGAAGCCGATGCCACGGCGGCGCGCGGCCACGCTCCCGCGCGCACCCGCGACCTCCCGGCCGCCCACGGTCACCGTGCCGGAGTCGGGGTCGTCGAAGCCGGCGATCAGCCGCAGCAGGGTGGTCTTGCCGCACCCCGAGGGTCCGAGCAGGGCCGTCAGGCTGCCGCTCGGGACGTGCAGATCCACCCCGGTCAGGACCGGGGTGGCGGCGAAGGACTTGGTCAAGTCCTTCACGGTCAGGGAGCTCATGTGGTCGAACCTCGTCGGGCATCGCGGGACAGCAGCACGGTAGCCGGTGCCGAGAGCAGCACCATGATCACGGCATAGGGGGCGGCCACCCCGTACTCGAGGGCGCTGCTCGCCGACCAGAACGCCGTGGCGAGCGTGGTCGTTCCCGTCGGCGCGAGAAGCAGCGTGGCCGTGAGCTCGGTCACCACGGCCAGGAACACCAGGGCCGCGCCGGCTCCGAGGCCCGGTGCGATCAGCGGCAGGGTGACCCGGCGCAGCCGGTCGGGCGCCGAGGCGCCGAGCGACGCGGCCACGTCGTCGTAGAGCGGAGGCGACTGCTCGACCGCGGAACGGACGGTGACGATCGCCCGCGGGAGGAAGAGGACCACGTACGCGGCGAGCAGCACCGGCACGGTCTGGTAGAGCCAGGGGGTGACGCGGATGCTGATCGTCACCAGGGCGAGGGCGATGACGATGCCCGGGACGGAGCTGCCGAGGTAGGTGCTGCGCTCCAGCAGCGTGCTCACCCGGCCACGTGCCCGCACCGCGAGCCACCCTGTGGGCACCGCCAGCGCGACGGTCAGGAGCGCGGCGCCCGCGCCCAACGCCAGCGTCGTCCCCGTGGTGGTGACCACCGTGGGCACGTCGACGGCGGTGGAGGAGCCGGTGACCATCCAGTACGCGAGGCTCGCGAGGGGAACGACCAGCGCCAGTCCGACGAGCCCGGCCAGGGCGGCGAGCGAGGGAACGGTCAGCCACCGGAGGGGCACCGGCCGGACGGGCCGCGCGGCACCGTGCCCGGTGCGCGCGTACCCCCGCCGGCCCCGGAGCCGTAGCTCGGCCAGGAGCAGGAGCAGGCAGAGCAGGACGAGGACGCCGGCCAGCATCGTGGCGCCGGGACCGTTGAAGGTGGCCCGGTACTGGTCGTAGATCGCCGTGGTGAACGTCGGGTAGCGGAGCATCCGCAGCGCCCCGAACTCCGCCAGGAGGTGCAACGCCACCAGCAGGCTGCCCCCGAGCACCGCGACGCGCAGCTGTGGCAGGTGCACGCGGCGGAACACCGCCCAGCTGGACAGACCGAGGCCGCGCGCGGTCTCCTCGAGCGCCGGGTCCAATCCGCGGAAGGCCGCGGCCACCGGCAGGTAGACGAACGGAAAGTACGACAGCGTGACGACGAGCAGGGCGCCGGTATAGGTGTCCAGGCCGGGCAGGAGCGAGATCCAGGCGAAGCTGTTGACGAACGCCGGCACGGCCAGCGGTGCGACCAGCAGGACGTGCCACAACCGCCGGAGCGGCACGCTGGACCGCTCGACCAGCCAGGCCGCGCCGACGCCCAGGACGACGCAGCAGGCCACCGTGCCGGCGACCAGGCGGGCGGTGTTCCAGAGCAGCTCGGCAACCCGCGGCCGGAAGACGAGGTCCTCGATGCCCGACCAGCCGACGTCGACGGTGTAGGCGGCGATGTAGCCCAGCGGGAGGAGCGCCAGGGCAGCGACTCCGACAGCCAGGGCCAGGGTCACCGGATGGCGCCGCAGGACCGGAGCCGCGGCGCGGGACACGCGCGACCCCCGGGGCGCCGGTCGGCCCGGCGCCCCGGGGGTCGTGAGGACGGGGGTGCTCAGAGCAGCCCCACGTCCTGCATGAGCTCGGTCACCTTGGGGCCGTTGAGCGCCCCCGGGTCGACCGTGGGCGCCTCGATGGTGGCCAGCGGCGGGAGGACGTCGGCCGAAGCCGCCCCCTCGGCGACGGCGTACTCGAGCGCGGTGCTCTCGGCCAGCCGGCGCTGTCCGTCGGCGCTGGTCAAGTACTCCACCAGCTGCTGGGCCTCGTCCTGGTGCTCGGAGGAGGCGAGGACTCCGGCGCCCGAGACGCTGACGAAGGCGCCCGGATCCTGGTTGCCGAACAGGTGCAGCTTCACGTTGTCGCTGTTCTCGCCGGACTCGGCCTGATCCTTGTACCAGTAGTAGTGGTAGATGATCCCGGCCGGAATCTTGCCCTCGTTCACGGCCTGCATCACCGCACTGTTGCCCTGGTAGACGGCGTCCCCGTCGACGAGGCCCTGCAGCCAGGTGCGGGCGGCCTCCTCGCCGCGCAGCTCCAGGACCGCGCCCACGATGGCCTGGAAATCCGCGCCGCCGGGGGCGAAACCGACCTTTCCCTGCCACTCCGGCTTCGCCAGGTCCAGCATCGATGCCGGCAGCGCGGACTCGGCGATCAGCTCGGGGTTGTAGGCGAGCACCGTCGAGCGGGCGGCGAAGCCCACCCACGAGTCGCTCGAGGGCCGGTACTGCTCGGGCACCTGGGCGAGGGTCTTCCCCTCGAGTGGGGCGAAGAGTCCGGCGTCGGCGACCACCTGCACCGACGGACTGTTCTCGGTGACGAAGACGTCGGCCGGGGAGGCGTCGCCCTCCTGCACGATCTGGTTGGCCAGTTCGGCGTCCTCACCGCTGCGGAACTCGACGTCGATGCCGGTTTCCTGGGTGAAGCCCTCCACCACCGCCTTCATGAGGTCCTCGTGCTGCGCGTTGTACAACGTCAGCGTGGTGCCGCTCGAGTCGCTGGAGTCGGCGTCACCGCCGCAGGCGGTGAGCACTCCCGTCACGCCGACGATGGTCACGATGCCGACGATCGTCCGCCCTGCCCTGGTCACGCGATGTCCTCCTGATGTAGGTAAGGCACACCTAACCACAGGCGCTTGAGCGCGCGCCAGGGCCCTCCCCGCCCGGCTGCGAGCCGTCGGTCAGACTCGGCGCATGGCCTCACCCCCGGCGTCCGGACTGCCCCTGCGCCGGGCGCGGTTCGCCGACCTCACGCCGTTCGAGCTCTACGGCCTGTGCCGGCTGCGGGTCGACGTCTTCGTCGTCGAGCAGCAGTGCCCGTATCCCGAGCTCGACGGGCGGGACACCGAGCCCACGACCGAGCACCTCTGGTTCGAGTCGGACGGGGAGGTGACGGCCACGATCCGGGTGCTGGAGGACGGCGGCGGCACGCGCGCGATCGGACGCGTGGCGACCGCGGCCGCCTTTCGCGGGCAGGGCCTGGCCGCGCGGCTGATCGAGGAGGGCATCGCCTCCTACGGCGGTGCGGCGATCACCCTGGGTGCGCAGGCTCATCTGGAGGGCTGGTACGCGCGGTTCGGCTTCCGGCGCAGCGGCGGGGGCTACGTCGAGGACGGCATTCCGCACGTGCCCATGCGCCGGGAACCGGCGTGACGTCGGACGACCGTGCCGTCCTGCGGACGGCGGCGCAGCGGCTGGACCGCCTGGCCGCACGGACCACGGCCGGGAACTGGCGGACCGGTGGCCTGCTGGCCAGCCGGCCGGAGGTGATCGCCCACGCCGCGGACGGCACGACCGAGCACGTGGCCGAGGCGCGTGCCGGTACGGCGGGGTGGATCACCGCCCTCTCCCCCGCCGTCGCCGGTCCGCTCACGGCCTGGCTGCGGTCAGCCGCCGACGCCGACGTCGTCGATCCCGCGGCCCTGGCGCTGGCCCGGACGCTTCTCGACCGGCTGGCCTGACCGACGGCGGCCGGACGCAGCTGCCCGACGGCGCGGATCAGGGCGTGCCGACGACGAGGTCGATGCGGGCGGCCTCGGGCGAGCAGCCGGCCAGCTCGCGGATGCCCGAGCGGCCGACGACGTCGGACTCCGCGTCCCACTCCTCGGTCTCGCCCCATCACCTGGACACCCGCCTGACCCGGGCCGGTTTCGTCACACGCGAACGACGGTCGGACAACCGCCGCGTCCAGCCGGTGGTCGTCACCGACGCGGGCGAGCAGCTCTTCCTCCGGCTCCGCCGAGGGGCCGCGTCGTTCGACGGCCGGTTGCTGGCCGGGCTCGACGCTGGATGAGGTGAGCGGGCTGCGGCGCCCGCTGTGCCAGCTCAGCGAGGACGCCCAGCCGGACTGAGGGCCGCCGACGACCACGGCCCGCACGGCTTTCGTTCGCGGCTGGGGCCATGACCCGGGCGGCGTCGGCACGCACGGGGACGTCGTCCGGCCCGGTCGCCAGGTGTCGAATGGCGGCCTCGGAGCAGGGGTAGGAAGGCGACATGGCCGAGGACGACGCAGCCGGCGGGTTCGCCGGAAGACTGGGCGCGGAGATCGTCGACGCGGACGGCGGTTCGGCGCGACTGCGCTTCCAGGCCCGAGACGACCACCTCAATCCGGCCGGCACGCTGCATGGCGGCGTGCTGGCCACCCTGGTCGACGCCGCCATGGGCCAGGCGGTTCGCAGCGCCACCGGGGACGGCGACGTGCCGGCGACGAGCCAGCTCACCGTGACCTATCTGCGGCCGGGGAAGACCGGGCCGCTCGAGGTCACGGCGCAGGTCCGGGTGCGCGGAGAGCACCTCACCGTGTGCGAGGCCGAGGTCGAGCAGGAGGGCCGGAGTCTCGCGCACGCCGTCGCCACCTTCGCCCTGCTGCACGGTTGACGGCTGCCCCACCGGTCCCTGGCTGCCCAGGTTCACCCGTGCGACGGTTCCCGGAACGCGTCCGGGCCGGTAGCGTCGGGGGGGCACCCCCACAACCACCCTGGAGGCACCCCGTTCCCACAGTTCGTGGACGCTGCGCTGAGAGTCACCTGGGTTGCCCGTGTCGGGGCGACGGCACGATTCATGAGCAACGGACCGAGGAGATCAGCGCCGCCCGGGCACAGACGGCCGAGACGGTCGACTGCCCCGAGTGCGGCGAGGCGTCGACGCCCCTGAGCGTGGTCACCTGGGGACACTGCCGCTCGTGCCGGACCGCACAGTCGCGCACCGTCTACCCCCTGCGCTGGTAGCGCACGGCACGATCCGATCCGATGGGTGCACCATCGGAGCATGACGACTGCGACGTGGAACGGAACGGTGCTGGCGGAGTCCGACGACATCGTCACCGTCGAGGGCAACGCCTACTTCCCGCGCGAGGCGGTGCGCGAGGACCTGCTGCGCCCGTCCGACACCCACACCCTGTGCCCCTGGAAGGGCACCGCCTCGTACTACACCGTCGAGGTGGAGGGGAAGACCAACCCCGACGCCGCGTGGTACTACCCGGAGCCCAAGGACGCCGCCCGGGAGATCACCGGCCGCGTCGCCTTCTGGAAGGGCATCGAGATCCGCTGAGCTTCAGCGGCCGGGACGGGCCCCGGCGAGGTCGAGGGCGAAAGCGGCAGCGTCGGCGTCCAGGGCAGAGACGGCCTCTGTGTAGGTGTCCCAGGCCTCCTGCGGGCTGACGCCGAGCGCTCCGGCGACGTCGTCCCAGGTGGCGCCGCCGCGCAGGGCGGCGCGGATGCCGATGAGCCGGCTGTCGTGCGCCTTGCGGGCCACCACCTCGCCCAGCGCCAGCAGCTCCAGGGACTCGTGGACGTCGAGCCGGGTCTCGGCGTTCTCGAGCAGCGCCCCCCAGTGGTCGTCGTCGTGGTCCCGGACGGTGTTCAGCGTGGTGTCCCCGCCGTCCCGCCGGCTGAGGAAGTCCAGGCGGGTGGCGGCGGTGGTGAGGCTGAACTCGTCTTCGAGGGCCTCCGGTGTGATGCGCATGGGTCCAGGGTCCCCGCCCCAGCGCCACCTCACACGCATGTGCCGCGCGGATCACGTTCGGTGAACTGCCGCAGGACGCACGGAGGGCCCGCACCCCGGTTGGGATGCGGGCCCTCCGGCCCCTGCAGGGGCCGGCCGCGAGCGCGCGAGCAGCGGGTGCAGGGGGCCTCTTTCAGGAGCCGACGCCCACGGCCTCCTTGGCCAGCGCGGCCAGCTGGGTCTGCGCGGCGCTCGCCACATTGGCCCGGCCCTTGTGGGTCTCCTCGTAACGGATCACGACGTTGATGTCGTGCGGCGTCTTGAGGTTCTTGACGGCCTTGACGGCGTCGCTCACCGAGAGGTTGTCGTAGTTCTTGATCGGCAGCTCGTCGCCCGAGACGTCCCCGAGCTCCTCGCGGGCCTCGTGAGCGGCCTTGGCGGCGTCCTTGTTTCCCTCGCGCTTGGCGATCTGCTCCGCCTTGCGCAGGGAAGCGCTGCGGCCGGCGATCAGCGTCTCCTTGACGGCGTCGGTCAGGGCGGCGGCCCGGCCGGCGACGGCGCCGAAGCGCTCGGAGGTCTCGTCCCCGACGTGCTGCACGGTGTCGACGGCGTTGTTCACCGTGTTGGCCACGAAGCGCACCGGGGCGTTGACCGCGCGGGCCACACCGCCGGCGACGCGCTGCAGCGGGGTCGCCTCGAGAGCGACGGGTCCACCGAGGGCCTCCTCCGCGAGCACGACGGTCAGCCACTCGACGGTGGCCTCGTGCGCGGTGATCAGCTTCTCGGCGAGCTGGCGGACCCTGGTCTCGCCGGCCTTGTCGGCCAGGACCTTGACGTAGGTGGCGCGGTCCAGCAGCTGGTGCTCGAGCTGCAGGTCGCCGATCAGGGCCTCCTCGAGCGGGGTGGCCTGCTCGAAGGTGGCCTTGAGGACGGCGGACAGGCGGCCGATCGCCGGGGTGACGACGTCCGGCACGCCGCCGATCGCGCGGAGCTGCTCGGTGATCTCGATGGTCCGCGCGGCCGCGTTGTCGGCATTCTGCGTGAGCTCGCGGCGGACGGCGTCCGTACGGGCCTGCGTGATCCGCGTCCGTGCGACCTGCTCCTCGGTCTGCGTGAGCAGGACGAGAGCGCGCAGCTGGTTGATGAGCTTGTTGGTGTCGGTCATGACGGTGGACTCCAAAAGTTGGGGATGACCTGACGCTCTTCTTCATGCCCCGCAACCCTGGAGTGCTAACTCCAGCAAGCAGATTGCTAGCAGTGAGCCTCGTCACGACCGCGGTCCACCGCCACCACATGCCGCCCGACTCGGCCGCCGAAGCCGGCAGATCGCCGCGGGAGCCGCGTCATGTGGCGGTTCTCGCGACCATTCCGCGGCTGCCGCGACAGCGGAACATCAGCTCGCGGGCGGGCGGTACTCGTCGGGGACTCCCAGCAGCTGACCCAGGCTGCGCAGCTCCCCCTCGAACATGGGGGCGGCGTCGTCGAGGGCGAACCGCAGGTGCCCGAAGACCTCCATGCACACCATTCCGTAGAGCCGGATCCAGCAGGACAGGAAGACCGACATCACACCGAGCGGCAGGCGCACGGGGAGCTTGGCGCACCAGGCCTCCAGCTGCTCCTTCAGTCCGGGGGTGAGGTCCTCGTCGGCCGGCACCGGAAATCCGTGCTCGAGGTAGATGCGAGCCACCAGGGCGGCGAAGACGGCGCCGAAGCGGGCGGCGGCCAGCTGTGCCGGCCGCTCGCCGTCGGTAGGCACGCCGGCGGGGAGCACGTCCTCCCCGGCGCTGCCGAAGAGCAGGCCGAACTCGGCATGGTGCGTGGTCGCCCAGCGGCGGAACGCCCGGCTGACCTCCATCAGCTGGACGGCGGGGGTCGCGGGCTCCGCCGCGTCCCGGACGGCCTCCAGGACGTCGCACAGCTCGTCGTAGAGGTCGGCGACGACGTTCTCGACGAGGTCCTCGCGGCTGGTGAAGTAGCGGTAGAGCGCCGGGGCCGTCATACCCATCTCGCGGGCGACGGCGCGCAGCGCCAGGCCGTCGACGCCGTGCTCGACGAGCACCCGCCGGGCGGTCTGCTTGATCTCACGGAACGTGTCGGCCCGGGCGCGCTCGCGGCGACTCGGCGATTCGGCAGCCAGCTCCGCCATGCGGCTCGTTCCTCCCGTGGTTCGGTCCCTTGACAATAGTAAACGGTGTATGCAGAGTGAGCGCCGTTAGCTAACACTGTTCACTCCGACCCGAAAATAACACGGGAGACGCCATGTTCGAGGCCCTCGGCCGAGTGATCTACCGCAGGCGCCGCTGGGTGGTCGCGATCTCCGTGGCGTTCGTGGTCTTCGCCGGCGTCTGGGGGACCGGCGTCTTCTCGCACATGACCGGCGGCGGGTTCGAGGACCCGGGCAGCGAGAGCTCGAAGGCCGCCGAACTCGCGATCCAGACGCTGGGCCGCGACTCCGCCGACGTCGTCATCCTCTACCGCAGCGACGACCTCACCGTCGACGACCCGGCGTTCGAGGCGGCGGTCAGCGCGTCGCTGGCCGCGGTACCGCAGGAGGCGCTCGAGAAGACGACCACCTTCTACGGCACGGGCGCGCCCCAACTGGTGAGCACCGACCGGCACTCGACCTACGCCGTCCTCCAGTTGGCCGACGTCGACTGGGACGCCGCACTCGCCGAGATCAAGGACGTCGTGTCGGCATCGGGCCTCCAGACCCAGATCGGCGGCAACGCGGTCGTCGACACCGACATCAACGACCGGGTCAGTGCCGACATCGCCCGCGCCGAGTCGATCTCGCTGCCCATCCTGGCGGTGCTGCTCGTGATCATCTTCGGCAGCTTCGCGGCGGCCGGCCTGCCGCTCGCCATCGGCATCACCGCGATCCTCGGCGCGTTCACCGCCCTGCGCGGGTTCGCGATGTTCACCGACGTATCCATCTTCGCCGTCAACGTCGTCACGATCACCGGCCTGGGCCTGGCGATCGACTACGGCCTGTTCATGGTCAGCCGATTCCGCGAGGAGATCCAGCGCTCGGGTGGGCGGGGGGACGACGCAGTGGAGCAGGCACTGGCCCGCACCATGGCCACGGCCGGTCGCACGGTGGCGATCTCCGGCATCACGGTGGCCGTCTCACTGGCCGGGCTGCTGATCTTCCCGCAGGTGTTCCTGCGCTCCATGGGCTTCGGCGGGATGAGCGCCGTCCTGGTCGCGATGCTCGCCGCCCTGACCCTGCTGCCGGCGCTCCTGGCGATGCTCGGGACGAAGGTCGACGCCCTCTCGGTTCGGCCGTGGCTGCGGCGGATCTTCCGCCGGGCACCCAAGGCGGCGACAGGGGCGGCGGTGACAGGGGCGGCGGTGACAGGGGCGTGGTACCGGATCGCGCACAGCGTCATGCGCCGGCCGATCGTCTACACGGTGGTCGTCGCCGGCCTGCTCCTGGCGCTGGCCTCGCCGTTCCTGCGGGTGCAGTTCGGGGGCATCGACGTCCGCGCGCTGCCCGCCGACCAGGAGAGCCGTGTGGTCGCCGAGACCATCGAGCGCGACTTCCCGGCGAGCACTGCAGGCCCGATCCAGTCGATCCTCACCCTGCCGGACGACGTCCGCTCCCCCGCCGGCACGGCCGCCCTCCAGGCCTACGTCCAGGCGGTCGATGCCGTGCCCGGCGTGGAGGGCACAACGGTGACCGGAGCGGCCGGGGACACCGCCCGCGTGTCGATCGCCTATCCCGGCGACCCGGTGGCCAAGGAGGCTCGCGACCTGGTGGCCGACGTCCGCGCCGTGCCGGCGCCCGAGGGGGCCCAGGTACTCGTGGGCGGGCAGAGCGCCGTCTTCGCCGACCTGCTGGCGAGCCTGGGAAGGCTGCTGCCGTGGATGGCCCTGATGGTGGTGACCACGACGTTCGTGCTGCTGTTCCTGGCGTTCGGCTCGGTCGTGCTGCCGGTCAAGGCGCTGGTGATGAACGTCCTGTCGCTGGGGGCGTCGTTCGGCGCGCTGGTGTGGATCTTCCAGGAGGGCCACCTGTCGGGGGTCCTGGACTTCACGCCGACCGGGTTCGTGGAGGCGACCCAGCCGATCCTCGTGCTGGCGATCGTCTTCGGGCTCTCCATGGACTACGAGGTCTTCCTCATGTCGCGGATCCGCGAGCAGTACGACCTGACCGGCGACAACACGGCCGCGGTCGCGACCGGGCTGCAGCGCACCGGCGGGATCATCACCAGCGCGGCGTTGCTCCTGCTCGTGGTGATCGGCGCGTTCTCGCTGTCGGGGATCACCTTCATCAAGATGATCGGCGTCGCGATGCTGATCGCCATCGTGGTCGACGCGACGATCGTGCGGATCCTGCTGGTGCCCGCCACGATGCGGCTGCTCGGGCGGGCCAACTGGTACGCGCCGGGGCCGCTGCGCCGGTTCTACGCGCGGTACGGGATCCGGGAGTCCGACGGCGAGGCGTTGCCCGAGCCTGCCGAGCGGGAGCTCGCTCCCAGCCGTTAGGCGACGGGGGTCCACTGGAACCAGGAGCGCCTGCCGGGGAGGAACCTCCCGTACGGAAGGCGCTCCCCGGCGGGGTCGGACGGCGGGGTCGGACGGCGGCGGGTCAGACGGCGGCGGGGGCCGCTTCGTCGAGGGCAGGTGGGCGCGGCGTCACGCGGAAGCGCAGCACCGGCTGGGTGTCGTCGTTCTCCAGCGGGCGCGGGGCGAGCCGTACCCGGCGGGCCGGCAGGAGCGAAGGCGGCAGCAGCTTTCCGCAGCCGACGCAGTAACGACCGCGCTGTTCCGCGGTGCTGCAGTGCGAGCAGGTCATGGGATCTCCTCCGGCTCTGTGGCCCACGTGCTGGGTCGAGCGCAGGATGACAGGCGCGTGGTCGGATCCGGCTCCGCCGAGGTTCGATGGGACGACTCGTGATGCATCCGTCATCTTGCGGCACCGGGCGGGCACGGCGCCTCGCCGTCGCCGTGGTCACGGCCGCCGTCCTGACGGCGCTCAGCGGATGCCCTGCCCCGGGGGCGCGCTCCGCAGGCGATCCCCGCACGGCGCCGGCCGCGACGGCGGGAGCGGACGCGGGAGCGGACGGCCCCCGGGGCAGGGGGCCCGCGACGCCCGGGACACCCGCGGCCGACCAGCCGCTCAGCACGGGCCCCCTGCGCGCGGTCGTGGGGACAGTGGATCTGACCGCGGCGGCGCCAGGGGTCTTCTCCCAGGTGGAGCAGGCGGTCGCCGGGCCGGGTGGCACGGTCCACGTCACGCTCGCGCCCGTCGGGTCGAGCCGGGCGCCGCGACTGGCCACCGTGCGCCCGTCGGGCACCGGCTTCGCGGTTCGCGGATCGGTGGAGCTGACGGGCGTGGACGACGTCTGGGGACTGCACCTGCTGGCCGATGGCGCTGTCGTGGTCACCGGGACGCTGCGCACGGCAGAGGGCCGCCGCGCGGGCTACGGGCTGGCGGTGGTCGATCCGTCGAGCGGACGCGTGCGGACGACGGTCGTCGAGCCCTACGCCGGCAAGACGCTGTTCGCCTTCGGTCGGTCGGCGCTCGCACCCGACGGCCGGACGCTCTACCTGTTCCTGTCCACCCTCTCCGGTGGCGGCGCCCGGGAACGGCTGATCGCGCTGGACGCCGCCACCGGGACAGTGCTGGCCGACCGCGACCTCGCCGCCGACGTCGCCGCGGTGTCGGAGTCGCCGGCCGGCCACGAGCTGGCCGGACTGGTGCCCCTGCCCGACGGCGGGGTGACGCTCGTCGTGGACGCGACCCCGGACGCCAGGAGCTCCGACCGGATCCCGACGCTGCTCTCCTTCGACGGCACGCTGCAGGCGACAGGTCGGCCGGTGCCGGTGACGAGCCGGTCGGAGCGCGCGCAGACCCATGCCGTCGCCGCCGGCGGGGACGGAACGACGTTCCTGGTCGTGGAGGTGTCTGCAGGCGGGGGCTGGGTCATGGCGGTTCCGCCGGGTGGCGAGGCCGGCCCGGTGCTCGCCCAGCTCGACGACTCCTACGACTATGCGCTCGTCGTCGAGCCAGCCCAGGTGTGGGGTCTGCTTCCGGCGCGCGCCGGGGCCCGCCCGGTCGACCTGACCACCGGCGAGCTGCGCGAGCCCGTGGACGTCGGCTGCCCCGGCCAGGACGTGCGCGGCCTCTTCCCCGGCGAGCACGGCGCGGGCGCGGTGATGGTCGGCGAATGCAACTCGCCCCGCACCCGCACGCAGATGCTCTGGATCCTCGGCCCCTGAGCTGCGCCGGTCAGCGGCCGGTCCACTCCGGCGGGCGCTTGTCCAGATAGGCGGCGATGCCCTCGCGGCGGTCCTCGCTGAGGTACGGATTGGGGCCGACGTCGAGCCGGAGCGCCTGCCACAGCGGCAGCTCCAGAGCCTTGACGGCCGTCTCCTTCATCCGGCGCACCGAGAGGGGGGCGTTCGCGGCGATGCGCTCGGCCAGCCGCATCGCCGTCGGCAGGACGTCGTCCGGTTCGACGACGCGGTTGACCAGGCCCCACCGGGCGGCGTCCTCACTGGTGACGTATTCGCCGGTCAGCAGCATCTCCATCGCGACCCCCATGGGGACGCGCTTGGGCAGGACGACGGAACCGAAGTTGGCGCCCATCCCGATCCTCGCCTCGGGCAGTCCCATCGGGATGCCGGTCGCCGCGACTCGGAGGTCGCAGGCCAGGGCCAGTTCGAACCCGCCGGCGACGGCGGCGCCGTTGAGGGCCGCGATCACGGGCACCGGCGTCTCGGTGACCACCTCGAACAGCGAGCGGGTCGGCCGGTTCATCGGCGGGCGGAAGCGCTCCCCCCGCCGGTCACCCTCCCGGATCTCCTTGAGGTCGAAGCCGGCGCAGAACGCGGGGCCGTTTCCCGTGAGCACGACGGCGCGCACGTCCCCGGCCTCGGCGGCGCCCAGCAGTTCCTCGACCAGGTCGGCCTGCAGCGCGTCGGACAGGGCATTGCGGCGTTCGGGGCGGTCGAGGGTGAGCAGCCGCACGAACCCCCGGGTCTCGACGATCAAGCCGGACTTCCGCCGCTGGAGGTCGCTCACTTCTCGATGCCGCGGGACGGCGGGCCCTCCGACGGCGGCCGTCCCCGCTGGGCAGCCAGCGTCACTGCGGTGGCGACGAAGAGGGCGACGCCGGGAACGGCCAGCCACATCGGCCAGAAGTACGGGGCGTCATCGCTGCCCAGGCCGACCAGCACCCAGACGGTCAGGTTGATGCCGACGATGGAGGTCCAGATGATCCAGAGCACCTTGAGCGCCAGGTGCATGTCGCCGATCGTTCCCGCGTCCAGTACCCGCGGGCGGTCCACCCGCGAGGCGGGGCGGCCCGGCGGGACGTGCAGCGGAGCACCGGCGGGTGGGAGGTCGGTGAACAACAGGTCGAGATCCCCGTAGGTCACCGAGGAGTAGGCCGCCGCCAAGCGGCGGTCGTACTCGTCGAGGTCCAGGCGGCCCTCGTCGTGGGCCACGCGCAGCCGGTCGACCGCGGCCTGCCGCTCGCCGTCGGAGACCCGCAACTCGGATCGCTCGATCACGTCTCCCACTCCTGTCCGGCCGCCGGAAGCCGATCGATGTGCCCTCCGGCGGTGCGCGCATGGTCGCACGGCCACGGACCTTGCCGGAACGCTCCGGGCCACTCCCGGAGGCGCCCTGCGGAGGGTCAGCGCGCCCCGAGGCCGCGCCAGTAGTCGTTGAGCGCGCTGTTGGTGAGGACGAACCAGACCAAGGGCCCCACCACGAGGAAGATCCCCGGAAAGAACCAGAGTCCGGTGAGGGCGCTGACCGGACTCCGCTGGCCCCGGCGCTCGTAGAGGCGCCCGACCTCGTGGCTGAGCAGGTAGGGCGACACGATGCTGACGAGGAAGCTCACGACCAGGGCAAGAACCCCGCCGATGCCTTCCCCGCTGTGCTGCTTCATCTCCTCGTGCGTCTGGAAGTAGTAGACGAAGCCCCAGATGCCGAAGGTGAGGACGAACAGCAGGACGTGCAGCCCGGTGCTGCGCACCTCTCCGATGGGCCGCGCCGGCTGCGCGGGCCGAGCGTAGGACGGCGGCGGGTACGGCAGCGCGGACGGCGCCGGGTACTGCGCTTCCGGGAATGGGCGGTACTCCGGCATCCCGTAGCCCTGCGGACCCGGCAGGTCCGTGAACAGCTGATCCAGGTCCGCGTAGGTCACGGCTCCATAGGCGGCCGCGAGCCGACGGTCGTACTCGTCGAGATCGAGACGCCCCTCGTCGTGGGCCCGGCACAGCCGGTCGACGGCGGCCTGCCGTTCGCTGTCGGAGACCCGCAGTTGCTCTCGCTCGAGCATTCCCCACCTCCGCACCGCCGAACGAGCGGTGCCCGTCACCGCCAGCGGAGAATAGGCGACCGAACGGTTCCAGAACAGCTCCGTGACGCCGCCGGGCACCCGCCTCTCGGCAGCGCTTCGCTCCCGCGGAACCCCCCGCGCACGACGGGCCTGTGATCCCCGGCAACGTTGCACCGCACCCGTCACATGCGCCCCATCCGTCGGGGGGCATGGGGGGACCATTCCGTCCGACCCGGTAGACAGGTGACATGGAGAGCACTGCCGACATCCGAGTGGGCGACGTCGTCGCCCCGCGGACGGCCGTCTCCATCGAGATCACCAGCACCCCCGTCCTCAGCTACGCGCTCGCGCACAACCGCCTCCCGGTCGTCTCCCGGCTCGCTTTGACCTCCGCGGGCGGGCCGGTCCGCGGCGCCACGGTGCGCCTGTCGGTGCGCGACGCCGAGGGCCCCATCGCGCAGGCCGTCGAGCTGCTGGTCGACCTCGACGAGGCACGGACGACGGTGCTCACGGACGTCGGCCTCGTGATGGACCCGGCCGCGATGCTGCACGTCGAGGAGCAGCGCCCCGGCGTCATCGAGGTGGAGGTCGAGACCGGCGGCGAACTGGTCGGCAGCACGCTGCGGCCGGTGCAGGTGCTCGCCGCTCAGCAGTGGCTGGCCACTCCCCTGCCCCTGGCGCTGGAGATGCTGGCCGCGCACGTGATGCCGAACCACCCGGCGATTCCCGGGCTGGTCAGCGAGGCGTCCGCGCTGCTCGAGCAGCGCACCGGCAGCGGCGCCATCGAGGGCTACGCCGCCGGTCCGGAGCGGGTGGACGAGATCGTCGCCGCCCTCGCCCACGTGATCTCGCGCCGCGGCATCCGCTACAGCGAGCCGCCGGCCAGCTGGTCCGACCTCGGTCAGCAGGTGCGCACGCCCGGCGACGTCCTCACCTGGCGGGTCGGCACGCCGCTGGACACTGTCGTCCTCCTGGCCGCCGCCCTGGAGCAGTCCGGCATCCGGCCGCTGCTGTGGCTGGCGGAGGGTGTCGGCGGCGGGGCGGGCGGCGCACACGCCTTCCTCGGCTACTGGCGCGAGGAGCGCAGCGCGGAAAGCGCCGCCACCACCGACGCCGCACCGCTGGTCAACCTGGTCGACCTGGGCCTCATCGGGCTGGTCGAGACCACGCTGCTCACGAGCAAGGGCGAGCCGGACGCCGATCTGCATCGCGCCGCCTACGCCGGCTGGCTGACCGGCGAGCTGGACCGGATCCTGGGTGTCACCGACGTCCACCGGGCCCGCCGCGACGGCATCGTGCCGCTGCCCGCCCGGGCCCGCGACGCCCGCGGCGTCCTGCAGGTGGTCGAGTACCGGCCGGCAGAACACAGCGCCCCGACCGTTCCCGAGCCGCAGCCGCCCGCGCCGTCGAGCAGGCCCGAGGCGCCGCCGCGCGTCCAGCAGTGGAAGAACGCACTGCTCGACCTGAGCCTGCGCAACCGGCTGATCAACTACACCGAGCGCTCCGGGCTGGCCCTCACGGTCCCGGGTCCGTCGCTGGGAGTGCTGGAGAACTTCGTCCACGACGGAACGCCGATCACCCTCCTGCCGGGCGACCAGCTGGCCGCCGTGCAGAAGGAGCGCGGGCTCAGCAGCGCGCGGGAGCTGCCCGAGGCACAGTTGGCCGAGCTGCTGGTCGACCGCCGGGAGGTGCACGCCGACGTCACCACCGGCGGGTACCTGCCCCGCCTGCGCAATCTCGCCTACAAGGCGAAGACGGTGCAGGAGGAGACCGGCGCCAACAACCTCTACCTGGCGCTGGGCAGCCTGGTGTGGGAACTCGACGGACGCCCGCTGCGCTCCCCGCTGGTGCTCATCCCGGTGGTGCTGGCGCCGATGGGCCGCACCGGCTCCTACCGGCTGACCCTCGACGAGGCGGGATCGAGCACGCCGAACTACTGCCTGCTCGAGAAGCTGCGTCAGTTGCACGGCCTCGTCGTCCCGACGCTGACCGAGCCGGTCGACGGCGGCGGACTCGACCTCGACACGGCGCTGGAGGCCATGCGGGTCGGGCTGGTCGGACATGGGCTGCCCTACCGGGTCGAGGCGACGGCGGACCTGGCGATCCTGCAGTTCGCCAAGTTCCGGCTGTGGAAGGACCTGGACGAGCACTGGGCCGACTTCACCGACAACCCGCTGGTCTCGCACCTGGTGCACCAGCCGACCGAGACGTTTCCCGATCCGGTCAGCGACACGGCTCGGTTCGTCGACCTCGACGAGCTGGCCGCGACGCTGCCCGCCCCGGCCGACGCCTCCCAGCTGCGGGCGATCGCCGAGGCCACGGCCGGCCGCACGTTCGTGCTGGAGGGCCCGCCCGGTACCGGCAAGTCGCAGACGATCACCAACCTGCTGACCCGGGCGGTCGCCGACGGCAAGCGGGTGCTGTTCGTCGCCGAGAAGCGCGCGGCCCTCGACGTCGTCGCGCGCCGGCTCGACGCCATGGGCATGGGCATGTTCGCGCTCGATCTGCACGACAAGGGTTCGCGGCCCTCGATGGTGCGGGCCCAGATCCGGCTGGCGCTGGAGCACGCGGTCGCCGTCGACGAGCAGGGCCTGGCGACCGAGGAGGAGAACCTCCGGTCCTCCCGGCGCATGCTGGCCCGCTACGCCGACCGGCTGCACGCCGAGAACGCGGTCGGGCTGTCGCTGTACTCGGCGCGGACGGCGGAGCTGACCGCCGGCAGCGACGTCGACCCGCTGCCGGTGCCCGCGCCGTTCGCCGCCAACGCTCCCGCCGAGGTCCTGCGGGCCGTCCGGGTCGAGCTGGCGCTCCTGCCCGACATCGCCGACCTCACCCGCCCGTCGCTGCGGCACCCGTGGGCGTTCGTCGACTCTCCCGAGATCGACCTGCCGGCCACCCAGACCGCGGCCGCCGAGGTGGACCGGGCGGTGCGCGAGGTGTCGGCGGTCCCGGAGCTGTCCGGGGTGCTGCGGCGGGCGAGGACTGCCGACGAGCTCGACGCCCTGGTGCACATCCTCAGTGGTCCCGGCATCGGCCTGGACGTCATCGACGAGACCTTCACCGAGCTGTGGACGGCGGCGACGAGCGCCGTCCTCGGTGAGATCGCTGCCTTCACCGCCTTCCGCCACCCCGGGCTGGACGTCTGCACACCCGAGGCGCTGGGCCTGCCCCTGGCCGAGGTCTACGTGCACGCGCAGACCGCGGCGGCATCGGGCTGGTTCGGCCGCCGGGCGCGGCTGCTCACGGTGCGCGACCGGCTCGCGCCGTACCTCCGCCCCGAGGCGAAGGTGAAGCCGAAGGACGTGCCGGCGCTGGTCGAGAGGCTCTGGCGGGTGCAGACCGCGGTGCAGGCCATCGCGGTACGGGCCGACTCGATCCCCGGTCTGTCGGTGCCGCACGGCTGGAACCCGTTCCTGCACACCGACGTCCTCGATGCGCAGGTGCAGTGGCTGCGCCGGGCGGGTGCCGCCGTCGACGGCTCATCGCCCTTCCACGTGCAGCTGCGCAAGCTGATCGTCGCCGGCCTGCCGGAGGGCGCCGCGGACGCGGTCGCGGCACTGCGCGACGCGCTCCGGGGCCTGCTCGCCGTCGCCGGGAGCAGCACCGACCAGCTCGCCACCTGGGCCGGGGACGACGGCATCGTGCTGCGCTGGTCGATGACCCGCCCGGAGCGCGGTCTCCCTGCGCCCGACTCCGGCGTGGCACCCAGCTCGGTGCTGATGTCGCTGCGCCGCTGGGTCACCTTTCTCGACACCCTCGAGCCGCTGCGCTACGCGGGCCTCTTCGACGCGCGCACGCTGCTCGTTACAGGCGCTGTACCGGCCGATGACGCCGTCCGCGCGTTCGACCGGGGGCTCGCGGCCGCCTCGGTCGCCGAGCGGCTGGACGCCACGGGCCTGGACATGTTCGACGCCCGCGCGCACGAGAAGGCGATCCGCCGGTTCACCTCCGCCTCCCGCGCGGTGCGCGAGCACCTGGCCGCGGCACTCCCCGCGGCAGTACTGGCGTCGCGCCCCTTCGACGCCGCGTCCGGCTCCGGCCAGGTCGGCGCCCTGCAGCGCGAGCTGGCCAAGCAGCGCCGGGGGCTGGGCGTGCGGTCGCTACTGGCGCAGTACGGAGAGCTGATCACCTCGGTGATGCCGTGCGTGCTGGTCTCGCCCGACTCGGTGGCGCGGTTCTTCCCTGCCTCCTCCGGCCAGTTCGACCTGGTGGTGTTCGACGAGGCGTCGCAGATCCGGGTGGCCGACGCCGTCGGTGCGCTCGGCCGCGCGAAGGCCGCCGTCGTGGTCGGCGACTCCAAGCAGATGCCGCCCACGTCGTTCGCCGAGCCGGCAACCGGATCCGACGACGGGTCGGACTTCCCGGAGATGGGCGTCGAGGACGAGGAGTCGATCCTCAGCGAGTGCGTGCAGGCACGGGTGCCCCGGCAGTGGCTGTCGTGGCACTACCGCAGCCAGGACGAGTCGCTGATCGCCTTCAGCAACGCGCAGTACTACGAGAACCGGCTCTCCTCCTTCCCCGCCCCGACGCACGGGCGCTCGTCGTCGGAGCCCGACGGCCGCGGGGTCTCGCTGGTGCGGGTGCCCGGCACGTTCCACCGGTCGGGTGCCGGGCGACTGCTGCGCACCAACCCGATCGAGGCGAAGGCGATCGTCGCCGAGATCCGGCGGCGGTTCGATGCCTCCCCGGCCTCGGTGCCCTCGATCGGCGTCGTCACCTTCAACGCCCAGCAGCGCGCCTACATCGAGGCGCTGCTCCGCGACGCGGACGACGACCGGCTGGCGGCCGCGCTCGACCGCGCCGACGGGGAGGGACTGTTCGTCAAGAACCTGGAGAACGTGCAGGGCGACGAGCGCGACGTCGTCTTCTTCTCCACCGGATTCTCCCCCAACGCCGCGGGCAATCTGCCGCTGAACTTCGGGCCGCTCAACCGCATGGGCGGCGAGCGCCGGCTCAACGTCGCGATCACCCGCGCACGGCGCCAGGTGGTGCTGTTCTCGTCGTTCGACCCCGAGCAGCTGCGGGCCGAGGAGACGTCCTCGGTGGGCATCAAGCACCTGCGGGCCTACCTCGACCTGGCGGCGCAGGGCACCGACGTGCTGCCCCGCGACCCGAGGTCGACGTCGGTCGTCGACCGACACCGTGAGTCGATCGCCGCGGCCCTGCGTGAGCGCGGGCTGGTCGTGCGCACGGACGTCGGACTCTCGGAGTTCCGCGTCGACCTGTCGCTCTCTCGACCTGCCGATCCGGAGACACCCGTGATGGCCGTGCTGCTGGACGGGCCCTCGTGGGCGCGGCGGCGCACGGTCGGTGACCGCGACGGCCTGCCGGTGGAGGTGCTCGGCGACATGCTGCGCTGGCCGTCGGTGCAGAGGGTGTGGCTGCCGTCGTGGCTGGCCGACTCCCGCGCCGTCCTGGACGAACTGGTCGCGGCGCTCGACACCGTGCCCGAGACCGTGCCCGAGATCGTGCCCGAAGCGGTCCCCTTCCCCACCGCCGCGGTCGAGTCGTTCAAGGGCGTGGCGGCGCTGCGTGCCTCGGTGACGTCGTCGGTGACGGTCCCTCCCGCCGCGCTCCGCCCGGTGGCCAAGCCTGCGCCGGCGCGCAAGCCGGCCGGCCCGGTCCCCATGGACGGCGAGACGCAGTTCGTACCGTGGATCCCGAAGGTGGCCGGTGAGAAGTCGGTGCTCGACGAGCTGCCGGCGTCGAAGGCCGCCCGCGTGGTGCGCCGGGTACTCGCCGCCGGCATCAGGACCGAGGGCCCCGTGCACGTCGACCGGCTGGCCAAGCTGACCGTCGGTGCCTTCGGGGTCAACCGGGTGACCGAGGCCCGCAAGTCGACCCTGCTCTCGCTCCTGCCGCCCTCGGCCATGGTCGACGATTACCTATGGCCCGACGGTGTCTCCCCTGACTCGTGGACCGGGTTCCGCCGGCAGATGTCGAGCACCGACCGGCCACTGGAGCACGTCGCTCCCCAGGAGGTCGCCAACGCGATGGCGGCGCTGTGCCGCGCCTCGGCCGGGATGCGGCGCGACGAGCTGCTCACCCAGACGGCGGGGGTGTTCGGCTACAAGCGGAGGACGCAGACCGTGACGCCGATGCTGGAAGCCGGGCTCAGCTTCGCGGTCGAGCGGGGGCGCATCACCGAGCAGCCGTCGGGCCTACTGACCGTCTGAGCACTGGCGCGGCTCGGCTCGACTGTGGACTTGTTGTCACAGGTATCGGCGTGCCGTGCCGTGTCGACGGCAACAACTCAACCCTCGCATCGGACGCGCGGTGGTCTTCCGTGGGAGGTCACCGCACTCGAGCCCGGCGTGGTCCGGTCGGGCCGACTCGACCAGGGCCTGGGCCGGGTCGTGGCCGTATTCGCCGTCGTGAGGCAGCTGCCCGGGGTCGGACGAGGCCGGTCCTGCCCGGCACCGGCGCCGTGGGGACGGCGCTGGTCGCCGCGTTCGTGCGGTGCGAGCGCGCCACCCCGGCGCCGACGGTCGAGGTGTCCGGCCAGCGGCTGACCGCGCGCACGGTGGCCGGTCGTGGCCAGGTGCCTCGCAATCGCTTGGGCCGCGGAGCGGGCGGCGCTCGTCACGGCCCGAGCGGCGCTCCGGGCCCCATCGATCGACGGCGTCCTGCCCGTCGCCGGCGCGCGACGCAGGCGCCGGCGGAGGGCGCCGGTCGTCCGGGCGACGACGTCGGGGTGGCCACCCTGACCGGGGCCTGCATGAGCCTCAGCGGCTCGGGCGCCCTGTCCACCGCGGGAGCGGGCACCCGGGATGGGCCGGCCGAGCGGCTGGGCACCGTGCTGGCGGGAATCGACTGGTACGCCACGGAGGCCTGTTCCCGACGTCGCCGGCCCCCTGTATCCGGGCCGGCGGCTCCCGTCTCTGCACGTACGAGGGCCGGTCCCTCGCACCACACAGCAGAGCCCGACTGGGGGTCTCCCATGACGTCGACCATTGCTCCCGAGATTCCGGCGCTGGGTCTGGTGCTCCCGCCCGCGGTGCCGCCGAACCAGCTGTGGCCGGCGGTGCAGGCGGCCGAGGACGGCGGCTTCGACTCCATCTGGGTGACCGACCGGACCCTGTCCGACGTCCCGTGGCTGGATTCCCTGACCTTCCTGGGCGCCCTCGCCGCCCGGACCTCCCGGGTCACCATCGGCACGTCGGTGATGTGCCTGGCCCGCCGGAACCCGGTGCTGACGGCGCACGCGCTGCTGTCCGCGCAGTACCTGTCGGAGGGCCGCGTGGTGGCCGGCATCGGGCTCGGTGGGCTGCGGCCGGGCGAGTACGAGCTGAGCGGCATCCCGCTGAACCGCCGGGCGCCGATGACCGACGAGTACATCCGCTTGCTGCGCCGGCTCTGGACGGAGGACCGCGTGGACCACTCCGGCGAGCACTACTCCTGCTCGGACGTACAGCTGTCCCCCCGCCCGGCGACGCCCATCCCGATCTGGGTCGGTGGCTACTCCCCCGGCGCGTTCTCGCGGGCCGGCCGGCTCGCCGACGGGTGGCTGTCGGTCTACGTCGGTCCCGAGCACTTCGGTGCGGGCCTCACGCAGGTACGCCGGCACGCCGAGGACGCGGGCCGCGATCCCGCCGCCGTGGGTGGCACCGCCTACGTCTTCGCCGCGATCGGCCGGCAGGACGGCGAGGCGGAGGCGCTGCTCGGCCCGATGATCCAGAACATCTTCGGGGCGCCGCTGGAGACGATGGCGTCAGGCTGCATGTACGGGACGCCGGACCGCTGGGTCGACCTGATCGGGCAGTTCGGCCGGGCCGGCGCCGAGCGGGTGAACACGTTGCTGTTCAGCGCCGACCTGCTGGGCGACGTCGAGCTGATCAACCGCGAGGTGCTCCCACGGCTGGGCGCGCGGACGGCGGCGAGCGCCCTGTCGTAGGCCCCGGTCAGCCCGTGGGGCCGGTGGCGTCGGGCATGCCGGACGGCTTGCTGCCCGCCCCGCTCTGGGGCACGTCGGCGACGTCGTCGGACATGCCCCCTGTGCCGCGCGGGACGACTGCTCGGGGGTGGCATCCCCGGCGTCGTCGGAGGAGACATTCGGGTGCAGGTGCCCGGCCCTGGTGGCGAACGGCGCACGCAGCGTTCTGCCACGCCGCGACGCCGCAGACGGCCCGGGGAGCATGCCGACCGGGCGACAGGAGCCCCGAACACCCCGGCATCGACGTCGATCCAGGTCACGCCGCCGGTACGGCGTTCCGCGACTGGCACGTCACAGGTACTGCCTTCCGGTAAGCCCTTCCGGGCCCTTTTGTGGCGTCGCCGAGGCGCACCTAGCGTCGTCGCCGTCCCAGCGGGCTCTCGTCGCCACGGAGGGCGACACCCGCCGGACACCGCCGAACCGGGCGTCGGCAGCCGCCGCAGCCCGGGCCGGGGACCCACGAGAGCACCTGGGGTGAAGCGCGCGCCGGCGCAGTCCGGCGGCGCCGGGCGAGCTCCCTGCCCGAACCCGTCAGCTGACTCGGCAGGCGGTCGTGGAGAACAGGAGAACCGTCCTCATGACGGCTACGAGCACGTCCGCACACCGTCGTCCCTCGCTGGTCAGACGAGGGGTCGTCGTCCTCGCGGTCACCGCGGGCATCGCCCTGACCCCGCTGCCGGCCCTGGCCGGTACGCCCGGCCCGTTGCCTCCGGCGCCCCCGCCGACCACCGTCGTCGCTCCCACACCGACTGCCCAGGTCGCCGTCGACACCGCCCTTGCCCAGCTCGGTGATCCGTACGTGTGGGCCGGTGCCGGACCGGACGTGTTCGACTGCTCGGGTCTCACCCAGTACGCCTACGCGGCCGCTGGCGTGTACCTGCCGCATTCCTCCCGCATGCAGTCGGCCGTAGGGGTTCCGGTGGCCTACGCGGACCTGGAGCCCGGGGACCTGGTCTTCTTCTACAGCCCGGTTTCCCACGTCGCGATGTACATCGGCGACGGGCTGATCGTCTCCGCCCCGCACACCGGCGACGTGGTGAAGGTCATCGACCTCGCCTACATGCCGGAGTACGCGGGAGCGCGCCGCGTCACCTGACCCGGAGGTAGGGATCGGCGGAGGACGCCGCAGCCCCGCTCAGCCGACGGCGACGGAGCCCGATGCGGTCGGCACCAGCTCGATCCAGGTGGTGCCCGGTGCCAGGGTGACCTTCCACCCGACGCCCCCGGTCAGCACCAGGGGCGCGGTGACCGACGTCTTGGTCCAGCTGGCGACGACCGTGCGGCCGCCGGTCGCGACGAGCGCCTCACCGGAGCCGACGAGCTGGGTCTCGGGCACGGGGTTGCCGGCCGGGTCACTGAAGCCGGTGCTGTTGTCGACGGCGACCCGCAGAACCACGACGTTGGTCGCGCGCAGCGGGGCGCCGTCAGGGCCGACGGCGGGCGTGCTGCCCTCCGCACGGAGCCACGCGCCGTCCTCCTGGCTCCACGTCCAGCGCGGATGACTGACGCCCGAAAGCTTCAGGTTCAGGGCCGAGGCCGGGGTGCCGGACGCGACCGCCGCCGGCTGCTCCCCCGCGGCGGCGAAGGAGAACTGTGCGGCCGGGGCCGCCCGGTGGCCGGCGTCGGCCTGGGCGAGCATCGTCGCCGGACTGGCGTAGACGTTGTGCGGAGCCGACCGGGCGTCCAGCCGGTAGAAGCCCCGCGAGCCGGCATCGTGGCTCACCACCTGCAGTCCGGCCTCGGTCACCGCGTCCACGAAGGGCCGCTGACCGCCGGAGAAGGCGAGGAGCCCACGCAGCGGGGCGGCGATCGCCGGGTCCATCGGCCGGACCGACCGGACGGGGCCGACCTCGGACGGCAGCGCGGAGTGGTAGACGGCGACGAATCGGGTGATCCCGCCTTCGACCACCTCCTCCCACACCATGTCGGCGGAGTTCAGCCCGGTCTGCGGGCGCGCGGAAACCGAGTTCTCGATCTTGACGGCCAGCGCCGGGCGGGGGGCGACGGTGCCGCTCTCCAGCCCGGTCAGGGGCCAGTAGACCGGTGGCGGGGGCGGCGGCGTCGTCGTTCCCGCCGCCACCGGGGTCAGGGTCTCCGAACCGCAGGCGGTCGAGGTGACGAGGGCGGCGCCCACCACCAGGGCGGCGACCAGGCGCCGGACGGTTCGACTACTGCGTCCGGGAAGCGCCATGTCTGCGTTCTCGGCAGCCTCCACCCCGATGTGGACGGCTGCTCAGTCGCGCAGTGCCGCGCTGAGCCGGCCGGCCCGACGCGTGAGGTGGTCGCGTTCGGCGAAGCTGACCTGGGCCCGGAACTCGCCAGGCGGTCGCGGGCGAGTGCGATGGTCGGCGTCCTGGCCGCCGCGACGTCGGCTCTGCGGCGCACGAGGTTCCCGATCACGGTGGGGGCGGGTGCCCGCGGGCGGCCTCGTCCACCGCCCGGTCCACCGCCCGGTCCACCGCGCGGGACACCGCGCGGGACTTTCTCTGCGTCGCGCGCCGACCTTTTCCGGGCGGACCGCTCACCGACCGTTCCGGAGGTGCTCGAGCAGCCGGTCGAGGAAGGGCCGCTGGCCGGCGACGATCTTGGCGCGGGCGCTCTCGACGTCGAACCAGGCGGCGCGGTCGATCTCGGGAAACTCCCGCAGCCGGCCGGAGCGAGGCGGCCACTCGACCTCGAAGGTGTTGCTGACCACGGCGCCGACGTCCAGTTCCCCCTCCGCGGCCCAGACGGTGAGCAGCTTGCGACCGCGCAGCTCCCCGAGCGGAACCAGCCCGGTTGCCGGCGCCGGCACTCCGAGCTCCTCGGCGAACTCCCGGCGGGCGGCCGCCTCGGCGTCCTCGTCCGGGTCGTGCTCGCCCTTGGGGATCGACCAGGCGCCGTCGTCCTTCCTCGCCCAGAAGGGGCCGCCCATGTGTCCGAGCAGCACCTGCACGGCGCCGTCCGCCCGTCGGTACAGCAGGACGCCGGAGCTGCGGACCGGTGGCATGCCAGGAGCGTGCCAGTTGACCCCCGGGCGGGGCGTGGGGTCGTCGTCGCCGGGGCATGGCCGAACAAAGGAGCTGCGGTTTCCGGCGACGACGGCTTGACTGCACCGGCTGCGCCACCCGTTCGCCCGTTCCCGAGAAGAGAAAGGACCATGGAGAAGATCAACGACCGCCTGTACAACTGGGCGTCGATCCTGGACCCCGCCACCCGCGAGCAGGCCGAGCGCACCGCGTCGATGCCGTTCATCTACCCGCACCTGGCCCTGATGCCCGACGCGCACCTGGGCAAGGGCGCGACCGTCGGCTCGGTCATCCCGACGGAGGGCGCGATCATCCCGGCGGCGGTCGGGGTGGACATCGGCTGCGGAATGATGGCCGTCCGCACCCAGTTCACTGCCGACGACCTCGCCGGTCGCGACCTGTCGGTGCTGCACGGGCAGATCTCGCGCTCGATCCCGCTGTCGGCCGGCCGGCACAACAAGTCGATCCGCGAGACGGCGAAGCCACGGGTCGAGGAGCTGCGCGCGATGGCCGGGGTGAAGCAGGCCGACGGGGCCGTGCCGCACTGGCCGGAGCAGCTGGGCTCCCTCGGGTCGGGCAACCACGTCATCGAGGTGTCGCTGGACGAGGGCGACCGGGTGTGGCTGTTCCTCCACTCCGGCTCGCGCGGCGTGGGCAACAAGCTCGCGTCCATCCACATCCGGCGGGCGCAGGAGTGGTGCCGGTCGCGGGGCATCGAGCTCACCGACCGCGACCTTGCCTTCCTCCAGGAGGGGACGCCCGAGTTCGACGCCTACATCGAGGCCCTGCGGTGGGCGCAGCGGTTCGCCTATCTCAACCGCGAGGAGATGATGGACCGCGTCGTCGACCAGACCGGCCGGTTCCTGACGTCGACGGTCGAGCGCGCCGAGACGGTGAACTGCCATCACAACTACACCGAGCGGGAGAAGCACTACGGCCGCGCGGTGTGGCTGTCCCGCAAGGGCGCGATCTCCGCGCGCACGGGGCAGTGGGGCCTCATTCCCGGGTCGATGGGGACGGCGTCCTACGTCGTCGTCGGCCGCGGGAACGAGGAGTCACTGATGTCCTCGCCGCACGGGGCGGGGCGCAACTTCTCCCGGACGGCGGCTCGCAAGCGGTTCACGCGGAAGGACCTCGACGGGCGGATGGCCGGCATCGCGTGGGGGCACTCGGACGCCTTCCTCGACGAGCACCCCGACGCCTACAAGCCGATCGACCAGGTGATGGCCGACGCCGCCGACCTGGTGGAGGTGCGGCACACGCTGCGCCAGGTGGTCAACGTCAAGGGCGACTGAGGTCGGGCCGTCGGACGCGCGCGGAACACCGGCTAGCTGGTCGGGGCCGCCGCGACTGCCCGTCCGGTCGTGCACGACGACGGCCCCCGCCCGGGATCGGGTGGGGGCCGTCGTCCTGCGCCGGGATCAGCGCCGGCCGGTGCCTCCAGGGCCGGCGGTGCCGCTGCCCCTGTTCTTGTTCGTGAGACCCGAGACCAGGTCCTTGATCTTGCGCTGGTTCTCGGGCTTGCGGCCCTCGTCCATGACCTTCTTGGTCACGCCGGCCTTGCTGAGCTTGCTGAGCAGACCCATCGTCGCCTCCTTCGTCCGTTGACTTCTGTACCCGTGCCCCCCGGGGACGTCGACCAATCCCCGGCGGCCTGATCAGCACGAGCGCGCGGGAACGGCGGTGACCGGCGCGGACGGGCGCGGACGGGCGCGCCACAGCTGGTGCCCATGGGGTCAGTGAGCCTTCGAGGGGCGGGCGGGGCGTGCTGCCGTGTCGCAGCCCACGCCCCGCCCCGTCGCGACCTAGCTTCCGAACCCTGACCGTTCCGCTCGGGGGGAAGCTCATGGACGCCCGTTCTGCGTCGCACCACAGGAAGATCGTCATCGGGAGCACGGCCGCCGTCGCCCTCCTGCTCGTCGTCGGCGGCCTGGTGAACGGCGGCCCGGGCGGCGGCCTGCTCATGGCCGGGTTCATCGCCCTGATGCTGGGTCTCGGAGCGGCGATCGCCGGCCGGGCCCGGTGGGCGTTCATCGCCACCCGTCAGGTCGCCGGGGGTGTCGCGGCCGCGGGCCTCGTCGCAGTCCTCGTGGGCGGCGCGACCTCCACGCCGACCGAGCCCACCGCCGCGACAGCGGAGCCGACGGCAACGTCGACCTCGGCACCTGCCACGTCCGGCGAGCAGGCGCTGGCAGCTGCCGAGAAGGCCCTCGCCGACGCGGAGACGTCCGAGACGTCGCTGCCGGCGGACGCCCTCGTCGGCGCCACGGCCGGTCTGCTGACCGACCGCGCCACCGAGGCCGCCGTCGCGGCGGCCGGTCGGACGACGGCGCTGGCCGCGCTCGCGGCAGTCGAGGTCAAGGGCCGGGCACCGCGCACCGGTTACGACCGCGACAACTTCGGCTCCTCCTGGGTCGACACCGACCACAACGGCTGCGACACCCGCAACGACATCCTGGCTCGCGACCTCGACGGGGAGACTTTCAAAGCCGGCACGCGCAACTGCGTCGTCCTGACCGGTCGCCTGGCCGACCCGTACTCCGGCCGGGCCATCGGCTTCCAGCGCGGCCAGGGCACCAGTGACGACGTCCAGATCGACCACGTCGTCGCGCTCTCGGAGGCGTGGCAGAAGGGTGCGCAGGGGATGCCCGCCGCCCGCCGCACGGCCTTCGCCAACGACCCGCTCAACCTGCTGGCCGTCGACGGGCCGCTCAACATGCAGAAGGGCGACGGCGACGCCGCCACGTGGCTGCCGCCGAACAAGGCGTACCGGTGCGCGTACGTGGCACGTCAGGTGGCGGTCAAGGTCAGCTACGGGCTCTGGATGACGCAGGCGGAGAAGAACGCCATCGCCACCGTCCTCGCCACGTGCCCCGACGAGCCTCTGCCGGGTGGGGTGGTGGCCGCCATCCCGGCGCCGGCCCCGGCAGCCACGCCTGCCCCTGCTCCCGCGCCGGCTCCCAAGCCCGCGCCGGCCCCCGCGCCTG
>JAOPWJ010000213.1 GCA_025965715.1 Blastococcus sp. | reverse complement strand
GAGGCCGAGGCCGAGCGCGCCGCGGCCGCCGAGCGGGCGGCCGAGGCCGAGCGCGCCGCGGCCGAAGTTCAGCGGGCAGCAGACGAGAGCGGCGCGCAAGCTGCGGCCACGGACGAGCAGCAGCCGGCCGAGGCCTGATCCGGCGTTTCAGTCCTCCAGGGACCGGATGAGGCCCTGTTGGGCCACCGTCGCGACGTGAGTGCCGTCGGTGGCCCAGATGTGGCCGGAGCACAGCGCCCGACCGCCGGAGGCGGCCGGGCTGTCGGTCTCGTAGAGGAACCACTCGTCCGCGCGGACCGGGTGGTGGAACCAGACGGCGTGGTCGAGGCTCGCGCCGACGTAGGAACCGCCCCAACCGCCACCGAGTCGGGCCAGGCCGGCGGAGAGCAGGGTCAGGTCGCTGACGAAGGTGAGCGCCGACCGGTGCACGGACTGCTCCTCGGGCAACCGCCCGGCGACGCGCATCCACGCCCACGTCTTCGTGTCGGGCGGGCTCTTGGGTGCCGGCTGGAACGGGTCCTCGAGGAGTCGCTGCTCCACGGCGCGGCTGATCGTCAGCGCCACGGTCGCCCGATCCCCGTAGGGGGCGACCATCTCCGCCAGAGAGGGCAACTCCTCCGGTGTGGGGACGTCGGGCATCGGCAGCGAGTGCTCGGCCACGGGTGTCTCCGGGATGGAGGCGTCGGCGGTGAGCGCGAAGATCGCGACGTCGGCGCCCTTGCGACGCTGCCACGCGACGACCCGGCGCGTGCTGAACGTGCGGCCGTCGCGGATCCGGTCGACGGCGTAGCGGATCTCCTCGAGCGGATCGCCGGGCCGCAGGAAGTAGGAGTGCAGCGAGTGCACGCCGCGCTCCTCCGGCAGCGTGTAGGACGCCGCCATCAGCGCCTGTCCGGCCACCTGACCCCCGAAGATCCGCTGCAGCGGGGTCTTCGGCGTGAGGCCGACGTAGAGGTCGGTGTCCCGCTCCTCCAGTTCGAGCACGGCCATGAGCGCCGCTGCCTGGCTGTCCCGGGCGAGGTCCTCCCCCGTCCGGTCGGTCACGAGTCGGTGCCGACTTCGTGTACCCGCATCAGGTTGGTGGAACCGACCGTGTTGGGCGGGCTGCCCGCGACGACCACCACCCGGTCGCCGACCTTCAGCCGGCCGATGGAGAGCAGGGAGAAGTCGACCTGGGCGACCATGTCGTCGGTGTGCTCCACGGACGGCACCAAGAAGGTCTCCACCCCCCAGGACAACGCAAGCTGGCTGCGCACCCGGGCATCGACGGTGAAGGCGAGCAGGGGCTGCTTGGGGTGCAGCGCCGCAAGCCGGCGGGCCGTCTCGCCGGTCTGGGTGAAGGTGGCCAGCGCCTTGACCTGAAGTGCCTCGCCGACGTCCTTCGCGGCGCGCACGATCGCACCGGACCGCGAACGGGCGCGGCGCGCGACGTCGGGCACCCACAGCGTGTCGTTCTCGACGGCGTCGATGATGCGTTCCATCGTCCGCACCGCGCCGACGGGGTGGGCCCCCACGGAGGTCTCCCCGGAGAGCATCACCGCGTCGGCGCCGTCGAGGACGGCGTTGGCGACGTCAGAGGCCTCTGCCCGGGTCGGCCGCGAGTTGGTGATCATCGACTCGAGCATCTGCGTGGCGACGATGACCGGCTTGTTCCGCTCGCGGGCCGCCTGGATCGCCCGCTTCTGCACCAGCGGCACCTGCTCCAGTGCCAGCTCGACGCCGAGGTCACCGCGGGCGACCATGATCCCGTCGAAGGCCTCCACGATCGACTCGAGGTTCTCGACCGCCTCCGGCTTCTCCAGCTTGGCGATGACCGGGACCAGGATGTCCTCCTGGCGCATGATGTCCCGGACCAGCTCCACGTCGGCCGCCGAGCGCACGAAGGACAGCGCGATGAAGTCCGCCCCGAGGTGTAGCGCGAAGCGGAGGTCCTCGATGTCCTTCTCTGACAGCGCCGGAACGCTGACGTTGACCCCGGGCAGCGAGAGGCCCTTGTTGTTGGACACCTCGCCGCCCTCCACCACCAGGCAGAAGACGTCGGGTCCGGCGACGCGTACGACGGCGAGGGCCAACTTGCCGTCGTCGACGAGCAGCCGGTCACCGACGCGTGCGTCGTCGGCCAGGTTCTTGTAGGTGGTGGACACCCGCTCGGCCGTGCCCGCAACGTCTTCCACGGTGATGCAGACCTGGCTGCCGGTCGGCCACATGACCGGGCCGTCGGCGAAGGTCCCGAGCCGGATCTTCGGGCCCTGGAGGTCGGCCAGCACCGCCACCGCGTGACCGGTCCTGTCTGACGCCTCGCGCACCAGCTGATAGGCGGTGGCGTGGTGGGCGTGGGTGCCGTGGCTGAAGTTCAGCCGGGCGACGTCCATCCCGGCCTCGACGAGAGCGGTGATCTGCTCCGCGGAGCTGCTTGCGGGACCGAGGGTGCAGACGATCTTGGCGCGGCGGGACATGCCGTCAACGCTAGTGGGGTCACGGCGCCACGGCCGGGTGTACCCCCGCGCCGGCGAGGGAGGTTGGCGCCGAGCGAGACCGGGACGGCCCGCACCGCCGGTACGGACGCGCTCCCCCGAACCGGGCGACGGCCACTGGCCACGGTGCGGTTCCGGGGCCCCGTCCGGAGGGCGGCCGCGAGCCCGCGCGGGACGTGGAGGACGAGGTCCTCTTTCAGCGCAGCGCCACCGCCGTCGGCGTGACCGGGCTCGGCAACGCCGAGTCGCCGGTCAGCCAGATGTCGGCGGCCGCGGCCGCGGCGCGACCCTCGGCGATCGCCCACACGATCAGCGACTGGCCCCGGCCCATGTCACCGGCGACGAAGACGCCGGGCCGGGTGGACATGAACTGCCCGTCGCGCGCCACGTTGCCCCGGCCGTCCACCTCGACGCCGAGGGCGTCGACGAGCCCCTTCCGCTGGGCGCCGGTGAACCCCATGGCCAGGAAGACCAGGTCGGCGGGGAGCTCCCGCTCGGTGCCCTCGATCTTCTGGAAGCGGCCGTCCACTCGCTCGACCTCGTGCAGCAGCAGCGCCCGGACGTTGCCGGAGTCGTCCCCGACGAACCGCTCGGTATTGACGGAGTAGAGCCGCTCGCCGCCCTCCTCGTGAGCACTGGAGACCCGCATGATCATCGGGTAGGTCGGCCAGGGGTTGGTCTCGGCCGCCCGGCGCTCCGGAGGCGCCGGCATGATCTCGAGCTGCGTCACCGAGGCGGCACCCTGCCGATGGGCCGTGCCCAGACAGTCCGCTCCGGTGTCGCCGCCGCCGATGATCACGACGTGCTTGCCCCGGGCGTTGATCGGCGGGTCGTCGAGCTCGCCGAGGGCCTGCAGGTTGCCGTAGGGCAGGTACTCCATGGCCAGGTGGATGCCCGTGAGCTCACGACCGGGAGCCGGCAGGTCGCGGCCGATCGTGGCGCCACCGGCGAGCACGACCGCGTCGAAATCCGCCCGGAGCTGCTCGGTCGACAGGTCGTTCTCGCCCGACCCGCCGACCTCGACACCGGTGACGAACCGGGTGCCCTCGGCGCGCATCTGGTCCAGCCGCCGGTCGAGGAGAGCCTTCTCCATCTTGAACTCCGGGATGCCGTACCGGAGGAGACCCCCGACGCGGTCGGCCCGCTCGTAGACGGTCACGTCGTGACCGGCCCGGGTCAGCTGCTGCGCGGCCGCCAGGCCGGCGGGACCGGAGCCGATGACGGCCACCTTCTTGCCGGTGCGCTCGGCCGGCGTCTGCGGCTGCACCCAGCCCTCGTCGTAGGCCCGATCGATGATCTCCCACTCGATCTGCTTGATCGTGACCGGGGACTCCTGCAGGTTCAGCACGCAGGAGCCCTCGCACGGTGCCGGGCACAGCTTCCCGGTGAACTCCGGGAAGTTGTTGGTCGCGTGCAGCCGCTCGATGGCCTCGTGCCAGTCGTCGCGCCGGGC
>JAOPWJ010000252.1 GCA_025965715.1 Blastococcus sp. | reverse complement strand
TGACGCAGGCCACACCGGCCGCGAAAGCCGCGAAGCGAGAGCGTTTGGGCATGCGAGTCTCCTAGCGCGAGGGGTTGGCGCTGCGATGGTGGGCACCGAGCGGGCGTTCATTTTGTTAGTTGTGCGGTCAGCATACTGGTACAGACGCCCGCGTCAAGGACGACATCACGACGCCGACAGGCGGCTGAGCCTCAGTGCGCTGAGCGTTTCGCCGTGCCGCCCGGCGCGTGATCGCCGGGACCACTCCTGCGCTTGCGGTGCCGCGCGCCGTCGGGCACGCGTCCGCGAGGCGGACCCGGGTCGACGCCGATCAATAGACCTGCCGCCCGGGGAAGCTCCACCGCCGGTGCGACCGCAACTGCGCGGTCACTGAGCAGGGGTGGCCTGCGGTGCGCCCGCACCATGGATCAGTTGATAGGTCGGAGCCGGCGCGGTCTCGGTGGGATCCTCCTCGACGATCCCCTTCAGGTATTGGGCATTCTCGATCCGCCACGGGTCGTCGATCCACCGGCGGTAGGCACCCAGGGAGTCCCACAGCGCTGTGACCAGAGCCGGCCCCTCGCCGGAGACCGGGATCTGCAACTCGGCGCCCACGCAACCCGGCTCCGCAGCTACCCGCTCCAGCACTCCCCTACTGGTGTAGTAGTCGATCAGCGGTCCGTAGTCGCCACCGGCGGGCTGCAAGTAGTACACGCTACGAAACACCAGTTCGCTCCCATCGTTACGGACGCACGGTTGACGTACTAAAGTAGGTCAGCGTTCAGGGTAGTGGACCATCGTGGCCAGCCCAAGCACTTCAGCCAGACTCTGGAGGACCCATGGCGGCAGGTGTCTCAGCGACAGCACCAATCGTGCTCGACGCGACGTCGGCGCTGATCCAGCGACCGAGAGACCTGCAGAAGCAGTTGCCTTCCCTTCGTGAAGGCGGCGTCGACGTGGTCAGCGCGACGGTGTCATCGGTTGAGGATTTCCCGACGGTGGCAGGCATTCTGAGCGCTTGGGCGGATCGGGACGCGTGGTCGGCGACGGGGGCACGGCAGGTCCGCGACGTGGCGGACGCGCGCGCGGTCAAGGCGGCCGATCAGATCGGCGTCATCCTGCATGCGCAGGGTCTGAACGCGATCGGCAGCGACGTATCGCTGCTCGACATGTATGCCGCCTTCGGCGTGAGAGTCGCCCAACTCACCTATAACACCCGCAACCTGCTGGCCGAAGGATGCCTGGAACCAGCCAATGCCGGGCTGAGTGAAGCGGGGCGCAAGGCCGTCCGCCGCCTCAACGCACTCGGCGTCGCTGTCGATATCTCTCACACCGGCGAGGCCTCCAGCGCCGAGATACTGCGGGTATCCGACCGTCCCGTCGTGGCGAGCCACAGCAACGCACGGGCCCTCTGCGACTCGCCCCGGAATCTCAGTGACGCTCTCATCAGGGGCGTCGCCGCCAGCGGCGGTGTGATCGGGCTGGCCGCGTTCCCCGCCTTCGTGGCCAAGGAGAATCCCACCGTCGCGCATCTGGCCGAACATGCCGCGTACATGGCTGACCTCGTCGGAGCCGAACACGTAGGCATGGGCCTCGATTTCGCCGAATCAGGAGACGACGAAAGCTTCGCGTACGACGACCGCTACTACCCGCGGCCGCCATGGATCTGGCCCACCGGGCTGGAATCCTCCGCCGGAGTCCCTAACCTCGCTCAGGCGCTCCGCGACAAGGGCTTTTCGACTGACGAGATCCACGGCATCCTGGGCGAGAATTTTATGCGGGTGTTCGGGCAGGTGTGGTCATGATTGATGAAACAGAGGACTTTCCTCTGGAATACCCGGGGGATGGGCCGCCGCCGCCTGATCCCGCACCGCTCGCAGTCCCAGTCATCGACAGTCACTGCCACCTGGACTACATGGGAGGCGACGTCGAGGCACACCTGCGTCGAGCCAGATCGGCGGGGGTCGAGGCCGTCGTTCAGATCGGCATCGACGTTCCTACCAGCCAGCTCGCGGCCGATCTCGCCGTGCAGCACGAATCGGTGTGGGCTGCGGCCGCCATCCATCCGAACGAGGCCGGAGCGGGCAGAGCAACGGCCGAAGCCTTGGGCGAGATCGAGCGATTGGCGCGCCTTCCCCACGTTCGCGCCGTAGGCGAGACCGGCCTGGATCACGTCCACACGGAGCCGGATGGTCATGGCGCACAGGAGGAGTCTTTCCGCGCGCATATCGCGATTGCGAAGAGCACCGGCACCACTCTTGTCATCCACAATCGGGAGGCACACCGGGACGTCCTCCGGATCCTCGACGAAGAGGGCGCGCCCGACTCCGTTGTCTTTCATTGCTTCTCCGGTGACGAGGCGATGGTGAGGGCGTGCGCGGCGCGTGACTTCGTCATGAGCTTCGCGGGCAACCTGACCTTCGGGAACGGCGACGAACTCCGCCGCGCCGCAGCACTGGCTCCGCTGCATCAAATATTGGTGGAAACCGACGCGCCGTTCATGACCCCACGGCCTTGGAACGGACGACCGAACGCGCCTTATCTGGTGCCCCATACCGTTCGGGCCATCGCTGCCGCGCGCAACGAGGACCTGGACGAACTTTGCGATGCGATCGCCAGAACCGGGAAGCGTGTCTTCGGCCTCTGAACTTTTTCCCAGCTAGGAGGTGCGGATGTCCAGACGCAAACTCACATCGAACCGCGCCATCGTGTCAGCAGGCAGGCAGTCCATCGGTATACGCCCGTCGGTGGATGCGTCGGTGACGATCAGGTCGGCACACGAATGCTGTCGCCGCACCGGGCGCGGTGGCCACCTTTCAGCCCGGCCGGACGCCATCGGATGACCAGCGCCTTGTCATGCTGCGGACGGGCGCAGGCCAGGGATCGTCACCCGTCTCGACACGTGGTGACGCGCCGGTGCGGCTGCGACGGGTCACGACCTGGGCCCTGCATCCGAACGTCCACGCCTCGCCGGCCAGGCTCCCCGGGCGTCAACTTTGTTGCCGTTCACTGTATGATGGCTGTCATTGTCTCGTCACATTTCGAGCCGATGTAACCCTGCCGAGAACATGCAGACTTTCGGCCCCGACTAGGTCGGCCGTCCACAATTGAGGAAGAGCAATCCGTGATTGAACACCTGTCACGAAACCTTCGGCGGCTGCGTAGCCGACGCGGGCTAACTTTGGCAGCACTGGCAGAGCAGTCAGGGATCGCAAAGGCAACCCTGTCCAACCTTGAACGTGGTCTCGGCAATCCCACCCTCGAGACGCTTTTCTCGCTCGCCGAGGGCCTTGGCTTCCCGCTCGGCGATCTGCTCGCCGACAACGACGAGATCAGCCCGACGTTGATCCGCCGCGACGAGACAACGACCATCTCAGGTGATGCCGTGGACCTGCGCCTGTTCGCGCGATTCACGGGAGGCACGACGGTCACCGAGATCTATGACTTCACCGCGCGGAAGGGGAAGGCCCAGACGTCGAACGGCCACCCCGGCATCGAGCACATATGCGTGAAGGCCGGCACCTTGCGGACCGGTTCACCGAACTCCCCGGTCGAGCTGCACGCCGGAGACTACGTCTCCTTTTCCGCGCAGGGCCAGCATTTTTACGAAGCGATCGACGGCGACGTAGAGGCCGTCTTGGTCATTCACTATCCCAGCGCCGAAGATTTCCAGCCCAGACCCGTCAGGCACTGACAATGCGCCGACCCCCACGCTGCCGCCGCCGGATGGCACAGAAGCCCAAGGGTGGGTTGTAGCGGACACCATCAGCACCTGGATCAATGCAGCATGGGCAATCCGTGCGCTCCGCTTCCTTCAGCCACCAGAACAACACTGTGGGGCACCCCCATTACGAGTTGGTCGGCGGATACGTCTGGTGAATCCCGGACTTCTTCACCTGGAATGACTCTGCCCCGGCGCACGAGATGGGCAAAAGATCGATCGGTCGTTCGTCAGGGACGCCGCAACCCCGCGTGGTGAAGCCGTGCTCTCCTCCATCGTCCCCCTCGCTCACCCATCGGCGCACACGTCATCACCGAGGGCGCCGAAACCACTGCGCAGCTGACCGTCCTGAGCGCCTTGAGAGTCGACTCAGCAAGCGGCTACCTTTTGGAACGCCAGTCATGGCCACACCGTATGACCGGTGCTTAGGCGTCGTCTCCTGTCGCAGTCGATTCTTCCCTCGGAATGTCCGTTAGTTGCCGTGACCACAGGCGTTGTTGACGACGTCGATATCTGAACCAATGAGAAGGCCTCCGAGCGAATGTGTGGGCTGACGCCTCACCAGACGCCCGGAGGTCTCGTGTCCCACGCTAATGCCCGCTTGACCGTGCACGTTCGTGCCGAACTCGTGCGCCGAGTGGTCGAACAGGGCCGACCGGTTGCCCATGCTCAACGGACGGGTCTTCAGACTCACGCTGGGCGGCCGGCGTGGCATGGCTCGGCTCTGCGCCGAGGGCCCGACGAGCAGGTCGAAGCGCAGGCCGCTCGAGCGGCCGCGCAACGGGGACGTGCGCGGCGGTTGGGGACGGGCGCCCGGGCCGGCACGACAGTCTTCGACACAGGATGCGGCGCGGGCTGGAGCGCGGCGCCCCGTCAACAGAGGCACGCTGAAGGCACGCTATTGGGCAAAGAAGGCTCTCACCAGCCGATAGCCCCTCAGGAACCCACGCCTTCCAAGCTGGCCATGCCGGTTCGATCCCGGTCACCCGCTCCACTCAATGACCAGCACCTATTCCCCTTCGCCAAGCTCAGCTCGGCGTCTGACCGCCTTCGTGCCTCAGTGATTCCGACCGCTGCTGACCGCTGACGTCCACCTTTGCCCCGCTTGAGGCAAGGCTGAGGTACGGCATCGGCGCCGACGGCAAGGGGCACAGAGAGGCAGAGGGGTGCGGAAGCCGACACGTGGAGCCGCCCAGCGGCGTGAACGGGATCTGCGTGGTGTCTGCCCTGTGCTAGGCGGCCGACCCCGCATCGGTGGCCAGGGCGCTGCGGGCCGAATTCTCGAGAAGCCGGCCCGCGGAGGTGGCGCGGTGACCGCCGTCGCCCTCACCGTGGCCGGCAGCGACCCCAGCGGCGGCGCCGGCATCCAGGCCGACCTGAAGACGTTCAGCGCGTTGGGCGTGTACGGGGACGCCGTCCTCACCGACCTGCTCACACCGAACGTGCCCGAGGCCGCCGCGCTGCCCGGCATCGCACCCGCCACCGATACCGACGAGCTGCCTCAGCAGGCGGTGGCCCTCCTGGCGCTCGGCCCGGGCGCGGTGCTGCTCAAGGGCGGGCACCTCGGCGGCGCCGACAGCAT
>JAOPWJ010000176.1 GCA_025965715.1 Blastococcus sp. | reverse complement strand
ACCCGGCGTCGCGGTCCTGGATCCCGCGCCGTTCTGACCGACCGACGGTTCCCGGCTGCCTCCCTGTGCACGGCCTCGCACACGCGCACCGTTACGTGCGGTGTCGCATGTCCGTGCCGTGTCCTGCCCGATCGCCGGAGTCTTTCGATGAGTCCCGGCGCGAACCAGGGTCTACCCATCAGCGGCGAACAGCCGGACAAGAGAGGACGACGACATGCCGAAGCAGATCCCGTGCCTGTGGTTCGACGGCCAGGCCGAGCAGGCCGCGCAGCACTACACCTCGATCTTTCCGAACTCCTCGATCGGCGAGGTGACCCGCTACGGCCCCGACATGCCCCCGCCGATGGCTGAGGGCGACGTGCTCGCCGTCAGCTTCACTCTCGACGGCCAGGAGTACATCGGCCTCAACGGCGGCCCGCAGTTCCCCTTCAGCGAAGCCATCTCCTTCCAGATCATGTGCCAGGACCAGGAGGAGACCGACCACTACTGGAACCGGCTGACCGACGGTGGCGAGGAGAGCCAGTGCGGCTGGCTCAAGGACAGGTTCGGCGTCTCCTGGCAGGTGGTCCCGACCGAGATGATGGCCCTGCTCAGCGACGCCGATCCCGGCCGTGCACACCGGGCCACCCAAGCGATGCTCCAGATGCGCCGGATCGACATCGCCGAGATCAGGCGGGCCGCCGACAGCGTCCCCGTGTAGCGCCACCGCGCGCGCAGCGGCTCGCGGCGTGCCCGGTGGCTGCCCGCCAGCGCTACTAGGCTTCACCAGGTGCCGACGTCCCACGCCTCGCCCACCGCGGAGCAGCTGCCCGCCCGGACCGCCGCCGTATGGGCCGCGCTGGATCCGGTGGTCGGCGCGGGCACTGCGCTGCGCGTGCTGGACGTCGGCGGCGGCAGTGGCATGTTCGCCGTCCCGCTGGCTCAGCTCGGCCACGACCTCACCGTCGTGGACCCGAGCGCCGACGCCCTCGCCACGCTGCGCCGCCGGGCCGACATCGCCGGCGTCGGGGCGCGCGTCCACGGTCTCCAGGGCGACGGCGACCAGCTGCACGAGGTGCTGCCCACCGTCGGCGGCGGGTACGACCTGGCGCTCTGCCACTTCGTGCTGGAGGTGGTCGACGACCCAGAGGTCACCCTCCGCGAGATCGCGGGGGCCCTGCGCCCGGGCGGCCAGGTCAGCGTGGCAACGGCCAACCGCGCCGGCGCGGTTCTCGCCCGGGCGCTGAGCGGCCACCCCGTCGAGGCCCTCGGCCTGGTGGCTGACCGGGAGTCCGCGACCGGCCGGACCCGCCCCGAGCGGCGCCGCTTCGACCCGGCCGACCTCTTGGCGCTCGTCGAGGCAGCCGGGCTCCGACCGGGCCCATGGCGGGGCGTTTCCGTGGTGGCCGACCTGCTCGACGCCGCCTCCGGAGCCGATCCGGCGGCGGTCCGAGCCCTGGAACTGGCGGTCGCCGACCTCTCGCCCTACCGCGACGTCGCCGCCGGCCTGCACGTCCTCGCCGCCCGGGCGTGACCCCGCTCCCGAGGGACCTCGCGGTTCCGCCGTACGGCACCGCCTCGCTCGCCGACGTCCTCCCCGGCGTCACCGCTGCCCTGGGCGTTCCGCTCGACCGTGGTGGCCTGCCTGCCGACCCGCTCGATCTCGCGACGGCCCTCGGCGGCGCCCGCCGCGTGGCGGTGCTGCTGATCGACGGCCTCGGGGCCGACCTGATCCGCGCGCACGCCGACCTGGCCCCCACCCTGGCTGCCCTCGGCAGCCCGGTAGGGGACCTCTCGGCCCCCTGCCCGAGCACCACACCGGTCAGCCTCGCCACCCTCGGCACCGGCCTGCCGCCGGGCAGCCACGGCATCCTCGGCTTCGTCTCCGACATCCCGGGGGAGAACCGCACGCTCAACCACATCCAGTGGGCCGGCGATCCCGATCCCGACGTCTGGCAGCCGCGGCGAACCGTCTTCGAGCAGGCCGACGCCGCCGGTATCCCCGCCACTGTGGTGGGCCCGTACGCCTACGGGGGGTCCGGGCTGACCCGGGCGGTCTACCGCGGCGCCGCCTATCCCGGCGCCGTCAGCCACGGTGACCTCGTGGCCCTGGTCCTGCGGTCGCTGGCTGCCACACCCCGGGCCCTCGTCTACGGCTACATCCCCGAGCTGGACCTCACCGGGCACGTGCGTGGCGTCGACTCGGCGAGCTGGCGGGCGCAACTGGTCCAGATCGACTCCGTCGTCGAACAGTTGGTCGGCGGACTGCCCGACGACGCCGCCCTCCTGATCACCGCCGATCACGGGATGCTCGACGTTCCGGCGGCGAACCGGCTCGACCTCGACCACGATCAGCCCGATCTGCACGAGGGCGTTCGCCTGCTCGCTGGGGAGCCGCGGGCCCGCTATGTGCACGCCCGACGGGGCGCCGCGGCCGACGTCCTGGACCGGTGGAGAGCCGTCCTCGGTGACCGGGCGTGGGTGGCGAGCCGGGACGAGGCGGTGGCCAGCGGTATCTACGGCGCGGTGGACGGCGCGCTGGCGGCGCGCATCGGCGACGTCGTGGCCCTGGCGCGGGGCGCGTGGGCCTTCACGGCGACCGAGCGGGACCCCGGTCCCAGCCGGCTCGCCGCCTACCACGGGTCCCTGACCGCCACCGAGCTGGCGATCCCGCTGCTCCTGGCCCGCGGCGGCGGGCTGTCCTGACCGTCGGCTGCGGCGCTGTGCGCGCGGCGGATCCCGGGGCGGCACGGAACACATCCCACCGATCACTCCTCGCGATCCGTCGAGCCCCGCGAGCCTCCCTGCTCCGTCTCCGGCTCGGTGCCCGGCGGGGTACGGCCCGGTGAGCCGTCCGGCCGTCGTCGCCCGGCACTCGGTGACCCGGCGGAGCTCACCGAGCCTCCACGGCACCTAGGTGTACTGGTCGGCGCCGATCAGGGAGACGTGCCAGGTGCGGGAATGTGCGGGGTGCGTCGCCCGGCAGGTCAGGAGCGTGGCCTCGGCCGACGGACGGCTCTCCACCTCGGCGGTCACCGTCCCCTCCGGTCCCGCCATGGTCACCACCCACCGCTCGATCTCGGCGCCGGGCGGTGTGGTGGCGTGGACCGAGAGCACGGCGAGGTCGTCGACGCCCAGGAGCCCGAGCGCTTCGCGGGCGGAGTGCTGCGCGGCCTGGCCCGGAGCCGCGACGCCGGCCCGGCCCCGCAGCCACGGCAGCGCCACCTGCCGGCGCTCGTGCGCCCGGACCACGTCGCCGCCGTCCCCGGGCACTTGCCCGTAGTAGAAGCCGTGCGGCAGGACGACGACGTTGGCGGCGAACCGGTCGCCCCCGAGGTGGCTGCACTCCCACACATCGGCGGGCCCGGGTGCAGGCATCGTCCGGGCCAGCGGCCGGCCGCGCAGCGCGCAGCACGCGTCGTGCCCCCCGTGCGTGCACACGAGGTAGGTGGGGCGGGACGTCGGTTCGCCGGTGGAGCCGTCCCAGGGGGCGGTGAGCAGGTCGGCGTCGGCTGCCCGCACCGACCACCAGAGCCCTTCCCGGCCCGGCCGACTGTCGGCGTAGGCCCAGCGGCGGCCGGAGTCGGCCAGCCGCTCGTCGGGACGCCGCACCAGCAGCAGCCGGACGTTCTCCGCCCTCGCCCGGCGGGCGAGCAGCGGCGCGACCTCCTGGTCGAACCGCGACTCGGCGAGCGCGTCCCGTCCCCACGGGCCCGGCTGCTCGATGAGCAGCCACCGCTGCACCGGGGACGCCGTGGCGACGGGGGAGTCGCCCCGGGCCAGAGCGCGGACCGAGCACCGGCGGTCGTCGAGCCGGCCCGGCGGACGAGCGGGAGTGCGGACGGCGTCGTCGGGTGCAGACGGTGGGTCAGGGGTCACGCCCGGCTCATCGGCCGGTTCCGGCTGCGTTCCCACGGTCCCCATCGTGCCTGTGAGCCGAGCCGTCCTCGGCGCCGGGGACGGTGGTGATCCCGTCGACGACCAGCCGTCGGGCCATCGCGAGCCGGCCACCGTCGTCGGTGCCGGGTAGATCGGCCACGGTCAGTTCCCCGGCCGACAGCAGAGCGGTCAGGGCGGGCCGTGCCTCGGCGGGAAAGGAGTGGGTGCGCCGTCCGCCGATCAGGAGCAGTCCGCCGTCGGGCGCGTCCGTGAGGCTGCACCGCAGCCGGTTCCGGAGCCGGAGGACCGCGTCGACGGTGAGTGCGGCCGCCGCGGCCGACTGGGCCAACGGGCGAACCGGCTCGGGACGGACCTGCGCCCAGGTGCCGGCGCGCAGCCGGTCGGCGACGTCCGCGGGGTCGACCCGGTCCAGCCACTCGCGGAGGCCGGCGAGCACGGCCGTGACGTCCTCTCGCACGGTGTCCGGGTCCGCCAGGTCGAGTCCCAGCGGAAGGGAGCCTCGCAGCTCCGGGTCGTCGGCGGCCAGCGTGCGCACCAGGTCCAGCGCCGACTCGGCTGCGGCCCAGCGCGTCACCGGGTGGATGCCGATGGTGAGGTGGGCGCTGATCTCGCCGAGTGCTGTCGCGGAGTGCAGGTAGCCACGGGGGAGGTACAGCGCGTCCCCCGGGCGCAGCACCGCGTCGACAACCGGCTCCGCCTCGGCCGCCGCGGCGACCTCGGGGGCGCGGTCGGTCCAGGGCTGGCTGCGCAATGGATCGCGGAGCACGGGGGCGTGGATGCGCCAGTGCTTCTCGCCGGCCACCTGCAGCACGAAGACGTCGTGCACGTCGTAGTGCGGGCTGAACCCGCGCGAGGACGGCGGCGTGATGTAGGCGTTGACCTGGGTGGGGTGGCCGAGGTCGGCGGCCAGTTGGTCGGCGAACTCGATCACCGGCGGCCACAGCCGGTGCAGTCCCTGCAGGACGACGGTGCTGCCGTCGGCGAACAGTCGGAGCACGGCCTCGGAGGAGACCTGGTCGCCGATCTCGGCGCCCGCGCCGCCCGGGCCGGTGAACCGCTTGGGATCGACGACGGTGCCGTCCTTGGCGATCCGCAGGAAGGGGGTGCGCAACCCCCGGCTGGAGAGGAGCTCGTCGACCGCCGCGAGGTCGAGCAGGTCGGCGAAGGAGCCGCCGGTGTCCTCGGCACGCGTCAGCAGCGGCTGGCGGGACCAGTACTGCTCCGCGAATACCTGCGGCTCGAGGTTGGTGCACCGCCGCAGGGCCGGGCGGGCGTGCAGGTCCGCCCGGCCGTGGGAGGCGGGGTTCTCGGTCAGGCGGAACCGTCCGCGCCGGCGTCCGCGCCGCTGTCCGCGCCGCCGTCAGCCCCGGCGTCGCCGGCACTGCCGTTCGCACCGCTGTCCGCGCCGCCGTCAGCCCCGGCGTCGCCG
>JAOPWJ010000168.1 GCA_025965715.1 Blastococcus sp. | reverse complement strand
CTGCGCCGGCACCTGCGGGCCGAGGCGGCGTACGGGCCGGGCGGTGCCGGGGCGCGGGGCGTGGGCCTCGTCGTCCTGTCCGGCGGGGTGTTCCGGCACGCCGATCCTTCCGACGTGGACGACGTGGTCGCCGGGCTGGCCGCCGACCGCGGCGGCGCCGGCAGCGTGCTGGCCGGCACGCCCGTCGCGGTGGACCGCCGGTACGTTCTGGCCGCGGCGGGGCTGCTGGCCATCGACCATCCGGTCGCCGCGGCCGGTCTGCTCAGCCCGCTGGCCGGCTGAACGTCGTGGCCCACGAACCGGACGCGGCCGCGGTGAACGCGGCGATCTCCTCGGCGGCCATGTCGAGCGCCGCGTAGCCACCGTTGCCGGCCCCGACACAGGCGACGACGGTGGCCACGCCCGCCCGGCGCTGGAACAAGGACTGCTGCACCCGCCAGCCCACGACCGCCCGGCGTTCGAGCTGGGCCTCCTCGCGCACCAGCCAGCCGCTGCGGACGGCGAGCGACTCCGCCCCGACCGCGTGCCCCAGGGCGGCGTACCGGCCCAGCCCGAGCGGAACCCCGAGCGAGACGAGGACGACGCCGGCGACGAGGAGTTCCCACCAGCCGGCCAGGGGAGTCGCCACGAGCCCCGCCGCGGTGAGGGCCAGGCCCGGGGACGTCGCCCGCACCAGCCGCCGCTGGCGCGCCGCGGCCGGGTGGCGCCGCAGGGGGCCCGGGTCGGGAACGAGCCGCCGGACCAGCGTCCATGCCTCCGTCCGCGGACCGAGCGGCAGTAGCTGACCCCGCCGGTTGGCATCGCCCAGGCCGGTCACCAGGGCGTTCACCCGCGCCGCGCCCACCAGTCGCATGCCGGCACCCTCCGCGACGGTGCAGCCGCGGATGCGGTCGACCTCGAGTTCGGTGTGCCGGCGGGTGACCAGTCCGCGGACGGCGACGAGGGAACCGCCACGTCGAACGAGCGTGAAGCCCCAGTTCACCACCGCCGCCCCGACCACCGACCCCAGCCAGAGCAGCAGCACGGCGGCGACGGCGGCGACGAGGAGGAGCTGCCCGTCGGAGAGGGCTGTCTCGTCGAGGTGGGGCTGGAACCGCGCAGGCAGCTCGTCGGCCAGCCGGAACAGCGCGCTGACGGCCGCGAAGGGGACGGCGAGGTAGCTGCCGACCAGCGGGGCGTAGAACAGCCAGCGGTTGTCGAAGCGGGCGAACTGCTCCTCGACCGGCTCGGCAGCGGCGTCCTGGGCTCCCGGCAGGCCCGGGGCGGGCCGGTGGGTGAGGACGGCGACCCGTAGCCGGTCACCCTCGGCGCGGGTCACTCCGTCGATCAGCAGTTCCTCGTCCTTGCCCGCCTGCGCGCCGGCGGCGGCGTCGATCCGCACCCGGACCAGCCCGAAGATCCGGTGCAGGACCGGGGTCTCGACCTCGACCCCCCGGATGCGGTCGTTGGGCACCGTGCGCACCGAACGCGACAGCAGCCCCCGCGTCACGACGACGGCGGCAGGGCCGTCGGCGTAGCCGAACCGCCACCAGGTGAGGGCCGCGGTGACCAGGGACAGCAGGGTCACGCCGACGATCAGCGTCACCACCGTCCTCGTTCCGCCACCGAGACCGGTGGCCGCAGCGATCGGGATGACGACGGGAACGAACTGGCGGGCCTGCCGGAACGTCACCGTGTGCAGGAGGACGACCGTGGGCGAGGTCCGCCGGACGATGGCGTCGGGCGGCTGGGTCACGTGGCCTCGTCCCGGACCTGCTCGGCCCGGTGGGCGAGATCCTCGGCCACCCGCTGGGCGACGTCGGCATCCAGGTGCCAGATCCGGACGGTGCCCTGGGACGAGGCCGTCAGGACGGCGACGGTCGACAGGCCGAACAACTGCTGCAGCACCCCGCGGGTGACATCGACGGTCTGGATGCGCGAGATCGGCACCAGGGTCCACGTCTGGGTCAGCCAGCCGGTGCGGGTGAAGACGGCGTCGGCGGTGACCTCCCACCGGTACACCCGGTGCTTGAACCACGGGCGGATGCCGATGGCCACCGCCGCGTAGGCCAGCGCGAGGACCGGAACCAGCCAGCGGAGCGTCGGCAGGGCGGTTCCCGGCTCGGAGGGGACGAAGACGGCGACCGCCGTGGCGGCGATCCCGGTCACGACCGAGCTGATCACGCTCTCGGTGACCCAGAGGCCGATCGCCGAGCGGGACAGGGACCAGGCCGGTTCACGCACGGGGAACGGGACGGCGGTCATCGGAGTCATCCTCGCAGGCGGCCCGCTGGGGGGTGCGTGTCACGATGGACGGCGTGATGCCGCAACAGGTTCCGACCGTGCCCGCCAGTGAGCTGCCCGAGGACGCCGTCGTCCTCGACGTGCGGGAGGACGACGAGTGGGTGCACGGCCACATCGACGGGGCCACGCACATCCCGATGGGCGACGTCCCCGCCCGGCTTGGGGAGCTGCCCGAGGGCGATCCGCTGTACGTGACCTGCCGCGGCGGCGGCCGGTCGGCGCGAGTCGCCGCGTGGCTCAACCAGAACGGCTACGACGCGGTGAACGTCGGCGGCGGGATGGGCGAGTGGGAGGCCGCCGGCCGGCCGATGGTGAGCGAGACGGGCGAGGAGCCCTTCGTTCGCTGAGGCCCGTCCGGGGGCCTCCCGGGGGCCTGTCTCAGAAGTCGAGCAGGTTCTCGAGGATGCTCTTCCGCTTGCGCTTCTTGTCGTTGTCGCGGCCGTAGTAGCGCTCGTCGTAGCGGTGCTCGCCGTAGCGGTACGGCTCCTGCTCGCCCCGGTCGCGCTCGCGCGGGTCGTGCTCGTGACGCTCCCGCTGTTCCCGCCCCCACCCGGATTCGCCGTGTGTCGGCAGGGGCGGCGGGCCCGGGCGGCCTTCCTCGGCGTCCATGTGGGCGCGCTCGGCGGCGACGAGGTTCTCGAGCTCACCGCGGTCGAGGAAGATCCCCTTGCACTCGATGCACTGGTCGACGAGCACCCGGTTGCGCTCGTACTGCGCCATCGGGTTGGAGCACTTGGGGCAGATGAGCTGCATGCGCCCAGGTTAACCACCGCACTGGAGTGGATTCGTGCGCGTCACCCGCACGAATCCACTCCGCTCAGCTCTTGACCTCGTACTCGGCGAACCGGGCCCGCAGATCCTTCTTCGAGAACTTGCCGACGCTGGTCTTGGGCACCTCGTCGATGAACTCCACCGCGTCGGGCAGCCACCACTTGGCCACCAGCGGCTTGAGGTGCTCGAGGATCTCCTCCTCGGTCGCCGTCTCGCCGTCCTTGAGGACGACGCAGGCCAGTGGGCGCTCGTCCCACTTCACGTGCGGGATGCCCACGACAGCCGCTTCCTTGACCGCGGGGTGGCTCATGATCGCGTTCTCCAGGTCGACCGAGCTGATCCACTCACCGCCGGACTTGATCAGGTCCTTGGTCCGGTCCGCGATGCGGATCGAGCCGTAGGCGTCCATCGCCGCGACGTCGCCGGTGCGCATCCAGCCGTCCTCGGTTGTCAGCTGCACGCCGGCGTCCGGGTTGTAGTAGTCCTGGGCGCACCACGGGCCGCGGACCTGCAGCTCGCCCGTGGCCTTGTCGTCCCACGGCTGCGCCTCGAGGGTGTCGGCGTCGACGATGCGCGCCTCGACCCCGAGGAACGGGATGCCGGCCCGCGCCCGCTGCACGGCCTTCGTCTCCTCGTCGGCGTCGGCGTACCGGTTGGGCAGCACGCCGGACGAGGCGACCGGGTGCGTCTCGGTCATGCCCCACGCCTGCAGGATCGGGATGCCGACCTGCTCGCGGTAGGCCTCCGACAGCGCCTTCGGCACCGCGGAGCCGCCGCAGCCGATGTCGCGCAGCTTGTGCGGCTTGCCGGCCAGGTGCGGCAGCACGCCCTGCCAGATGGTGGGAACGCCGGCGGTGAAGGTGACGCCCTCGTCGATGATGAGCGTGGCGATCGCCTCCGGCTGCATCATCGCGCCGGGCATGACCAGCGAGGCGCCGGCGGCGGGCGCGGCCTGTGCGATGCCCCACGCGTTGGCGTGGAACATCGGCACGACCGGCATCGCGATGTCGCGGATGCCCAGCCCGAAGGCGTTGGGCGCCATCACGCCCATCGTGTGCAGCCACGTCGAGCGGTGCGAGTAGACGACGCCCTTGGGATTGCCGGTGGTACCGCTCGTGTAGCACATGGAGGCGGCCAGGTACTCGTCGGTGACGTGGAAGTCGACGGGGGAGGCGTCTGCCAACAGGGCCTCGTAGTCGAGCACGCGCGGGTCGTCGGGAATCTCGTTGTCGCCGCCGTCATCCATGATCACGACGTGCTTGACCGTCTTCATCGTGTCGATGAGCGGCCACAGGATGCCCAGCACGCTGCGGTCGACGAAGATGACCTCGTCCTCGGCGTGGTTGGCGATGTAGGTCAGCTGCTCGGGGAAGAGCCGCACGTTCAGGGTGTGCAGGACCCGGCCGGTGCAGGGCGCGGCGAAGTACAGCTCCAGGTGACGCTGGCTGTTCCAGGCGAACGTGCCGACTCGGCCGTCGGCGCTGATCCCCAGCGTGTCGAGGACGCCGCCGAGCGTGCGGGTGCGGTGCGCCCACTGCGCGTAGGTGGCCCGGGTGATCCCGCTCGGATTGTTGGTGACGATGGTTCCGTCGCCGTAGTGCTGCTCGACGTGGCGGAAGATCGAGTCGACGGTCAAGGGGCTGTCCTGCATCAAGCCGCGCATGGCCGCATCGTGCCAGTGACGGCGCTCACGCTCCAGCCGTGGGGCTCCCCCTTCCGACCCCGGTCGGGCGCAGCTCTCCTGGACCGCGCGGCCGCGCGACTCCAGCTCAACCTCAAGCGCTTGTCCGAGGGCTGACCCGGCCCACCTACGCTGGCCCCATGGCCAAGTCCGCGACCCGTAAGCGCCCCGCTGCCACCGCCGCTGCGGAGGGCATCAACCCCAAGGCTCCGTGCTCCTGCGGATCGGGCCGCCGGTACAAGCACTGCCACGGCTCGGGCTATGCCCCGCCGGTTGCCCGGCCTTTCGAGGGCCTACCGGGCGAGGCCGACTGGGTGGCGCTGCGCGAGCTGGTCCCGGCGGCGACGGCCACCCTCCGGACGGCGGACGGCCGGGAGGTGACCCTGGCCAGCGTGCTGCCCGGAGGAACACCGGCACTGGTCCGCGCGAACGGCGAGATCCTGCTCGGCGTGCAGCTGCAGACGTCGTCCGACGACGTGAGCCGCGACATCGGCACGGCGCTGGCCGCCGCGCTGGAGGCGCCGAAGGGCGCCCCCGTCGACCCGGGACCGATCGGGGCGGCCGGGTCGGCCGGTCCCCGGCTGCAGGAGATCCTCGACCTCGGGGCCCCGTTCGAGGTGACCGTGCGCGACGACTTCGCGTTCTGGCTGGAGGGCACCGATCCGGGTGCTGCGGCGCTGGCGGGCCTGGAGCACGCGAACGAGGCCATCCTCCCGACGGTTCGACTGCCCGGGCTCGACGCCGCCTACTGGGTGCGTCCGGGCAACGAGCGGGCCCACCTCCGCTGGGTCCGCCCGGAGCCGGAGGAGCGGCTGCTCGATGCGCTCGCCCGCCTCGGCGCCGCCGAGCAGCTGACCCTGGGGGAGGGCACCCGATACGCCGGGGCCTTCCGCGCCCTCGGCCTGGTCGTGCCGGTGTGGGACCTGCCCGCCGACATCCCGGCCGAGGAGTGGGTCGGTCCGGCCACCGAGTTCCAGAGCCGGCTCGAGCAGGCCCTGACCGTTGCCGAGCCACTCACCTCCGACGAGCGCCGATCGCGCGCGGGGCTGCTCTCCCGCCAGGTCACGCTCCGCTGAGGGTGGGGCTGAGCGCTCGGCCCAGCTCCCGGAGGGGCTGCGGCGCGGTCGGGTGACGCACGGTCACCCGATCAGGCGCGACGATGCACACACCGCCGCTCGGAACGGGCGTCGCACACGGAAATGTCGGCTGCGTTACGCGACTGTGACGCGCAAGGGCCGGAAGCCCCTTGACGCGGTCCGTGTTAGCGCTCACATTTAGCCCTGCTCGCACAGAAGCGAGCCTGCGCCGGGTCGAGTGGCAGCAGATTCTCGAAGAGGAGATCACACGTGAGCAAGAAGCTCGGCTTGACCGCCGCCGGCGCCGTTCTGGCGCTGTCGCTGGCGGCATGTGGCGGAGAGGGTGCCGGTAGCGGTTCCTCCGGCAGCAGCGACAAGGCCGCAGAGGACCTGTCGATCGGCGTCTCGATGCCGACGCAGACGTCCGAGCGCTGGATCGCCGACGGCAACGCCGTCAAGAAGCAGCTGGAGAAGGAGGGATACACCGTCGATCTGCAGTACGCGAACGACGACATCCCGACCCAGACGCAGCAGGTCGACCAGATGATCACCCAGGGCGCGGACGCGCTGATCGTCGCCGCGATCGACGGCACCGCGCTCAGCAGTCAGCTGCAGTCCGCGGCCGACGCGGACATCCCCGTCATCTCCTACGACCGGCTCATCCGCGACAGCGAGAACGTCGACTTCTACGTCAGCTTCGACAACTTCGCCGTGGGTGTCGCGCAGGCCAACGCCCTGCTGACCGGCCTGGGCGTCAAGAACGACGACGTGCCGGAGGGCACCGAGACCGGGCCCTTCAACGTCGAGCTGTTCGCCGGTTCGCTGGATGACAACAACGCGCACTTCTTCTTCGACGGCGCGATGTCGGTCCTCCAGCCGCTCATCGACGACGGCACGCTGGTCGTCACGTCCGGTCAGACGAAGATCGATCAGGTCGCCACCCTGCGCTGGCAGCAGGAGACCGCGCAGAAGCGCATGGAGGACCTGCTGACCGGCAGCTACAACGACGGCACCCTGGTCGACGGCGTCCTCTCGCCCTACGACGGTCTGTCCCGCGGCATCATCACCGCGCTGCAGAACGCCGGTTACGGCCCCACGACCGAGGGCGGCGCCCAGCCGATGCCGATCGTGACCGGCCAGGACGCCGAGATCGCCTCGGTCAAGCTCATCGACGACGGTGTCCAGAGCTCCACGATCTTCAAGGACACCCGACTGCTGGCCGAGCAGGCCGTGATCGCGGCCAAGGCGTTCCTCAGCGGTGACCAGCCGGAGGCCAACGACACCGAGACCTACGACAACGGCAAGAAGGTCGTTCCTTCCTACCTGCTGCCGGTCCAGACGGTCTTCAAGGACGACATCCAGTCCGTCCTCGTCGACTCCGGCTACTGGACGGCCGAAGAGGTCACCTCCGGTCAGGCCGGCTGACCGACGCACCACGGGCCGGCCGGGCCCGGTAGCGCATCGAGCGCTGTCGGGCCCGGCCGCACCACCCAGCACGTGCACGACCCAGCACGAACACGACCGGCACCACCCCGCACGAACGCACTGCACGCCCACGGCGGCTCGCCGGACCGCTGCAGTCATCGGCCGCTCGAGCCCCCACACCGGGCGCCCAGGCCGCACACTCTGAACGCCGCACACCGCGCTCGACGACGAGGACGACGGGATCCATGGCTGAGAACATCCTGGAGATGCGCTCCATCACCAAGACCTTCCCCGGCGTGAAGGCGCTGGAGAACGTCTCCCTGGACGTACACCGGGGCGAGATCCACGCGATCTGCGGTGAGAACGGCGCAGGCAAGTCCACGCTGATGAAGGTGCTCTCCGGGGTGTATCCCTCCGGGGACTACGACGGCGAGATCATCTTCGACGGTCAGCCGGCCTCCTTCGGCGGCATCCGCGACAGCGAGCACGTCGGGATCGTGATCATCCACCAGGAGCTCGCACTCGTTCCCTACCTCTCCATCGCAGAGAACCTCTTCCTGGGCAACGAGCGGCGCGGACGCGGCGGCCTCATCGACTGGAACCTCGCGAACGCGGACGCCGCTGCGCTGCTGGCCTCCGTCGGCCTCGACGAGAACCCGGTGACCCCCGTCGGCCAGCTGGGCGTGGGCAAGCAGCAGCTCGTCGAGATCGCGAAGGCGCTGTCGAAGGACGTGCGACTGCTGATCCTCGACGAGCCCACCGCCGCGCTCAACGACACCGACTCCGCGCACCTGCTGGGCCTGCTTCGCAAGCTCAAGGATCAGGGCATCACCTCGATCATGATCTCGCACAAGCTGAACGAGATCACCGCCATCGCCGACCGGGTCACCGTGATCCGGGACGGCCGGACGGTGGAGACCCTCTCCCTGTCGGCCGGTGAGGTCACTCAGGAGCGGATCATCCGCGGCATGGTCGGCCGCGACCTCGAGAGCTTCTATCCCGACCGTGTCTCCTCGCCGGGCGCGGAGGTGCTGCGGGTCGAGGACTGGACGGTCTGGCACCCCACGCAGGACCGCAAGGTCGTCGACAACGCGTCGTTCTCCGTGCGTGCCGGTGAGGTCGTCGGCATCGCCGGGCTCATGGGCGCGGGCCGAACCGAGCTCGCCATGAGCATCTTCGGCCGCTCCTACGGCCGCGACATCTCCGGCCACGTGTTCGTCCACGGCGAGGAGATCAAGTCGCGCACCGTCGCGGAGGCCATCTCGCACGGGATCGCCTACGCCACGGAGGACCGCAAGCGCTACGGGTTGAACCTCATCGAGGACATCCGCCGCAACGTCTCCGCCGCGGCACTCGGCAAGCTGTCCCGGCACGGCTGGGTCAACGCCAACGAGGAGACCAAGGTCGCCGAGCAGAGCCGCCGCGACATGAACATCAAGGCGCCGACCGTGATGTCCATCGTCGGGAAGCTGTCGGGCGGCAACCAGCAGAAGGTCGTCCTGTCGAAGTGGCTGTTCACCGACCCGGACGTGCTGATCCTCGACGAGCCCACCCGCGGCATCGACGTCGGGGCGAAGTACGAGATCTACACGATCATCAACCGCTTGGTGGCGGCCGGGAAGGCCGTCGTCGTCATCTCCTCCGAGCTGCCCGAGCTGCTCGGTACGTGTGATCGCATCTACACCCTGTCGGCCGGCCGGATGACCGGTCAGCTGCCGATCCATGAGGCCACCCAGGAGCGCCTCATGGAACTCATGACCAAGGAGAGGGAGTCCGTCGGATGACCAGGACCGCACCCCCGGAAGCCGACCCCACCCCTCAGGAGCCGGCGCCCGCCGTCGCGCTGCACACGGGTACGAGTGACCTGCGTGCGCTGCTCACACGGAACCTGCGGACGAGCGGCATCTACATCGCCTTCGTCGCGATCGTGGCGCTGTTCTGGCTGCTCACGACGAACCACGTCTCGCTGAGCCCCGGCAACATCACGAACATCGTCCTGCAGTACTCCTACATCCTGGTGCTGGCGATCGGCATGGTCATCGTGATCATCGCCGGTCACATCGACCTGTCGGTCGGCTCGGTCGTGGCCCTCACCGGCGCCGTCTCCGCCGTCGTGGTCATCCGCGGTGGGAATCCATGGTGGGTCGGCGTGCTCGCCGCGCTCGTCGTGGGCATCGCCGTCGGCGCCTGGCACGGCTTCTGGGTGGCCTACGTCGGCATCCCGGCGTTCATCGTGACCCTCGCCGGCATGCTGCTGTTCCGCGGTCTGACGCAGGAAGTGCTCGACAACATCTCGCTCTCGCCCTTCCCCCCGGCATACGGCAAGGTCGCCACCGGCTTCCTCAACGGTCTGCTCGGCGGGAACGGCTACGACGCCTTCACCCTGCTGGTCGGCGCCATCTGCGTGGGCGCCTACGCGGTCAGCGGCTTCCGCACGCGGCTGGCCCGGATCAAGTACTCGCAGCCGGTGGAGAGCTTCCCCCTGTTCGTGGCGAAGGTCGTCCTGGTCGGGGTCGTGGTCATGTACTTCGCCTGGCAGCTGGCGCACGCCCGCGGCCTGCCGATCGTCCTGATCATCCTGGGCGTGCTGATCCTGGTCTACGGCGTCGTCACCAAGCGCACCGTCTTCGGCCGGCAGGTCTACGCGATCGGCGGCAACCTCGCCGCGGCGCAGCTCTCCGGTGTCAAGGTGAAGGTCGTCAACTTCTGGATCTTCGTGAACATGGGCTTCCTGTCGGCCGTCGCGGGGATCATCTTCTCGTCCCGCACCAACGGCGCCCAGCCCGCGGCGGGCAACATGTTCGAGCTCGACGCGATCGCGGCCTGCTTCATCGGCGGCGCCGCCGTCACCGGCGGTGTGGGCACGGTGGCCGGCGCTATGGTCGGCGCGCTGATCATGGCCGTGATGAGCAACGGCATGCAGCTGATGAACGTCGACCAGCCGATCCAGTCGGTGGTCAAGGGCCTGGTGCTGCTGCTCGCCGTCGCCTTCGACGTCTACAACAAGCGCCGCGCCGGCGCCTCCCGCTGACGCCCCGTCCGGCGCCGCGGTCCCGACCGGACCGCGGCGCCGCCGGCTCGCCCGACCGAGTCCGAGGAGGAGTGGTGCCACCCGAGGCGGCGACATCCCGCCCGCTCGTGATGGCGGACGTCGCGGCCCATGCCGGGGTCTCGCACCAGACCGTCTCCCGGGTGGTCAACGGCCACCACAGCGTCGCGCCGCAGACCCGCGAGCGGGTACAGCGGGCCATCACCGAGCTCGGCTACCGGCCGAACGTGGCGGCCCGCGCACTGGTGACGGGGTCCACGCGCACGATCGGCCTGGTCACCGTGAAGATCAACCAGTACGGCCCGGCGCAGACCATGCTGGGGCTGGAGAGTGCCGCCCGCGCGGCCGGCTACTCGGTGAGCGTCTCGATCCTGGACGACGCGACGGCCGTCGCCATGCGGGAGGCGGTCGACCGCTTCGTGTCCCAGTCGGTGGACGCCGTGGTCGCACTCACCACCTACGACGACGCGGCCGAGGCGCTGCGCATGCTCGAGGCGCCGGTGCCCCTCGTCGCCGTGCAGGTCGGCGGCGGCGAGAACCATCTGGCGGTGGGCGTCGACCAGGAGACCGGCGCCCGGCTGCTGACCCGGCACCTGCTCGACCTGGGGCATGCCACGGTGCACCACGTCGCCGGCCCGGCCGACTCGCAGGAGGCACGCGGCCGCATCGACGGCTGGCGATCGGAGCTGGCGGCGGTGGGGGCCCCGGTGCCGGAGCCGCTGCAGGGCGACTGGACGCCGTCCTCGGGGCACGCTGCCGGGAGGTGCCTGGCCGCACGGATGCGCGCCGGCGAGCGGGTCACCGCCGTGTTCGCCGCCAACGACCAGATGGCGCTGGGCCTCCTCGCCGCCCTGCATGAGGAGGGCCTGTCGGTGCCGGGCGACGTCAGCCTCGTCGGCTTCGACGACCTGCCCGAGGCGCCGTACTTCACGCCGCCCCTCACCACGGTGCGCCAGGACTTCGCCGAGCTCGGCCGGCGGGGGGTGCAGCTGGTGCTGGCTCGACTGAGCGGCGTCGACCTGCGCCCCGAACCGGTGCCGCCCTCGCTGATCGTGCGTGCCAGCACCGGCCCGCCCCCGGCCGCCTCCGCGCCGCGCGTATGAGCCGAACGATCGGCGAGATGTCCACGCTCACACCGGCCCGGACGGGCCGCCGTGAGGATGCCGGCGCCACGTCCGGAAGAAGGAGAATCGATGTCGGGGAACCCTGACCCCACCAGGGCCACGCATGTCGTCGGCCGAAGGTCTCCTGACCTGACGGCGGCCGGTGCGGCGATCGCCGGCGGTCGCACCGCCCTGGGGATCGAGCTCGGGTCGACCCGCATCAAGGCGGTGCTGATCGGTCCGGATCACGCTCCGCTCGCCGTCGGCAGCCACGACTGGGAGAACCAGCTCGTGGACCGGCTCTGGACATACTCGCTGGACGCCGTCTGGACGGGGGTGCAGCAGAGCTTCGCGGCCCTGACCGACGACGTGCGGCGGCGCCACGGGGTCGAGCTGGCAGGAGTCGGCGCGCTCGGCGTGTCGGCGATGATGCACGGCTACCTGGCCTTCGACGCCGACGGTGAGCTGCTCACGCCGTTCCGCACCTGGCGCAACACGAACACGGGTCGGGCAGCCGAGCGGCTCAGCGCCGAGTTCGGCTGCAACATCCCGCACCGGTGGAGTGTGGCGCACGTCTACCAGGCGATTCTGGACTCCGAAGATCACGTCGGTCGGCTGGCCCACCTGACGACCCTGGCCGGCTACGTGCACTGGCAGCTCACCGGCGAGAAGGTTCTCGGCATCGGGGACGCCAGCGGCATGTTCCCCATCGACACCTCCGTCGACGACAGCGCCACCGGCGGATACTCCGCTCCCCTGCTCGCCCGGTTCGACCAGCTGGCCGCCGAGGCCGGGGTCGAGCTGACCCTGGCCGAGCTGCTACCCACGATCGCACTCGCCGGCCGCCCGGCCGGCATGCTCACCGGAGCGGGCGCGGCACTGCTCGACCCGAGCGGGCGGCTGCGCCCCGGCATCCCGCTGTGCCCCCCCGAGGGCGACGCGGGCACGGGGATGGTCGCCACCAACTCGGTCGCTCCGCGCACCGGCAACGTCTCCGCCGGGACGTCCATCTTCGCCATGGTCGTGCTCGAGCGCCCGCTCGGCCGGGTGCACCGCGAACTGGACCTGGTCACCACGCCCGCTGGGGACCCGGTAGCCATGGTGCACTGCAACAACGGCGCCAGTGAGCTGAACGCCTGGGTCGGGCTGTTCGGCGAGTTCGCCCGCGGGTTGGGGGTCGAGGCCGACCCGTCGACGGTCTTCCAGACCTTGTTCACCGCAGCCCTCCGTGGTGCCAGCGACTGCGGCGGGATGCTCGCCTACAACTACCTCTCCGGGGAGCCCATCACCGAGCTGGAGGAGGGCCGGCCGCTCTTCGTGCGGTCCCCGGACACCCGGCTCGACCTCGCCACCTTCATGCGGACCCACCTGTTCGCCTCCCTGGCCACACTCCGGATCGGCATGGACGTCCTGCAGAAGACCGAGGGCGTGCGGCTCGACCGGATGTTCGCCCACGGCGGCTTGTTCAAGACCGAGGGCGTCGCGCAACGCTTCCTGGCCGCCGCGATCGACACCCCGGTCTCCGTCGGTGACCTCGCTGGCGAGGGGGGCGCGTGGGGCATCGCCGTCCTGGCTGCCTTCGCCACCAGTGGGCCGCCGGAACGGAGCCTGGCGGACTACCTGGACACCACGGTCTTTCCCGGCACGAGGCTGCAGACCGCCCAGCCCGACCCGATCGACGTCGCGGGCTTCGACGCGTTCATGCAGCGGTACGTCGCCGGGCTGCCGGTCGAACGGGCCGCCGTGGGCCACGTGGGGGTCGGTCAGCCGCAGGCCGCCGACACCGACCCGACCTCCGCCGTCCTGACCACCGAGGAGCAGCCGGCATGAGCCTTTCCACCCCGACCGAGCGGGGCACCCACCAGGCGCAGCGCCAGCACGTCGCCGCCCTGCACGCCGAGTTGACGCGGTACCAGCTGGTCACCTGGACGGCGGGCAACGTGTCCGAGAGGGTGCCGGGCGAGGACCTCTTCGTCATCAAGGGCAGCGGGGTCTCCTACGACGAGCTGACGTGGGAGGGGATCACCGTGTGCGACCTGGACGGCGAGGTCGTCGACGGGGTCAAGGCGCCGTCGTCGGACACCGCCGCGCACGCCTACGTCTACCGGCATGTGCCTGAGGTCAACGGCCAGGTGCACACGCACAGCCCCTACGCCGCGGCGTGGGCGGCCCGCGGCGAGGCGGTCCCATGCGTGCTGACCGCCATGGCCGACGAGTTCGGCGGGCCGATCCCCGTGGGGCCGTTCGCGCTGATCGGCGACGACTCGATCGGCAAGGGCGTCGTGGAGACGCTGTCCGGTTCCCGCTCGCCGGCCGTGTTGATGCAGAACCACGGGGTGTTCACCATCGGGCCGTCGGCGAGGGCCGCGGTGAAGGCGGCGGTCATGACCGAGGACGTCGCCCGCACCGTGCACCTGTCCCGCCAGCTCGGCGACCCCATCCCGATCCCGCAGGCGGACATCGACTCCCTGTACGCGCGCTACCAGAACGTCTATGGCCAGCGATGAGGGCCAACGAAGAGAAGAGGACTTCCCTGTGACAGCCGCGTTCGAAGGTCGTGAGATCTGGTTCCTGACCGGCAGCCAGGGGCTGTACGGCGAGGAGACGCTCCAGCAGGTCGCGGCCCAGTCCCAGCGGGTGGCGGCTGCGCTCGACGACGCCGCCGAGGTTCCGGTACGGGTGGTCTGGAAGCCGGTACTGAAGGACGCCGGGGCCATCCGGCGGGCCATGGGCGAGGCCAACGAGGACCCGTCGTGCCTCGGGGTCATCACCTGGATGCACACGTTCTCGCCGGCCAAGATGTGGATCGCCGGCCTGGACGCGCTGCGCAAGCCGCTGCTGCACCTGCACACCCAGGCCGACGCCGCCCTGCCGTGGGCGACGATCGACATGGACTTCATGAACCTCAACCAGGCCGCCCACGGCGACCGCGAGTACGGCTTCATGCTCACCCGCCTGCGGGTGCCGCGGACGACGGTGGCGGGGCACGTCTCCAACCCCGCCGTCCGGGCGCGGATCGGGTCGTGGGCTCGGGCCGCCGCCGGGGCGGCCGCCGCCCGGGGCCTCAAGCTCGCCCGGTTCGGTGACAACATGCGCAACGTCGCGGTGACCGAGGGCGACAAGATCGAGGCCGAGATCCGGTTCGGGATGTCGGTGAACACCTGGGGGGTCAACGACCTGGTCGCCGTGGTCGACGCCGTGCCGGACAAGGCCGTCGACGCGCTGATCGAGGAGTACGGCGATCTGTACGAGCTGGACGCCGATGTGGCGCCGGGTGGTGACCGGCACGAGTCGGTGCGCTACCAGGCGCGCATCGAGGCCGGCCTGCGGACCTTCCTCACCGACGGCGGCTTCGGCGCCTTCACGACCAACTTCGAGGACCTCGGTGGTCTGCGCCAGCTCCCCGGCCTGGCCGTGCAGCGGCTGATGGCCGACGGCTACGGCTTCGGCGGTGAAGGCGACTGGAAGACCTCGGCCCTGACCCGGGTACTCAAGGTCGCCGGCGCGGGGCTCCCGGGCGGGACGTCGTTCATGGAGGACTACACCTACGACCTGGCCTCCGACCGCCCGAAGGTCCTGGGCGCGCACATGCTGGAGGTCTGTCCCACGATCTCCGGCGAGCGGCCACGGGTGGAGGTGCACCCGCTGGCCATCGGCGGCCGGGAGGACCCCGCCCGACTGGTGTTCACCGCTGCCCCGGCCGCCGGTGTGGTCGTCGGGTGGTGCGACCTCGGTGACCGGTTCCGCTGGGTGGCCAACGAGATCGACGTCGTCGAGCCGTCGGAGCCGTTGCCCAACCTGCCGGTGGCCCGCGCCGTGTGGGAGCCGAGACCGGACTTCGCGACCGCGACCGAGGGCTGGCTGAGCGCCGGGGGACCGCACCACACGGTGCTGACCACCCAGCTGGGCGCCGAGGAGCTCATCGACCTGGCCGAGGTCTTCTCCACCGAGCTGGTGCTCATCGACGCGGACAGCACGCGGCGTTCGCTGGCCAAGGAGCTGCGCTGGAGCGCCGCCTACCACCGCCTGGCCCAGCGGATCTGAAGGAGGACCCCCCTGCCCCCGCCACTCGCAGGCTCGCGGCGGGACCCTGCAGGGGGGCCGTACCCGGGACGGTCGCTACAGAGGGTCGCGGGACACCGGGCAGGACATGCACCGCGGGCCGCCGCGGCCGCTGCCCAGCTCCGACCCGGCGATGGCGACGACCTCGATGCCGGCCGCTTCCAGCGCTGCATTGGTGACGGTGTTGCGCTCGTAGGCCACGGCCAGGCGGGGAGCCAGGGCGAGGGTGTTGTTGCCGTCGTCCCACTGTTCGCGTTCGGCGGTGACCGGATCCAGTCCGGTGTCGATCACGCGCAGCCGGTCGATGCCCATGGCGGCCGCGGCGGCGATGACGAACGGCTGCGGACCGGCGACCGCCAGCTCCGCAGTGTCGGCGTCGTCGGCCCCCACGTAGGCCAGGCCGTCGGGCGCGGTGACCGTCCAGGCGACGAGCGTGTCGGCCACGGCCGGGTACATGACCATCGCGTCGACGTCGATCATCGTGGCGATGGTGTCCAGGTGCATGGTCGCCCGCTGCTGCGCGATCGGGACCACGAGCACCGTGTGTGCCAGGCCGCGGGCGAACAACCGCCGGGCGAGCCGTTCGGCGCCACCGGGCGTCGTCCGTTCCCCGACACCCACGGCGACCACACCGGGGGCCAACAGCAGCACGTCACCGCCCTCGAGGTGCTCGAGGTGGGCGCCGTAGAGCTGTTCGACGCCGGCGAAGCGCGGGTGGTGCGTGTAGACGGCGGCGGTGATCGTGCCCTCCCGGTGGCGCGCGGGCATGGCCAGCGACGTCACGGCGACCTCGTCGGCGACCCAGACCGAGGAGTCCCGGGTGAACAGCAGGTTCGGCAACGGGGGGACGACGAAGTCGCCTCGGTCCATCACCTGGTAGGCCAGCCCGTGACCGCCGCGCAGCTCGTCGTGCGCGAGGCCGGCGATCAGTGCTCCGGCGAGGTCCTCGGGCCCGAGGTCGGCCAGGTGGGCAGTGGCGCTGCGCTGCAGGCTGGCGCCCAGCCGGGGGTCGTCGACCGCCGCGGCGATCAGTTCGGCACGCGCCGAGGGGAAGGTGAGCACCTCGGTGAGCAACCGGTCCAGGTACAGCACCTCGACGCCCCGCTCGGTGAGCGCGGTGGCGAACGCGTCGTGCTCCTCCTGAGCGCGGTCGACCCAGGGCACGCCGTCGAAGAGCAGTTGGTCGTTGTTGCGCGGGGTCAGCCGGCGCAGCTCGGGGCCGGGCCGGTGCAGCATCACGGTGCGCAGCCGGCCGACCTCGCTCGCGGCGCCCATGGCAGGCATGGTGGACGGGACCCTGGCCGGGTTCATGACCTGAGGCTTACACAGGCACCCCGGCCGGCGCCCGGCAGCCGGCGCCGAACCGCTGGATAGGGTGCCCGGCGGCGGCCGGCAGCGAGGCAGGCCATCCCGACCGGAGGTAGCGCGTGGACCTGTTCGACCTGACCGGCAAGGTCGCCGTCGTCACCGGGGGCACCCGCGGCATCGGAATGATGATGGCCCGCGGACTGCTCCAGGCCGGGGCGCGGGTCTACGTCAGCTCCCGCAAGGCCGAGGCCGGGGACGCCGCCGTCGCGGAGCTGTCGCAGTTCGGTCGCGTGGCCTCGATCCCGGCCGATCTGTCCCGCGAGGAGGAGTGCACCCGCCTGGCGGCAGCGGTCGCCGAACGTGAGGAGGAGCTGCACATCCTGGTCAACAACGCCGGCGCCACGTGGGGCGCGCCGTCCCTCGAGGAGTTCCCGTCCTCGGCCTGGGACAAGGTCGTCGACCTGAACCTGAAGTCTCCCTTCTTCCTCACCCGAGCGTTCCTGCCGCTGCTCGAGAAGGCCGGGACGACGGAGGACCCGGCCAGGATCGTCAACGTCGGCAGCATCGACGGATTGCACGTGCCCCCGCTGCACACCTACTCGTACTCGTCGAGCAAGGCCGCGCTGCACCACCTCACCCGCGTGCTGGCCAAGGAGCTGGGTCCGCGCCGGATCACGGTGAACGCGGTGGCGCCGGGACCGTTCGAGTCGAAGATGATGGCGGCGACCCTCGACGCGTTCGGCGCGGAGATCGCGGCGGGCTCGCCGTTGAACCGGATCGGCCGCCCCGACGACATGGCCGGGGTCGTGATCTACCTGACCAGCCGCGCGGGCTCCTACGTCACTGGTTCGGTCATCGCCGTCGACGGCGGCATCGCCACCACCCGCTGACGCTCACCACCCGCTTGGTCAGACGCCAGCCTTCTCCGTCGGTCCGGCGTCCACCGGAGCGGAGTGGGTGAGTGCAGGTAACGGGCACTCTGGCACTCCGCTCAGTCCGGGATGAGGACGCCCGGGTTGCAGATGCCCTGCGGGTCGAGCCGCTCCTTGACGGCGCGCAGGATCTCCACGCCGAGCGGCCCGATCTCCCGCTCCAGCCACGGGCGGTGATCGGCGCCCACGGCGTGGTGGTGGGTCAGCGTGCCGCCCGCGGTCAGCAGCGCATCGGTCGCGGCCCGCTTGGCGGCCAGCCACTGCTGGATCGGCAGCGCGTCGTCGCGGTCGGCCAGGACGGTGACGTACAGCGAGGCGCCGGTCGGATAGCCGTGCGAGAGGTGGCTCATCACCAGTGGACGGCGTCCGTCGCGGGTGAGTGACTCGCGCAGCGCCCGGCGGACGGCGTCGTACACGGTGGGCAGCGCCGACCAGGTGGCCGCCGTCTCCAGGGTCTCGACCAGCAGGCCGGCGTCCATGAGGGTGTCGCGCAGGTAGGGCGCCTGGAACCGGTGCTTCTTCCAGGACTCCCCGACCCGGCGGCCCATCCGGATCCCACCGCCGTCCCGGAGCAGCGAGGCGGCCGAACGTGACCGTGCCCGCACCATGGTGGCGATCCCCTGCCAGCCGACCACGAGAAGGCAGCCCTGGCCGTGCCCGCGGGCGCGCTGGGTGGCCCGCAGCGCGCGGGCCCCGGTCCCGGCGGCCATGAGCAGGGTGGCGCGCGTCTCGTCGGGGTCGGAGAGTCGGACGACGTCGGGCAGCAGGTCGTGGCGCGCCAGCTGCTGGATCGCCGCCAGCCCGGCCGCCCAGGAGCGGAACGACCAGCCCTCGTAGGAACTCGACGGCGGCCTCGGGCGCACCCGGAGCCGCAGCTCCGTGATGACGCCGAGCGTGCCCTCGGACCCCAGCGCCAGGCTGAGCAGGTCGGGGCCGGCCGCGCTCGCCGGCGGATGGCCCAGCTCCAGGACGCCGGACGGCGTGGCCAGGGTGAGCCCCGCGACGAGCTCCTCGAAGCGGCCCACGCCCGTGGACGCCTGCCCGGCCGATCGGGTGGCCGCGTAGCCCCCGAGCGTGGCGAACTCCCAGCTCTGGGGCAGGTGCCCGAAGGTGAGGCCCGAACCGGCCAGCGCCTCCTCGAGTGCGGGGCCGCGGAGCCCCGGCCCCGCCGTCACCAGGGACGACGGCACGTCGAGCGCCCGGACCGATGCCATCCGGCCCATGTCGACGGCGACCGACGGACGGTCGTCGGGGTCGATTCCCGCCAGCCCGCCCACGACGCTGGTGCCTCCCCCGAAGGGGACGACGACCACGCCGAGCTCACCGCAGGCGGCCAGCAAGGCCGACGTCTCCTCCGTCGTTCCCGGCGAGACGACGGCGTCCGGTGCGTCGGAGGCGTCACCCTCCCGACGGCGCAGCAGGTCCAGGTAGCTCTTCCCCCCCGCGCGCCGGAGCCGCGACTCCCGGTCGGTGTGCACGTTGTCCGCGCCGAGCACGGCGACCAGGCGCAGGCGGGCCGCCTCGCTCAGCCGCGACGGCGCCAGCCGGATGTCGGTCACCGCCACCGGCGGGGTCGGGCGGGGCGACCAGCCCAGCTCCCTGGCGAGGTAGCGACGGGCGGCTTTGGGCAGGGCGGCGGCAATGGCGGCAGCGCCAGCTCTCTCGGCGTCGGCGTCGGGGCCGGTCGCACCCCAGCCCTGGATGCTCAGTTCCGGCTGCTCGGGCACCGTTACAGTCTGCCGGTGCTGGCCCCGGGAGGATGCAGGTGATGGGCTCGCTGTCACCGGACCAGCGGGCCCGCGACCTCGACGCTCTCGCCGGCGCGGAGGTCGACGTGGTCGTCGTGGGCGGTGGCGTCACCGGCGCCGGGGTGGCCCTCGACGCGGCGAGCCGGGGCCTGTCTGTCGTCCTGCTGGAGCGGGCCGACCTCGCCGCGGGCACCAGCCGCTGGTCGTCGAAGCTCGTGCACGGGGGCCTCCGCTATCTGGCGCACGGCCAGATCGGGCTGGCGCGGGAGAGCGCCCGCGAGCGCGCCGTCCTCATGGGCTCGACGGCGCCGCACCTGGTGCGACGGCTGCCGTTCCTCGTGCCCGACGTGGCCGGCCGGGACGTCACCGCGCGCGCCGGGGCCGGGGGGCGGCTCGGCGTTCTCGTCCGGGCCTCCGTGCCGG
>JAOPWJ010000130.1 GCA_025965715.1 Blastococcus sp. | reverse complement strand
CCGGGCCTCACTTCCCCTGAGGTCCTCCTTCCCCGTAGTGCCCAGGAGTTCCGGTGACCGATCTCGCCCCCTTCCCGACGTCATCCGCCACCACTGCCCGTGTCCGCCAGCCTCTCGTGTTCGGCGGGTTGCCCGAGGCCGAGGGCTGGGCGCTGGCACCCATCACCCCCCGTGACCGGGTGCACTTCCGCGTCGACCGGGAACTGCCCCTCGACCAGTTCCGGACCGAGCTGCCGGATGGGGTCACGGTCACCTACGACCAGGGCGAAGGTTTGTACCGCGTCGACGGCGCGCTGGGCTCGGCATCCATGCTGGCCGACTGGGTCCGGGCCTGCTGCGCCCGCTACGGCTGCACCACGGTCGGGCTGCGCGCGGAGACCGACGTCCGGCGCCGCTCCCCGCGCGACCTGCCGGCTGACTTCCTGGCCGACCTGTGTCGGCACTACGGGCCGGTGAGCCTGAAGCGGCTGCAACGCAACATGAGCACGATCCGGCTGCACCTGCCCGACCCCGACGACCTGGGCCAGCAGGTCTACGAGTGGGTTCTCAAGGCAGTCATCCAGTACGACGAGACCAAGGGCGTTCCGTTCGGGGCTTTCCTCGCCACCCAGCTGTCGAAGTGGGTGCACGACCTGGGCCGCAACGCCCACGGCCGCACCGCCGCGGACACCGAGCACAAGCAGCAGAAGGCGATCGCGGCCTTCACCTCGGAGCACCAGCGCCGGCCCAGCGAGCGCGAGCTCGCCGCCTACATGGGACAGAGCGTGGCCACGCTGCGCCGCAACAGCCAGACCGTCGCCACCCTGAACGGGCTGCGGAACCTCCAGTCGCTGGACGGCGGGCCGGACGCGACCGAGATCCTGCTGCCGGACTCCGGTGAGGCGCCCGACGAGATCATGGGCGAGGCGGAGCAGACCTTGCTCTCCCACGCCCTCACCGCCGCCTGTGCGCCCGACCCGACGGCGCGGCCCGACCAGCGGGCCGGTCAGCCCAACGTGCTGGGGTGGGCGACGTGGTACCTCACCACCTGGGGTGGGCAGACGAAGACGCAGTTGTCGGCTGATCTCAACACCTCGGTGCGCAACATGAACGTCTACGCGGACCGGGTCGAGAAGGCGCTCAAGGCGCGGCTGGCCGAGCTCGCCGAGTAGTCGCACCTCTTCCGCGAGCGGAGCCGTAGGAAAACGCTGTGCGTTCTCCTACGGCTCCGCTCTCGCATGTGGGGGGCGCGCCGGAAAACGACCCGCACACGGGTCGATCGGCGGGTACCGCTGCCGATATCCCTTGCGTGACACCACGCCCGAGCACTCGCCGCTGCCTGCGGGCGGCGTTGCTCGCGGCGCTGCGTTCCGGCGGTGCCCGGTGAGCGCTGTGCCGGCCGGCCCCGCCACCAGCGACGTGCTCGTTCCGCACTGGCTGACCGGTGCGCACCGAGCGCGGCTGACCGCCGTGGTCCAGGAGGCGCTGACCGCGCGCCACGTGCACCCTGTCGTGGCCATCCGCCTCGAGGACGTCCTCACCGAGCTGCACGTGGCCGCCGCGCGGGACGCGGTCTGGCCCACCTCCGCAGCGCGCGTCCGGCTCGCAGCCGGCTGGGAGGCCGATGTGCTCCCCGTGCGTCTCAGCGCCACCGAGCTCGCCGGCGTCCTGGCCCTTGCGTCGCTGCCCGACGAACTGCGCGGCCTGCTCGCCAAGGGAGCAAGTGCGTGAGCGCTCCCTTCGGCGGGTCGGCCGGCCTCCTGCAGCGGCTGCGTCCCCAGCGGGTCGGCGTCGCGGAGCTGCGCGAGGTCGCCGGCACCCTGCTGCCATCGCTGTGCACCCCCGACCTGAGCGTCTCGCTCGTCCAGCGCGCGCACGCCGGATCGGTCGTGGTCGTCGAGGAGCACGAGCGTTGCGTGCAGACCACCCTTGCCGAACTCGCCGACGACATGACAGCTGCCGGGGTGCGGCCGACGGCGGCCGGGATCGCCGCCGCGTTGTCCGGCTGGGTGGCTCACCGCCCGGTGAGCGACGCTGCGGCAGCCGGCACGGGGGTGGCGATCCTCGACTGGGCAGACAGCGGACGGACGGCGGTCGGCTGGCGCGTGGTGGTGCGCCGTGGGTCCATCGCCGTGCCGTGGACGCCGGTCGGACCGGCCACTGCACCGGCAACGCACCGCATCCGGTCTGCCGCGACCGGGCGGTCCCACGACGTCGACCTCGACCTCCGGGTCGAGGGGCCGGTGGCGCTGTGGTCGCACGCGACCGTGCCGACGCTGGCGACCGCCGCACTCGTGGCGCCGGAGCGGATGCTGCAGCGCGCGCGGAGCGCGGGACTCGCCATGGACGACATGCACGTGATCATCACGCCGCACCGGCCGGTCGCCTGCGCGGGCCCGGCCATCTCCGCCCGGCTGGCCGGGGAGACCACGGAGGCCAGCGTCACCATGCCGTGGCGGCTGCTGGCCGATCTGCGCTGGCTCTGAAGGACCCGGTCCGTCGCCTTCTCATCCCCGGGGTGAGCCCGGGAGGGAGCCGCTTCAGGAGATGTAGCCGTACTCCCAGTGCCACGGCTCCGGCTTGTCCCCGGAGGGGCCGGCCCATTCGGGCTGCACGAAGCCGAACCGGCCCGCGTGCTGCCTCATCCACGTCCACTGCGGCGTGCCGAAGACGTTGATCCCGTCGCACAGGTCGACCGCCAGCGCCCAGCCGTGGTTCGAGGTGCCGGGGACCGCGGCCAGGGCCGGCTTGCTGTAGAACGCCGCGATCTGGGCGCCGAGTGACCGGTAGGAGTCGGTGATGCAGAGCGGGCGCCCGAAGGCGGCCCGGTAGGCCGCATCCATGTGCCGGTAGGACGCGGCGGCGTCACAGCGCAGCGCATGGCGGTAGACGCCCAGCTCGCAGAGGGCTCCGGACGGGATCTGCCCGTTGGCCCAGCCACCCCACTGCGGGGTTGCCTGGCCCGGCTTCGGCAGCGCGGCGCCGCACGGGCCGGTCGGGCCGCCCCGCGCCAGGGCCGGGTTCGGCCCCACCGCGTTCGGCCCCGCGTCGGCCGGCAGCGTCACACGGACGGCGGACGAGCCGGCGAGCACGGAGCGGACGGCCACCTGGTAACTGCCGGCGGAGGCGCCGACGACGTCGTCGCCGCCCAGGTAGATCCCGACGTCCTCGCCGCCCGGGGAGAAGACGAGGTCGCCGATCTGCAGGTTCGCGACCGACACCGCGGCGCCCGAGGCCCACTGCTCCTGCGGGGTCGCCGGGACGGCGTACCCGGCCAGCAGCCAGGTGGCGGAGGTGAATCCGCCGCAGTCGTAGCTGCCCGGGCCGGTGCTTCCGGCCGCGAAGGGCTTGCCGAGCTGGGACAGTGCGCTGCTCACCGCCGCGATCGTCTCGGCCGGCAGCACGGTCACCGGCTGGTTGCCGTCGACCGCCCACACCGCCCCGGGGATCTGCCGGCGGTGAGCGTCCAGCGCGGGGCTGAAACCGGCCGGCAGGTGGTCCGGGTCGGTCAGCGCCGCCGCCGGCGGCGGCTCGATGCCGGCGGCCGCGAGCCGGCCGAGGTAGCCCTGCCAGCGGGCCATCGCCTGCACGTTGCGCTGCTGCTGCGGGCCGGGTACCGGCACGGTGCCCAGGGCGGCGAGCTGGAGGGACACCTCGGTGCTGAGGTCGTCGACGGTGGCACGGGCACCGGCAAGGACGCCGGTGGCCCGCCGGTTCACCGCATCGACGGCGGACTGGGCCGCGGCCACGCGTCCGACGGCGTGGGTCAGCGCGGCCTCGGCGCGCTCGGCCCGGACCACGGTGACCTGCAGCGCGCGGTCGGCGCGCTCCGCGAGCGCCTGCCGGTAGAGGACGTCGTCCGTGGTGTCAGGCGCCTGCGCGTCGAGACCCAGCATGGGATAGCGACCCTCCGGCGGAGTGACGTAGAGATCGGCGGCCGCCGCGCCGACGACCGCTTGCTGTGCCGCCAGCTCGGCTCGGGCGGCTCCCTCGGCGTCGCGCGCCTTCTGCAGCTCGGCGCGGGCCTCCTGCGCCTCCCGCTGCAGCTGCCGGTAGCGGTCGGCGTGCTTCAGCAGGGATGTCTGTGCGGTCAGCGCGAGGCTCGTGACGTCGGAGGAGCCGTTGCCGCCCGGGTTCTGCGGGCCCGAGAGCACGACGGAGAACAGGGCCGGCAGCAGGACCGTGCTCATCGCGACCACGCCGATCCGAGTGGACCAACGGGAGCTGCGGCCGGTGTTCTCCGGACGGCTCGAGCCCGACCGGCGGGCCGCCGGCGTCCGGACCGCGGCCTTGCGCGTGACGGGCTTCGTGCGGACGACGGGCTTGCGAGCGGCCGGCTTGCGGGCGGTGGTCGTGGTCCCGGCGGTGGGCCTGCGGGCGGCCGGCCGGCGGGCCGGTGCGGGGCGCGCCGCG
>JAOPWJ010000083.1 GCA_025965715.1 Blastococcus sp. | reverse complement strand
CGCCCGGCCCCGGCCGCCCGCCCGCCGGCGCGCAGGCCGCCCCGTGACGCCGCGCCGCCCGGTCCGGATCGCCAACTGCTCCGGCTTCTACGGCGACCGGCTCGCGGCCGCTCGCGAGATGGTCGAGGGCGGGCCGATCGACGTCCTCACCGGCGACTACCTCGCCGAGCTCACCATGCTGATCCTCTGGAAGGCGCGACAGAAGGATCCCACCGCCGGCTACGCCCGGACCTTCCTCAAGCAGCTGGAGGAGGTGCTCGGCACCTGTCTCGACCGCGGCATCAAGATCGTCGCGAACGCGGGTGGGCTGAACCCCCTCGGCCTGGCCGACGAGGTGACGGCGCTCGCCGGCCGGCTGGGTCTGGCGCCGCGGGTCGCCGCGATCACCGGCGACGACCTGTCGGACCGCATCCCCGAGCTGCAGGCGGCGGGCATCGACCTCGCCCACCTCGACAGCGGGCGCCCGCTCGCCGACGCCGGTGTCCCGACCATCTCGGCGAACGCCTACCTCGGCGGCTGGGGCATCGCAGCGGCGCTGGAGGCCGGCGCCGATGTCGTCGTCTGCCCGCGGGTGACCGACGCGTCCCTGGTGGTCGGCCCGGCGGCGTGGTGGCACGGCTGGGGGCGCACCGACTGGAACGCGCTGGCGGGCGCGGTCGCGGCGGGGCACGTCATCGAGTGCGGGCCACAGGCCTGCGGCGGCAACTACGCCTTCCTCGACGAGATCGTCGACCGGCGGTATCCGGGTTTCCCGTTGGCCGAGGTCGCCGCCGACGGCAGCAGTGTGATCACCAAGCACCCCGGGACCGGGGGCGTCGTGTCGGTCGGCACCGTCACCTCGCAGCTGCTCTACGAGATCGGCGACCCGGCCTACCTCAACCCGGATGTGGTGGCGCACTTCGACACCGTCGAGCTGAGCGAGGAGGCGCCCGACCGGATCCTGATCTCGGGTACCCGGGGCACACCTCCGCCGCCGACCCTCAAAGTGGCCCTCAACCAGCTGGGCGGCTACCGGAACACGATGACGTTGGTGCTGACCGGCCTGGACATCGAGGCCAAGGCTGCCTGGGCCGAGGAACTCCTGTTCGGGCTGCTCGGCGGACGGGGGTCCTTCGCCGAGACCGACGTCCGGCTGCTGCGCTTCGACACCCCGGACGCGCCCTCCAACGAGGAGGCCACGGCGCATCTGCGGATCACCGTCAAGGACGGCGATCCCGCGAAGGTCGGCCGGCGGTTCTCCGACGCGACCATGGCCCTGGCCCTGGGCGGCTACGCGGGCTTCCACACCACGACGCCGCCGACCCCCGAGAGCGCCTACGGCATCTACTGGCCGGCGCTGGTGCCCGCCGAGGTGGTGGAGCAGGTCGTCCACCTGCCCGACGGCAGCCACCGCACCGTTGCCCACACGTCCGGCGCGCAGGCTCCGCCGTCGGCCCCGCCTCCGGTTCCACCGGCACGGCACCCGGGCCAACGGCGGCGCCTGCCGCTGGGCACCGTCGCCGGGGCGCGCTCCGGCGACAAGGGTGGCAACGCCAACATCGGGCTCTGGGCGCGGAGCGACGACGGCTATGCCTGGCTGGCGGCCGAGCTCACCCCGGACCGGATACGCCAGCTCGTGCCCGAGGCATCGGAGCTCGACGTCCGGGTGCACCTGCTGCCCAACCTCCGGGCCCTGAACGTGGTCGTCGTCGGCCTGCTGGGCGAGGGGGTGGCCTCCAGCACGCGGCCCGATCCCCAGGCCAAGGGCCTGGGCGAGTACCTGCGGTCCCGGCTGGTCGACGTCCCGGTGGAGCTGCTGCGTTGATGTCGGCCCCCGAGGCCGCCCGGACCCGCGATCCGGACCGCCGCGACCGCATCCTCCGGGCGGCGGCGACCCTGCTGGCCGAACGCGGCTACCACGCGGTGAGCATGGCCGACATCGGCGGCGCGGCCGGGATCGTCGGCTCGGGGGTGTACCGCCACTTCGAGAGCAAGTCCGCGGTGCTGCTGGCACTGCTCGAGGAGGTCATGGAACGGCTGCTCCGGTCGGTCGGGGACGCCGTCGGCTCCGGCCGGCCCGACGCAGAGGTCCTCGCCCAGCTGGTCCGCGGCCAGGTGTCCTTCGCCGTCGACGACGGGATCCTCCTCCGGCTCTACCAGCGTGAGGTGCACACGCTGCCCGACGAGGACCAGCGCCGACTTCGGCGGATGCAACGGCACTACGTCGATGAGTGGGTGCACACGCTCCGGGAACTGCGGCCGCAGCTGACCGACGCGGCTGCCCGGGCACGGGTGCACGCCGCCATCGGTGCCATCCAGTCGGCGGTGACCGGGAACGCCGGTCTGCCGCGCGAGGAGCTGGGCGCACTGCTCACCCAGTGCGCGGAGCGCTGCCTGTCCGCCTGAGCGAGCCATCCGTCGAGTAGGAGAAGGTCATGGAGCTGGTCGAGAACCTCATCCAGCGGGTCAACGTGGGCGACAGCCTGACCCGCACGGCCGCGGTCCGGCCGCACCAGCCGGCCGTCGTCGACGGCGACCGTCGCTGGACCTATGCCGGGCTCAACGCCTGGGTGAACCGGCTCGCGCACGGCCTGCACGACCGCGGCTACGTCCGGGGGGACGCACTCGGGCTGGCGTCGGGCAACAGTGCGGAGTTCCTGGCCGTCTACTACGCCTGCGCCAAGCTCGGTGTGGTCTGCGTGCCGATCAACCTGGGCTGGCGGCCGGACGAGGTGGCCTACGTCCTCGACCACTCCCGCGCCAGGGGCCTGGTCGTGGAGTCGCAACTGGTGGGCGCGATGACCGAGGCGGTGGCGAAGGTGCCCGAGGTCGCCGACGTCATCGTGGCGCCCGGCACGGGAGGGCACTACGACCGGGAGCCGGCCGAGCGCAGGTGGTCCACGGTCGAGGAGCTGCTGAGCACCGACGACAGCGAGCCGGCGGTGCTGGTCGAGGACCGTGATCCGCTCAGCTACCTCTACACCTCGGGGACGACGTCCTTTCCGAAGGGTGTGGTCGGCAGCCAGCTGACCATCTACCTCGCCTCGATGTCCGGTGCGCTGGAGTCGGGCTGGACCAGTGGCGACCGGTTCGCGGCGATGATGCCGATGTTCCACACCGCCCAGCTCAATGCCTTCTGCACTCCCGCCGTCCTGGTCGGGGCCACCATCCACCTACTCCGCGGTTTCGACCCGGAGGTCTTCCTCGGCACCGTCGAGCGCGAGCGGATCACCCAGGTGTTCGGCCTGCCGATGATGTTCCGCGCGGCGCTGGACCATCCCTCGTTCGCCGGCCGCGACCTCTCCAGCCTCCGCCGCGCCGTCTACGCGATGGCCCCGATGCCCGACGAGCTCATCCGACGATGCCTCGACGGCTTCGGCTGCGACTTCGCGCTGCTGTTCGGGCAGACGGAGATGAGCCCGGTGACCACGCTGTTCCGCCCCGAGCACCAGCTCTCGCACACCGGCGCCGTCGGCACGCCGATCACCGGCGTCCAGGTCGCCATCATGGCGCCGGACGGCACGCTGCTGCCGGCCGGCGAGCAGGGGGAGATCGTCTACCGGGGACCGAGCACGATGAGCGGCTACCTGCGCAACCCCGAGGCGACGGCGACCGCGTTCGAGCACGGCTGGTTCCACTCCGGTGACGTGGGCCGGTTCGGGGACGACGGTGTGCTGTGGTTCGCCGACCGGTACAAGGACGTCATCAAGACCGGCGGGGAGAACGTCGCCTCGATCGAGGTGGAGAAGGCGGTGTACGCCGCCGATCCGCGGGTGGCAGAGGTCGTGGTCGTCGGCCTGCCCCACCCCCGGTGGAGCGAGGCGATCACCGCCGTGGTCGTGCCGAAGGCCGGCGAGGTCATCGACGAGGCGGAGCTGCTCGCGGCGCTCCGGGAGCGGCTCGACGGCTACAAGGTGCCGAAGGCGGTCGTCGTCGTCGAAGCGCTGCCCAAGACCTCGACCGGGAAGATCCAGAAGAACGTCGTCCGGGAGCGGCACGGCGGGCTGTTCTGCTGATCCCGGTTGCCCAGCCGCGGGGTCGGTAGAGCTGCCAGCCGCACCCCGGTGCCGATCCAGCCGATCTCGCCCCGGCCCCGGGGCAGCAGGACCCAGTGCCGCGCGAGCGCGGACAGGATCCAGATCCCGAGCGCCGGTTCCGGCCGCTGTGATCAGCCCGAGGCCCCCGGGCGCCAGCCCAGCGCCGGCCCCAGCCGCGTGGCGATGTCGGTGAGGATCTGCTCGTAGTCCTCGTCGGCGAAGTCGAACGGCAGGGCGAACGCGACCTCGGTGACCTCGCGGAAGCCGGCGTGCGCGTACAGCGCCTCCGCGATCTGCTCGGAGGTGCCCAGCAGGTCGCGGGCGAACATCATCCGCGCCGGGCCCTGCGGGAGTGCCGTCCGCGGCGTGCGGGCCTCGACGTAGGCGGCGTATGCGGCCCGCTGGGCCGGCGAGGCGTTGTCGGTGGGGATCACCACGAGCCCCTGTGAGACGCGGGCCGCCTGGCCGGCGGGGGAGTGCGCCCGAAAGGCGCGGATGTGTGCGCGCTGTGTCCCGGCGAAGTCCATGGCGCCGAGATCCTGGGACTCCTCCGCCCGCACCACGCTGCTGGTCAGGAAGTTCATGCCCTGCTCCCCGGCCCAGCGCGCCGAGGCGAGGCTGCCGCCGCCGTACCACATCCGCTGCCCCAGCCCGGGGGACTGCGGTTGCACCCGGTCCGACCACTCCTCGACGACGCCCTCACGGCCGTGGAAGGTGCTGGCGGGCTTCCCCCGGACGAGGTCCAGCAGGCGGGACACCCGCGCATAGCTGAAGTCCTCGATCTCCGCGGTGTCCGGATAGAGAGCGCCTTTCACGTCGTCCCAGTGCATCGGCGGGCCGACGCTGACCCCCGGGTTGAGCCGGCCGCCGGAGAGCACGTCGACCGTGGCGAGGTCCTCGGCCAGCCGCAACGGGTTCTCCCAGCCGAGCGGGATGACCGCGGTGCCCAGTTCGATCCGCCGGGTGCGCTGGGTGGCGGCCGCGAGGACCGCGACCGGGGAGGAGATGCCGTACTGCAGGTGGCGGTGCCGGACCCACGCGCTGTCGAAGCCGAGCCGCTCGCCGAGCTCGATGACCCGCAGGGTCCTCTCGTGGCCCGGGCCCGGGTCTGCGCCGTCGAACGACCCGATGGTGAGGAAGCCGAGCTTCTCCAGCGGTACCGAGGGTGCGGGCACGGGGTGCGCTCCTTCGTCGGGTCGCACCGATCATCTACTCGGGGCGGCGACCGGGAGGCGGCACCTTGACGCCGCCCCGGGCAGTCGAGACTCTCACGGCCGGGAGGGCAGACATGACGAGGCGGTCGCTGATCCTCGCCGGCGGCGGGCTGAAGATCGCCTACCAGGCCGGCGTGCTGCAGGTCTGGCTCGACGAGGCGGGCATCGAGTTCGACCACGCCGACGCCGTCAGCGCCGCCACCTTCAATCTCGCGATGTGGTGCCAGGGCATGTCGGGGCGCCAGATCGCCGACAACTGGCGGCTGTTCCGGCCGCTCCGCGCGATCGCCCCCCACTGGCGGGAGCTCCTACGGCTGCCCGTCGCCGAGTCGCTGCTCACCTTCCGCCGCATCCGGCGCAACATCTTTCCGGCGTTCGGGCTGGACTGGGCGGCGATCCGCAGCACGTCGCGCCAGGCCAGCTTCAACGTGTTCAACGTGTCGCGGCAGCGAGTGGAGGTGTTGCCGCCGTCGAAGATGTCCGAGGACGTCCTGGTGGCGGCCGGGTCACTGCCGGTCTTCTTCCCGCCGGTTCGGCTCGACGGCGAGGTCTACGTCGACGCCGTCCACGCCGGCGCCGCGAACGTCGAGCACGCGATCGAACAGGGGGCCGACGAGCTGTGGATCATCTGGACGACCAGTACGGCCGGTAGGTGGCGCAACGGGCCGGTCGCGGAGTACTTCGCCGTCTTCGAGCTCGCGGCCAACAGCCGCCTGCGCGCCGACCTGCACCGGATCGAGGTGAGCAACGCCCGGCTGGCCCGCGGGGAGCCGGGCACCTACGGCCGGCACGTCACGGTGCACCTGCTCCAGCACGAGGTGCCGCTGCACTACCTGTTCAACGTCAGCCGACGCCGCTTCGCCCGGGCGGTGGAGCTGGGCGTCGACGACGCGCGCGGCTGGTGCCGCGCGCGGGGGCTGCTCTGATCCGCCCCTCCGGAGGGCTCAGCCCGCGGAGTCCACCAGGTCGGAGACGATGCGGTCCATCGCGCCGACCGCCAGGGACAGGTGCCCCTCGCCGGGATGCACGTGATCGCGTGCCCGCGGCAGCCGCCGGGTCAGCCAGCGGCCGTGGGACGGCGGCACCATGAGGTCCTCGGAGCCTTGCCAGACCGAGACCGGAACGTCGATCGACGCGACGTCGAAGCCCCAGTCGCGCACGAACGCCAGGTCGTCGTCGCGCCAGCCGGCGATGCCGGTGGAGACGGCCCGGCGGAAGGTGGCGGCGAGGTAGTCGGCGAACTCCTCGGTGAGGGACGCCGTGTCGACGGCGGAGATCAGGCCGCCGAGGGACTGCGCGATGTCCGCACCGGTCACGTCGGCGAGCGCGGCGGCCTGCTCCTCGAGCCAGGGTGTCAGCGCCCGCTCGCCCTCCCGGGCGAGGGAGAGCTCCGCCACGTTCTCCTCGGCCATACCGGCCAGCCAGTCCAGGCCGTCGGCGGCGTACGGCGCGACCCCGGCCAGGGTGGCCGCGGCGACGCAGCGGCCGGGCAGGAGGGCGGCGCAGGCGAGAGCGTGGGGGCCGCCGCCCGACCAGCCGAGGGTGAGGAACTGGCCGATCCCGAGGGCGTCGAGCACCGCGGCGGTGTCCGCCGCCACGTCGGCGACCGTGCGACCGGGGGCGGGCGAGGAGTCACCGTACCCGGGGCGGGACCAGGTGACGAGCCGCAGGCCGGCGGCCGCGGATGCCTCCACCAGAGGCGGGAAGGGGATGGCGGCGCTGGGTGTGCCGCTGTGGAACACGAGCGCGCGGCCGCCCTCGGCACCTGCGGTGAGCACCTCCAGCCGCCGGCCCGCGACGTTCAGGACGCGCCAGGGGTCGTCGTCGGTCACGGCATGCATTCTGCTGAGCCAGGGTGGGTGGTGCCACAGGGCTGCTGTGGTCGCCCGGCAACGTGCGGGCGCTCCTGCCGGCGCGGATCGTTCCGGAAGAATTCCTCGAGGCGGTCGGTCGCGCCGATGTCCTGGAGCAGCACCGGACTGCGGCCGGCGATCGAGGACGCCATGTCCCGACCCTGATGAGCGCCGATGGCCGCCTTGCCGGAGTCCGGGTGGGCGCACCCGCCTGTCCCTGCACAATAGGGCGGTGCCGACGGCCGGTCCGGGACCAGGCAAGGCGTTGCCCGATGTCGTGGCCCCCGGCCTCGACGTGCTCTTCTGCGGCATCAACCCGTCCCTGACCTCGGCGGCCCGCGGGCACCACTTCGCACGACCGGGCAACCGCTTCTGGCCCGCGCTGCACCTCGCCGGCCTGACGTCCCGCCGGCTGGCTCCCGAGGAGGACGCGGAACTCCTCCGCTTCGGGCTGGGGGTCACCAACCTGGTGGACCGGCCCACCCGGACGGCGGCCGAGCTCGAGCCCGACGAGCTCCGGGCCGGCGCCGTCGGGCTCGCCCGACTGGTGGCGAGCTACCGGCCGCGGACGCTGGCGGTGCTGGGCATCGCCGCGTGGCGGTGCGCCCTCGGCGGTGCCGGCGACGGGTTCGGGCTGCAGCGCCGCAGCATCGGCGGCGCCGCCACCTGGGTGCTGCCCAACCCGAGCGGCCTCAATGCCCGCTACCAGCTTCCGCAGCTGGCACGGCTGTACGCCCAGCTGCGGCCGGATCCCCCCTCGGGGTCGTCCCGGCGGGGGAACGACGGGGCGCCAGGAGCCGGGTGACGATGGCGGTCTCCAGACGGCGGAGACGACGAGGGCCCGGAAGGCGGCGAACGCCGCGCCGGCCACCGCCATGGTGGTTGGACAGCCCGACGAGGAGGCCCGTCGAGTGGCGGATCCCGCGACGCGGCTGCGGGTCAGCGGGAGGTTCACCAGCGAAGACGCCGCCCCGCGCTCGGGCAACGCCCAGGCGAGGCCGGGCCCGACGGGCCGGTCGCACCCAGGGGGAGTCGATCCGCACGCACGTCGCCGTCGACAATCGGCACGTCGCGCACCGGAACGTCCACGTCGTCGGTGCCGGGGACGCGTGGTCCCGGCTGGCCGGATCGGTGGCGCTCCGCTGCTCGTCGGCGATGCCGCTCGCCTCCCGGCCGGGCCGTGTACGGCGAGCCCGCGCGGGCCGCGGGTGGGCCGGCCGGGGCCCACGAGATGCGTTGGCTCCAGCATCGGGGGCGGGGACGGTTCCCTGCTCCGGCCGTTGCGACGGGAGAAACTGCTGTCGGCGCCGGCGCCGGCGCCCCGGACCGGCAGAATGGGTCCGTTGCGGCGTCGCGGCGGGAGAGGCCGGGTGATGGAAAGAGCACCCCTGTCCGAAGCCGCCCTGCACCCGGGGGCCGAAACGGTCGGCGCGCTCCCGAACCTCGTCATCATCGGGGCGATGAAGTGCGGCACGACGTCGCTGCACCACTACCTGGACCTGCACCCCGCGATCGCGATGTCGCGGCCGAAGGAGCTGAACTTCTTCTTCGGCCCGGCCGACGCAAGCGCGCGCCACGGCGTCGACGAGCGCCCCGACTGGGTCGGGGGCAACTGGCACCGGGGACCGGCCTGGTACGCCGCCCGGTTCGATCCGGCCTCCCCCGTGCGGGGCGAGGCGTCGCCGGGCTACACCTCGCCGTCCCATCCGGCCGTGGCCCAGCGCATGGCTGGGCTGATCCCCGGCGCCCGCCTGGTGTACGCGGTGCGTGACCCGATCCAGCGGGCGGTATCGCAGTACGAGCACCACCGCCGCCAGGGCACGGAGACCCGCGAGCCCGCCGAGGCGCTGCTCGACCCCGGGAGCCAGTACATCGCGCGAGGGCGCTACTTCGAGCGGCTGCAGCCCTTCCTCGACGCCGGCACCTTCCGGCGGAGCATCGCGATCGTCGCGCAGGAGGAGCTCGGGCAGGCGCGGCGGGCCACCCTGCGCGGGCTCTTCGACCTCCTGGACGTCGACGACGACTACTGGTCCCCGGCCATGGACGAGCGGCGCAACGCGGCACCCGAGGAGGCGCCGCCCCTGGACGACGACCTGCGGCACCGCCTGCGCGAGGCGTTCCGAGACGACGCCGAGCGCCTGCGCGGGTTCGCCGACCGGGAGTTCCCGGGCTGGACGGTCTGACCGGTCCTCCCGGTTCGGGTCGGGTTGACAGTCGGGGCCCCCTGGCGAACCGTGGGTGCACCACCGCTGCGACACCTCGCTCGGGGCCCCCCGTCGGCGGCCGGCACCTCGGGGGGCAGACGTGGCCGACACCTCGGGAACCTCTGATCGCGACGTCCCGCTGCCGCCCGGTGGAGGAGCAGGGGAGCGACTGCGGGAGTTCCTCGCCGCGCGCGAGGAGCCGGCGCCGGGAGGGACTCCCGGTCCCGGCACGGGGACCGACGCGGCAGAGGAGGACGGCGAGGATGAGCGACCGCCGGCCGTGACGGTGCCGTGACGGGCCGGTGACGGCCCCACCTCCACAGTGTCCGAGCCAGGCACGGCCTGACGCCAGGAGGCGGCGATGCACGGGCCCGAGGACGAGGGTGTGGTTCCGCGACAGGCGGTCCGGACCGGGGAGCAGCCGCCGCCCCGGCCCTACGGCGGCAAGGCGATGCTCCGGCTGCTGGAGCTCCTGGAGTCCCAGGGCCTGACGACCCTGGCCCGGGCGACCGCGGCTGCCGCGGCCACGGAGGAAGTCCAGCCGGAGGCGGTGGCGCACGCGCGCACCGTCGGCGTCCTCTCGGCCGCCACGCCGGCCCGGCGGAGGCCCGCCCGCAAGCGCACGGCGGCCGCCGACCAGGAGCAGACCGCGGCAGACGACATCGGCGACGCGGGGGACGTGGGCACCGCCGAGGCGCTCGCCGCCACCTACGCCGCGGTCGCGCTCGACCGGACCGGCCCGCCGACGGCTACCGGGCCCCAATGGCGGTCGGCCGGCCCGTGGACGGTGACGAACGGCCAGACCTACGGCAGCAGCCGGGTCAACGTCTCCGGACGGGTGTCGGCCCTCGCCGTCGACCCCGGCAACCCCGCCCACGTGCTCGCCGGAGCGGCCAACGGCGGCGTCTGGGAGTCCTGGGACCGAGGGGGGTCCTGGACGCCGCGGACCGACTTCGCCTCGACCCTGACCGTCGGCGCACTGGCCTACGACCCCGTCCGGCCGGGGAACGTCTACTGCGGGCTGGGTGAGGGCGACTGGTGGTCCTTTCTCGGCAACGGGGTGCTGCGCAGCTCCGACGGTGGCGCCTCGTGGACGCCGGCCTGCACCGCCCCGTTCGTCGGGCAGGGCTTCTACGCGCTCCGGGTCGACCAGGGCAACGGCAGCCGCCTGCTCGCCGGGACGACGGGCGGCCTGTACGTCTCCACCGACGCAGGCGCGACCTGGGCCCAGCGGCGGGCCGTCGCCACCTTCGCGATCACCCCCGGCACGGGCGAGTGGCTGGCGTCCTCGACCGACGGGCTGTTCCGCTCGACGGACTCCGGCAGCACGTGGAACGCGGTGCCCCTGCCGGGCGGGCCGGGCTCGTTCGTGCGGCTGGCCGTCTCGGCGGCGCCGTCCAACCCGGCCGTCGCCTACGCGTTCGGAACGGGCGCGCCGTGGATCCCCCAACCCGACGGCAGTCAGCTCCCGACCGGCTACCTGTGGCGGCGGGCGGGGGGAACGTGGACGGCGCAGGGGCTGCCGCCGGGCCTGGCGACCGGGCAGTCCTGGTACGACTGGTATGTCGCAGCCGCCCCGGACCGGGACACCCAGGTGTTCTGCGGATCGATCGAGGTGCACCGCGGTGACCTGTCGGGGGCGACGTGGACCTGGCAGACGATCAGCAACCACGGCTCCACCGGGCAGTCGATCCACCCCGACCAGCACAGCATCGCCTTCGAGCCGGGCAGCCCCGACACGATCTACGCCGGGTCCGACGGCGGCCTGTTCAGATCGCCGGACCGCGGCACCACCTGGGTGAGCTGCAACAACGGCCTGACGATCAGCGAGTTCGAGTACTTGGCGCAGGACTGGGGCTCGGCGCGGTGGCTCATCGGCGGCACCCAGGACAACGGCACCAACCGGTGGACCGGGTCCCCGACCTGGGAGCACGTCGAGGACGCCGACGGCGGTGACGTGGTGGTCAACCGGCAGAACCCGGCGGTCGTCGTGCACAGCCGCCAGTGGGGCGCGCTGTTCCGCTCGACCAGCCGTGGCGACTGGGGGACCTGGGCCAACGTCACCCCGGCCCGGCCGGCCGGCGAGGGGCTGGGACTGTTCTATCCGCCGCTGGAGGGCAGTGCGACCAGTGGGGACACCGTCGCGCTCGCCATGCAATCGCTCTACGTCTCCCGCGACAACGCCACGACGTGGACCAGGCTGGCCTTTCCCGCCGCCGGCGTCGGGACCGCGGTGGCGGTGCCGGACCCGGACACCGTGCTGGTCGGACTCCGCGACGGCGGGGTGCTGCGCACCCGGTTCGGCGCCGGTTCGTGGTCGGCCCTCGCCGCCCTCACGACGCCGCGCGCCGGCGCGCCGATCAGCGACTTGGCGGCCGAGCCGGGCGGCGCCGGACGGATCTGGGCGACCAGCACCGCCCGCGGCGGTGGCCGCGTCTTCCGGTCCGACGACGGCGGCGCACGCTGGGCCGACCGGACGGCGGGCCTGCCGCCCCTGCCGATGAACGCCCTGTCCGTGGACGACGGGAACCCCAACCGCGTGTGGGTGGCGGCCGACCTCGGTGTCTATCAGAGCTGGGACGCCGGTGGCTCGTGGGCCGACTTCTCGCCGAGCCTGCCGAACGCCTTCATCGGTGACCTGGTGTTCCAGCCCCACGCGCGGGTGCTGCGCGCGGGCACCCGCAACCGGGGCGTCTGGGAGATCCCCGTCGACGGGTGGATGACGCAACCGGCATGCGGCACCCAGTGGACGGGCTCCCTGGCGGCCAACGCCGCGGGCCGCTGGTTCACCTTCGGCTGGCCGGCCACCTGGCACATGGTCTGGACCGCTGTGCCGACCAGCCCCGCTCCCGGAGCCCCGCAGCTCAGCTTCAGGACGCAGGTGGAACGGGCCGATGCCGAGCACGTCACGTACTGGGTCACCGTTCGCAACCTGACCGCTGCGCCGATCACCTTCGAGGGCCGCTACTGCATTCTCAGCCGCTACTGAGCCGACCGTCGTCCCGCCATCCAGGAGCCCCCCATGTGGACCAATGTCCAGTTCACCGGAACGCTGCAGGCCGGTGCCACGCAGCGCTGGTTCTCCTTCGGGTGGCCGGCCACCTGGCACGTCGTCTGGTACATGCAGCCGACGACGGTCCGCAACGGTTCGCCGTCCATCGACTGGGACGTCGCCGTCGAGCGTGCCGACGCGAACAACTGCACGTACTGGATCACGGTCACGAACCTGGCGCCCGTGCCGACCAGCTTCGAGGGCCGCTACGCGGTCCTCAACTGAGTCGTACCGAACCCAGTCGTTCCCCTCCAGCCGTTCCCACCGAAGGGATCCCCATGCGCGTCACGGTGCAGATCGACGACGACCGCAGCGACACCGCCGCCGCATCCCCCGACGCGGGGCGTGGCGCGGTGGCGCCTGCCGCCGTCCCCGCAGCCGGGGCCGGGGCCGTCCTCTCGGCCGCCGCCAC
>JAOPWJ010000061.1 GCA_025965715.1 Blastococcus sp. | reverse complement strand
ACAACCCCAAGGCCAAGCGCATCGAGTTCCGGGTGCCCGACCCGTCGGCCAACCCCTACCTCGCCTTCTCGGCGATGCTCATGGCCGGCCTGGACGGCGTCAAGAACAAGATCGAGCCACCGGCGCCGGTCGACAAGGACCTCTACGAGCTGCCGCCCGAGGAGGCCCTGGGGATCGAGAAGGTGCCCGCGTCGCTGGACGCCGTCCTCGACCGGCTGGAGGTCGACCACGACTACCTGATCGACGGCGGGGTGTTCACCCCTGACCTGATCGAGACGTGGATCGAGTACAAGCGGGAGTTCGAGATCGACCCGATCCGCCTGCGTCCGCACCCGCACGAGTTCGCGATGTACTACGACATCTGAGTCGCACACGCCGTTGACCTGCGGCTATGCCGTAGCTAGGCGCTGCTAGTCCGCACAGAGTCCGCACGATCCGCCAGCACCGCACCGATGGCGGCTCGTGCGGACTCGTTGCTGTCTGGCCACATGTGCCCGTAGGCGTCGAGCGTCGTCTTCGCGCTGCCGTGCCGGAGTCGGTGCTGAACAACCTTCACGTCCAGGCCGCTGTCGACGAGCAGCGAGGTTAGGTTGTGCCGCAGGTCGTGGAACCTGAACCCCCCGCGGGCAGTGCGTCGATGTTGAGCCGGGCGGCGCGGACAGCCCGCGCCATAGCCCTGGTCGACGGCTGCCGACCCAGGCCATCGGTGACGACGTCTTCACTCCCCCACCGGGCCACCGAGGACGAGAACTCGAGCGCGCATTCTCCGGCAACCGGCAACCGGGTACGTGAGGTCTCCGTCGTCAGGTCCTCCCCCGCGCCCTGCACGGTGTTGCCGGACGATGCCGCGCATGACATCGACGTCGTCGATCACGCGGAGCCCCACGGCCTCGGCGGTGCGCAGCCCGCCGAATGCGCCAGGCGGGATCGTCGGCCGCAGGTGCTCGGCGACCGCATCGTGCAGAGCCCACACCTGCTCGGTGGTGGCGACGTAGGGACGGGGTTTGCCGGCGCCCGGAGTCGTGCGCCGGGAACAAGGGCTGCGCGCCAGGACGCCGTCATGGACGGCGTCGCTCGTCAACTGCGACAGCCGGTTGTGGAGCCCGCAGACGTAGCTGTCTGCAAGGCCACCAGCCTTCAGCTTGGCCGTCCACGACCTCACATCCGACGGGCGCGCCGCGGCCAAGGGACGTCCCGTCGCGCGGTCCTTCGGCGGTCGGTCGACCACTACGGCCATGGGGGATCCTCCTCGGCTCGGCCGTCCGGTCGGCAGAGCGAGCACTCCAGGTCACAGGCACACGTTCGCCTGCAGGTCCGACACAACACTCGACGTCGCGGTCGGTCGCGCTTGCCCGAGTCATCGGCCGCGGGAGGGACCGATGCTGGGGGCGGGGCTGCTCGGACAGCGACGGGGGCTCGGGCCGCGGCCGAGCCACGCCCGGGGATGACCTGGGCGCCCGTAGGTGGAGGTGCGGCGCTGGCGCACGTTGTCGTCGCGCTGCGCGCACCAGGTGTCGCGTTCGACGGCGAGCCGGTCGGTGGGCTGGGCGAGGAGCGACGGCTCGGAGGCCAGTTGCGAGATGCGCGTGCATGCGTCGGTGAGCTAGCGGGCGAGCCGCTCCGCCCCTGCCACCTCGACCGGCACCTGCACCTGGCCACCGCCCGGACCGACCCGGGTGGTGGCGTGGTCCCCGAGCCAGCCGATGATCTGCACGGCCGCGCGGGCTTGCGCCGCGTCATACGCCGTCGCGATGTCCGGATGCAGGGCGGCCGCCAGCGACCACGTCTTCGGGCCGGTGACCGCCACCTCGGACGAACCGCACCGTCCGGTGGTCGCCGCGCAGCTGCCCCGGCGCCTCGCCGGTGCCCGGGCCACAGCCGGCCATCCACGTCTGCGGTCGGAGTCGCCGGTCAGCGGCGCCTGCTCGGTCACCCGCCCCCTCGGTGACGCTGAACCGGCGGGCCACGCCGGCGCCCTCGGTGAGGCAGTAGTCATCCGCCCGGCCCCGTCCCGGGCAACCGAGTCGCGTACGGGGCGGTCGAGATTCGGAACAACGCCGGCGCCTAGGGCTGCATGAGGGAGACAGAACGTCAACAAGGAGTCCTCCGTAGCAGAACGCTTTGGCCGTTGCCTATTCCTACGGTAGCGGGCAGGTTTCTCGCCTAGACGTGAGCTTTCGCAAGTTCCTGATGCCACCCAGGAGAGGCGCAGCGTCCGATCTGCGACTGTTCGACGCTACCCGCGCCTCGAGGAGAACACTTTGGACATTACGTTCGGTCACTGGGTCTATCTGGCCGGCCTCGCCTCCATCATCATCGCAATGGCGATGCGCAAAAATGTCGTCGTTCCAGCCATCATCGCGACATTCCTCACCACGATCGCATTCACCGGAAGTCTCCCGAGGGGGATCTCGTCGGTGTTCCAGGCCAGCCTGGCGTCGGCGACAGAGCTTTTCAGCATGTTCCTGATCATCGCGCTCATCACCGCCATGGTGGGAGCGCTGACCGCGATCGGCGCGGAGCGGAAGATGATTCAGCCCCTGACGAGGCTGATGATCAACGGGCCCGTCGCCTACATCGCGCTGTTCCTCATCTCGTATGTGTTCTCACTATTCTTCTGGCCCACTCCGACCCTTGCGCTGCTCGCGGCCACGTTGGTTCCGGCCGCCGTCCGGGCGGGACTGTCGCCCATGGGCGCTGCGATCGCCCTCGCGCTGGCCGGGCAGGGGATGGCGCTCGCCTCCGACTACGTCATCGGGATCGGGCCTTCCCTCGCAGCGGAGGGCGCAGGCGTGGCCGCGAGCGACGTCGCTAACCGCGCGCTGGTCATCTCCTGGATCGTCGGCGGCGTTGCGGCCGTCATGTGCTACTTCATGACCGTGCGCCGCTCGTCCGTCGCCAGAGTCACTCGTCGCGTTCACCAGGAAGCCGGCGTAGGAGGGCGGGGAACAGCCGGCCCCACGACCGACAACCCGGTCGAGACAGCGGTTGCGGACGCCGACCGGACGGACAAGGACCCCGCCGATGGTCGACTCGGCAATTGGTCACCGGCAGGGGGGGCGGATTCCACTGAACCCCCACAGACGAACCCAATGCGTGCGCGCCTGTTCGCCATCATGGTACCGCTGGTCTTCGGCTCACTGCTCGTCTACATGCTGCTGGGACGCTTCACCGATCTCGTCACTGTCGACGCCGGCGTCGGCGCGTCCCTCGTCGGCGGTGCCGCTGCTCTCATCCTCCTGTTGATCGCGCTGAATACCGACGGATGGCGCTCGCTCGAGACCTACAGCACCCACATCGTTTCCGGCCTGACGTTCGCATTCAAGAACATGGGCGTCGTCATTCCCGTCGCTGGATTCGTGTTCATGGGAATCTCGGGGTTCTCCTCCCGTATCATGGGGCTGGGGGAAGACACCGAGGGGCCCGCGTTCCTGTTCGACGCCATCACGCGCGTCCAAGCTTCGCTCCCGGACATCCCAATCGTCGTGACTCTGGCTGTCCTGCTCGCCGGGATGGTGGTCGGCCTCGACGGGAATGGATGGGCGGGTCTTCCGCTGATCGGCTCACTCTCGGACGCGGTCAGCCCGGCTGCGGGCGAACAGGCCGCCACACTCGCCGCCATCGGGATGAACGGCGCCCTGTGGACTGGTGGAGGGACCCTGGTCATCTGGTCGACCCTCATCGCGGTCGCGACATTCTGTGGCGTCTCTGTTGTCGAACTGGCGCGGCGCCTCTTCCTTCCGGTAGTTACGGGCCTCGTCGTCGGCGCCCTCGCGGCGACGGTCTTGTGGTAGCGGGGGGCTTCTGCTGCGTATGGCCGCGACCCCCGACTCGGCGGCGCATTCGTGCCACCAGGGCGAGCCGCCACAACCGCCGCCATGCCGGCGACTTCATCGGGAAGCGAGCCGGGGCAGGACCGCGAGGACTTGGAACGGCGTTCGAGGTCGGACAACAGCACAACACGGCGAGGATGGTGGTCCGCCATGCGGAAGCGGAACCAGGACGCGGCGGACGACCTCTCGTCTCCTTCCTACTTTTTGACGTGCAACAGCGTCGGCCGTATCGGCGGCCAGGAGGATGTGGACCCTCCACACACCAGCGTTCCCGACTGGACCCGGGCTACGTGAACAACGACGACAGAACTCCAGGAATGCAGCTCTTGGTCCGGAGCATGACGTGGGAAGCCGAAGACGTTCTTTCCATACGCATGGAGTCACCCGGAATGGACCTCCTTCCGGAATGGGAACCAGGCGCGCACATCGATCTGATCCTGGGGCCCGACGTCGAGCGGCAGTATTCGCTCTGCGGCGCCCCTTCGGACCGGACGTCCTGGCGTATTGCTGTGCGGAAGGATCCGGCGAGCCGAGGTGGTTCGCTGGCCATTCACTCCACGGTGCGCCCGGGTCACCTGCTGACCGTCCGCGGACCGCGTAACCATTTTCAACTCGCGGAAGCCCCGTCCTACGTGTTCATAGCGGGCGGAATCGGGATAACACCGATCTTGCCAATGGTTGCGAAGGTCGCTCAGGTCGGGAAGGACTGGCGCTTGGTCTACGGCGGCCGCCACGAAGGATCCATGGCATTCACGGACGAACTCAAGGCTTATGGCGACCGAGTGACCCTGGTGCCGCAGGACGTGTGCGGACCCCTGAACCTCTCCGCAGTTCTCAGGGACCGCGCCGAGGACGCGGCGATCTATGGGTGCGGCCCCGAGCCAATGCTGACTGCCCTGGAGCAGATAGCGGCAGAATGGCCACCGGAGGTCCTGCATCTTGAAAGGTTCAAGCCCAGGCAGGTGTCGCCCGAAACTGAGAACCAGCCATTCGAGGTGGTTCTCGCGAGGAGCAAGTTAAAACTCACCGTACGCGCGGATCAGTCAGTCCTGGAAGCGCTCGAGGACGCCGAGGTGGACATGCTTTTCTCATGCAGGGAGGGAACCTGTGGAACCTGTGAGACAACGGTTGTCGCGGGCCAACCCGACCACCGGGATTCCATCCTCTCGGACCGGGACCGGCGCACGGGTAATACCATGATGATATGCGTCTCCCGGTCTCACTCACCGGAACTTGTTCTTGACATATGACGAGCTTCGGTTTCGCGCCGCGGCCGGTCTCATGGTGCGGCGAGTCACAAACGACACGGGAGCAACAGACATGACGGAATGGGAGCAGGAAGCCACGTACGTGGACGTCGAAGGTGTCAGTACGCGCGTCTACGATCTCGGGTCGGGACCGCCACTCCTCTTGATCCACGGCAGCGACTTCGGCGCGGGCGGCGCGGCCGACCTGTGGCACTGGAATCTTTCGGACCTGAGTCGTTCGGCGAGAGTCATCGCGCCTGACCGTCTGGGACAGGGGTACACGGCCGGTCCGAGTACGACAACCGGCTATCGAGTGGATGCGGTATGCGATCATCTCGCCTCACTTCTCGATTCTCTCGGTCTGGCGGACGCCACCCTGGTCGGCCAGTCGAGAGGAGCTTTCGTCGCGTGTCGCATCGCGATGCGCCGGCCCGACCTCGTCGCCGGTCTCGTCTTGGTCAACAGTGCCTCTCTCGCCCCTGCCTACGGCGCATACCATGCCCCCGCTCGAACGAATCTTCGAGCTGGTGGAGCCAATATCAGGCGGAACATGGAGTGGCTTTGCCGAAAGACCGACCACATACCGGTTCAATGGTATGAACGAGTAGAGCGCATGCTCGACCGGGACGAGCTGATCAAGGTCCGGAGCGAGTTCGCCGCCGAGGCGTCCAACTACTACCCAGACTTCGACACGGCCAAGGCCCAGGTCCTCCAATGGTTGCCCAGTTTCGGGAAACCGACAACCCTGATTTGGGGCACGGACGATCAGATGACGACCGTCGAGGACGGACTTCAATGCTTCTCGATACTCCGCGGCAAAGGAAATAGCGTGCGGATGCACCTGTTCGACGGTAGCGGGCACATGCCCTTTCTCGAATCACCAGAAGAGTTCAACCAACTCGTTGCTCAGCATATGGCCCGCCATGTGTGAGAACCGAGGGGTCTCGAGGGGCAATTCCAGGACGCTCGCACCCCCGAACGAATAAGGAGACAAGATGGAAGCCACGAAGTCCGCCAGCCAGGCAAACGTCGCGGACCGATTCAAGAAGTACTCAGCAGCCAACGCCGGCCTACGCAACTACTGGTATCCCGTGGCGCAGTCGTCTGATGTGGGCGCGAAGCCATTGGGGATCCGGGTGCTGGGCGAAAACATCGCCCTGGTGCGCTCCGGGGGCCAGTTGGGCGCTCTGCGGAACCGCTGCCCGCACCGCGGGATCCCCTTATCACTGGGCCGCAGCTTCAGCGCGGGCACCCTGACGTGCGTGTACCACGGGTGGACGTACGACATCACGAGCGGAGACCTGGTCGCCGCGTTGACCGACACGCCGGACAGCCCCATCTGCGGAAAGGCGACCGTACGCGTCGACCCGTTCCCCGTGGCTGATCACTCCGGCTTGGTCTGGGTCTACGTCGGTGAAGGCGAGCCGCCGCCGCTCGAGACGGACCTGCCGGCAGAACTTCTGGATCCGGATGTCTTCGTCGGAGTCCGTGTCACGACGCAGAAGGGGAACTGGCGCCTCGCGGCAGAGGCTGGGATCGATGAGGGACACGCCCGGCACCTGCACAGGTGGAGCCTCTGGTCGGTGTTCCGGATGTTCCCCGTCTGGACATCGTTCACGATGGAGCGCACCGCGGACGGTTGGCTGGCACGGAAGGTGGAGGACAAGGCCTTCAGCGACGAGTACCCCAGAATCGGAGCGTGGCCACAGGGGAAGAGTCCTCTTCGCACCGCCGGAAGGGGTGCGACGAACGTCGGGATCAGGCTCCCCGGCGTGGTCCGGGTCGTGTGGCGGGACTGGACGTCGTTTGAGTATTACGTCCCGATCGATGAGGCCGACCGGATAGAGGTCCTCCTGGCGGTCAGCCACTCCACGAGCATGCTCGGCAAGCTGGCATTCCGGCTCCGGTTCCGGGCGTATATCAACCTTGTCTACAACCGCCTGTTCCACGGGCAAGACAATACGATGATCGAGCACATGAGCATTCCTCCGGAACGACTCTACGGGCCTGACAAGTCAGTGCTCGCCTGGCGACGAATGTGCGAGCAGGAATCCCGCTGGTAGAAGTCGGAGAATCATGAGAGTCTTGGTCACCGGCGGTGCCGGCAAACTGGGCCACTGGGTCGTGCAGGAACTGTGTTCCGCGAAGGGTGCTGGCTCTCACGAGATCGTTGTCCTCGATCTCAGCATGCCGGAGAACCCTATCGCTGGCTGCCATTACTTGGTGGGCAATGTCGACAACTTCGGGGAGGTGGTGGAGGCCGCTACCGGAGCCGAAGCCATTGTCCATCTTGCAGCGATACGCAAACCCGGCCTCACGTCGGACGGACGTACGTTCACAACGAATGTGCTGGGGACGTACAACGTCCATCGAGCCGCATCGATCTTGAACATCGGGCATGTCGTGTCCACGAGCAGCTCAGCCGTATACGGCTGGACGTATCGCGTCCGGAACATCGAGCCGCCGAGTCTGCCCCTCACGGAGGAGAGCCCCACGACCCCGCAGGATTCGTACGGCCTCTCCAAGGTGGTGGGGGAGTCGATCGCCCGATGGTTCGCTGACGCCACCGGGGGATCGGCCATCGTCTTGAGACCTCCGTGGATCATCGATCCCCTCGAAGCGAGTCAGTTGAGGCGGCAAGGGGGAAGGCCGCCGACATCGTCCGGGGACCTCATGGCCTACGTCGACGTCCGGGACCTGGCCGACGCCTACCGCCTGGCCCTCGAGTCTCGACTTCAGGGCTTCCACGTCTTCAATGTCAATGCCCCCGATACCACGGTGCTCGGCAACGCCAGGGATCACCTGGCAACGCTTGACCCCGCGTTGTTGGCCGCCGCACGGGACCTGCCCGTGAACGAGTCGTTCATCAGTGCCGGGCGCGCGCAGGACGTGCTGGGCTGGACCACGCGGTGGCTGTGGCGGGCGGCCAACGACGACGACGACGAACCGGACCATTCCTGACTCGCCTGGCCGAAAATCTACTTCTGCGGAGTGTGCTGTGATCATTAGTAGGTTCGACGGTCGCCTCCTCGTCGTCCGGCAAGCCGACCACGGCGTTCAGTCAGGGGGCTTCGGTGCAGCGTGGGCCGGCATCTCCCCCACCGAGTCCTTCCGTGAAGCCAGGCTCGTGGAGGCTGCGACTCGCCACGATAACGGCTGGTCGCCCTGGGACGCGAAGCCCCAATTGGATCCACAGGACAACAGGCCCGCCCAGTTCGTCCGCATCCCGCGGCACACCCACGTCGGCATCTACGGGAGAGGCATCGCGGAGGCCGTGGCGGCGGACCCGTATGTGGGCCTACTGGTCAGCATGCATGGAGTAGGCCTGTACAACGACCGGTACGGGACGTTCCGGTTGCGGGAGCAGGCCTTCACCGCGGAGGAGAAGTCCGTGGTCCAGGAGTTCCTCCGAGATCAGGAGCAGGTTCAGAAGTCCCTGCTGGGGGCCTGTGGGTACGACTCGGTGTCGGGCCCTCAGGACATCCCGGAGGTCTGGCGGGACTACCTGCTGCTCCAGGTCTGGGACAGACTGTCGCTCCAGTTCATCTGGAAGTCTGCTCAAGACGGAGTGATCGCGCCGGTGCCAGAATACCCCGACGGGATCCGGTGTACTAACGTGGGGCAGTTCTGTCTGAAGCTGGCTCCCTACCCTTTCGTGGATTCCCCCTTCTTCTTTCCGGTGGAAGCCAGGCTCGTCGAAGATCGCGAGTTCCGGTCCCCCGAGGACTTCCTCGCGGAGTACCTGACTTCCCCAATGACCATTCTTGAATGTAAGGTCGTAGCTTAGGTCTCGGGGACTCGCTCGTGGGCTGACGACGGTGCGGACAACAAATTCTGATTGCCTGCGGATCTGATCGATGACGAGTGGAGTATCGATGTTGGACATGGCTGCTTATTTGGCCCCCGCCCTTGAGCAAGCCCGGATCGGCTGCGCCGAGGGCGGCGTGCCCATCGGTGCGGCGCTCTTCGCAGGGGACCGTGCCATATCGACGGGGAGAAATCAGCGGGTACAGATGTCCAGTCCAACCCGGCACGCGGAGATGGACTGCCTCGAGAACGCCGGACGTCTGCGGGGGAACGTCTACGCCCGCGCCACGATGGTCACGACCCTGTCGCCGTGTGTGATGTGCACGGGGGCGATCCTTCTCTATGGCATTCATCGCGTCATCATCGGCGAGAATCGGAACTTCCTTGGAGGAGAGGACTTCCTCCGAGGCAGAGGAGTGGAGGTCGTCGTCCTCGATGACGCCGACTGCATCGATTTGATGGAGCGGTTCATGGTCGAAAGGTCCGACCTGTGGAACGAGGACGTCGGAGTGAACGACACCGTCTGATGCTCGGATGCGAATACAAGGCGCATGGTCATCCTGGCAGGCGCTGCCAGGAGATCAGGCATGGCACGCGCGGCCGCAGCGGTGTGCCGGCGCCGGTGGCTACATCCCGAGCCGCCCGGTTCAGTTATGCATTTCGTGTCAGCCAGAGAATTACCTCCATTGTTGCCCGCTTCGTAGTCTTAGCAAGGTGCAAACGTGTTCTTGAGCCTCCGTCAACTGCTCGACCTGCCCGTGCTCTCTGCAGCGCAACCGGAGATCGTGCACGGAGATGAACTGCTCGACCGCGCCGTTCGCTGGGTGCACAGTTCCGACATTCATGACATCGCCCCTCATCTCAAAGGCGGCGAGGTGCTGTTGACGACCGGGCTCGGTCTGGTCGGCGCGTCGGACGAGCAGTTGCGTGCCTATGTGTTGAGCCTGGCCGAACGCGCTGTCACTGCTCTGGTGTTCGAGCTGGGAAGAACCTTCCTGACGCTTCCGCCTGCGCTCGTGGACGAGTCCCGCCGGCATGAGGTCGTGCTCATCGCCCTTCACAGAGTGGTGCCCTTCATCCAGGTCACCGAGACGGTGCACGAGTTGCTGATCAACCAACAGGTCAGAAACCTCCGGCGCGGGGAGCAGATCTGCGCCGAGCTCACCGAGAGTCTGCAGGCCGGTGGTGGACCGCAGCCGTTGCTGCGTCGGTTGGCGACGCTGGCCGGATGCCCGGCGGTGCTGTTGGACATTGACGATCGAGTCGTGGCGGCAAGCGAGGAGGACGTACCCAGCTCGTCCTACGCTTCCCGCCGGTTGGTGGAGGTCCTCGGCGTCGAATGGGGGCACCTGATCCTGGCCGGCTCACCGTCGCCGGATCACGAGGTCATTCTGGACCGCGGCGCGGCGCTCGTGGCCATGGAGCTGCAGTTCACGAGTCGCTGGGCACCCGATCGCTTCCACGCGGGCCGGGAGTTGCTCCTTGATATGGCGCTGAACCGGTTCAGGACGGCGGCGGAACTGTCCGCCAGGGCTGCGGAGGTAGGGCTGGTGGCCCGGGGGGGACAGCTTCTGGTCGCCGTCTGCGTGTCAGTGAACGGCACCGATAACGCGAATGCACTCGGGCACGCCGCCGGCGAGGCCGGCCGCCGCGTGTTCGGTTCCTGCATCATGACCCGGCTGGACGGGGACATCCTGATGGCCGGTGGCGCTGACCTCCCTGACGATCAGGCCCTGAGGGCACTGCTCCGGCGCATCGCGGACACGATGGAAGCCGAGCTCGCCGTCAAGGCCGGGTCCCGCACCGTGAGCGTGGCCGCCGGCTCCCCGGTCCGCGATGCGCCTGGGCTCGTCGGCTCGCTTGCCAGGGCACGCGAGACGAGCGCCCTCGCCCGGCGGTTGGGCGGGCGTCGCCGGATCCTCATTCCAGCCGACCTGGGGATGCATCGGCTGCTCTCCCGGGTAGTGGGGGATCCCGAACTGAGCCGGTTCATTGAGGAGCAGCTCGGCGTCCTCCTCGAGCACGATGCCCGGCGGGGGCGAGAGTTGGTTCGAACTCTGGACGCGTACCTCGCCAACAACCTGTCCAAGACGCATACCGCTGCGGCGCTCGGGGTGCGACGGCAGACGCTCTATGCACGCCTGAAGCGGATCGAGGGCCTGCTGGGCGACCTGGATCTGGGGCAGCGTGACCGTCGTACCGCACTGGATCTGGCCCTGGCCGCGTGGCGCCTTCAGAGCACGGGCGCCTTCCACCAGCACCGTCGACAGCTCCACAACGACGGGTGACCGTCCAGGGCGACCTGGACGACGAGGCCGCGCCCGACGCGCCGCTGATGAGCGACCGGCTCTGGACGGCCGCCGGCTCACAGCCCGAGAAGGGCTATCTGGACGACGTGGCGACCGCCTTCGACGCGGGAGTGCTCTCGGTCGACTTCGCGGAGGACCCCGCCGGCGCGAGGGACCGGATCAACCAGTCGGTCGAGGAGGTCACCCACGGGGTGATCGGGGAGCTCTTCGAGGACGACCTGGACCGCGACACCCACGTCGTCCTGACCGATGCGACGTACTGGAGGCGCACTGGGCCGACCCATTCGACAGCGCCGGGGACGCGCAGTTCACCACGCCGTTCTCCCGCCGGAGGGAACCGATCCCTGCGCTGTCGACACCGACGCCCTTGGTGCCCTGGATGGCGCGGCCACCGGGCAGGTCGGCGAGGAGGGCGCGGAGGCAGCGGCGGCCCCGTCGTCGACCGGTGCAGCATGGAGGACGACGGCAACGGCCGCCGACGGGAGCGGCACCCCCTCGCCCGTGCGGAGGAGCCGCCCCGGCTCGGGCGGCGTCAGGCCACGGCGCCGCGGGAAAAGCGGAGGACGCGGTCGTCCCCGTAGCCACCGGCCCGCGGCAGGACTACCTTCCGGCCCCATCGATGCGGGGGCCGAAGATCAGTCAGGAGCCACCATGCTGAACGACAGCACGGTCGCGGCGAACATCCCGGCGAGCGACCTCGCGCGGGCCCGGAAGTTCTACGCGGACAAGCTGGGCCTCACGCCCACCCGGGAGTTCGGGGGCGAGGCGCTGGCCTACCGGACCGCCGGTGGCACGGCGTTCACCATCTACCGGACCGACTACGCGGGGCAGGCCGGGCACACCATCGCGCAGTGGCATGTTCGCGACATCGAGACGGAGGTCCACGACCTCAAGGCCAGGGGCGTTGCGTTCGAGGTCTACGACATGCCGGGCGTCGAGTGGACCGGCGAGATCGCCGCCCTCCCGGGACTCGGCCGATCCGCCTGGTTCAGGGACAGCGAGGGGAACATCCTGTGCGTGGACGAGGCCGAATCCGACTGACGCCGCGACGCCAACGGCTCCCCGGTCCGACCTGGAAAGAAGGCTGACGTGGCCGAACCGAGGCCCATGGCCGGCCGGACCGTTCTGGTCACCGGTGGCACCGGCGGCATCGGCAAGGCGACGGCGACCGGTCTCGCCGCGATGGGGGCCCGCGTCGCCATCACCGGCCGGGACCGGCAGCGAGCCGAGGCCGCCTCCCGGGACATCCGTGCCGGAGACGGCCCGCCCGTCGAGGTGTTCATCGGCGACATGTCGGTGCAGGCGGACGTGCGCCGGCTGGGTGCCGAGCTGCTGGCCGCCCTTCCCCGGCTCGACGTCCTCGTCAACAACGTCGGCGGCTTCTGGAACACGCGGCACGTCACAGCCGACGGGCTCGAGCACACCTTCGCGCTGAACCACCTGGCGCCGTTCCTGCTGACGCATCTCCTCGTCGATCGCCTGGTGGACAGCGCCCCGGCCCGCATCGTCACGGTCTCCTCCGACGCGCAGCGCCTGGGACGGGTCGACTTCGCCGACCTCCAGGGCGAGCGGTCGTGGTCCGGCCAGCGTGCGTACAACCAGTCCAAGCTGGCCAACGTCCTGTTCACCTACGAGCTGGCCCGGCGGCTCCGGGGCACCGGGGTCACCGCCACCGTGCTGCATCCGGGGGTCGTGCGTAGCGGCTTCGGGGTCGAGGACCCCGGCCGCATCCAGCGACTGATCACGCCGTTCATGGGTCTGCTGAAGACGCCCGAGCACGGCGCGCTCACCTCCATCCGGCTCGCGTCGGCACCCGAGGTCGACGGCATCACCGGCCAGTTCTTCGCGAATCGGACGCCCAGGCGGTCGTCCAAGCGCAGCTACGACGAGGCCGACGCCCGTCGGCTCTGGGAGGCGAGCGCCCAGCTCGTCGGTCTGGACGCGGGCGACGCCGGCCGGCTCGGGCGCGTGCGGGACGCCTCGTGAAGGTCGGGGTGCACCTGGTCGATTTCAGCGTTCCCGGTGGCCCCGACTCGATCGGCTCCACACTGGCCGCCGTCGGTCGGGCGGCCGAGGACGCGGGAGTGTCCAACCTGTCGCTGATGGACCACTACTTCGCCCTCGAGATGGCCGGGGCGGCGGACCAACCCATGCTCGAGGGCTACACGACCCTCGGATTCCTCGCCGCCTCCAACGCCACCGCCGAACTGCAGCTGCTCTGCACCGGGGTGACCTACCGGCACCCCGGCCTGCTCGCCAAGATCGTCTCTACCCTCGACGTGCTCTCCGGCGGCCGGGCGGTCCTCGGGATCGGTGCCGCCTGGTACGAGCGGGAGCACCTGGCACTGGGTGTTCCGTACCCGCCGGTCGCCGAGCGGTTCGAGCGCCTCGAGGAGACGCTGCAGATCGTGCGGCAGATGTGGAGCACCGAGGACGGACCGTTCGTGGGGCGGCACTACCGGTTGGCCGAGACGATCAACTCACCCCAGCCCCTGCGCCGACCACAGATCCTCATCGGGGGCGGTGGCGAGAAGAAGACCCTGCGGCTGGTCGCGAGGTACGCCGACGCGTGCAACCTGTTCGCCTCCGCGCGCGCCGGCGGACCGGCGGCGATCGGCGCCAAGCTCGACGTCCTCCGCGGGCACTGCGAGCGCGAGGGCACCGACTACGACTCGATCCGCAAGACCATCCTCTACGCCGCCCCACTCGCCCGGGGGCCGGAGGCCGGGGAACGGTTCGCCACCGAGATGACCGGCTACCTCGATCTCGGCGTGACCGACGTGCACGTCATGCCGATGGACGGCGACCCGCTGGCGTTCGTCGAGAACCTCGGCGAGCACGTCATCCCGCACCTCGCCGGCCGCTGAACCGCGCCACCGGACCGTCAGCCCCAGACCTCTTCGGCGGTCTCGACGATCAGGGCAAGTTTGGCGATCTGCTCGTCGCGAGTCAGCGAGTTGCCCTCGACGGTCGAGGAGAACCCGCACTGGCCCGACAGCGCCAGCTGCTCCAGCGGCACGAACCTCGACGCCTCGTCGATCCGCCGTTTGAGGTCGTCCTTGTTCTCCAGCTCCGGCCGCTTCGTCGTCACCAGCCCGAGGACGACGCGCTTGCCCGGTGGCACGAACCGCAACGGCTCGAACCCGCCGGAGCGGGCGTCGTCGTACTCGAGGAAGAAGCCGTCGACCTCCAGCCCCCCGAAGAGTGCTTCGGCGACGAAGTCGTAGCCGCCCTCGGCCACCCACGAGGAGCGGAAGTTGCCGCGGCACATGTGCGTGGTGACGGTCAGCGAGTCCGGCCGCCCGGCGAGTGCGGCGTTGATCTGGCGGATGTAGCGCTCGTGCTGGTGCTCGGCGTCGCGGCCCTGCGCGGCCAGCTCCGCCCGCTGCGCCGGGTCGTTGAGGTAGGCGAGGCTGGTGTCGTCGAGCTGGAGGTAGGTGCAGCCCTGCGCGGCGATGCCCTGGACCTGCGAGGAGTAGGCGGCCGACAGTGCGTCCCAGAACGAGTCCTCGTCGGGATAGACCGCCGGGTCGATCGCGGCGGCGCCGCCGCGGTAGTGGACCATCGACGGCGAGGGGATGGTGAGCTTCGCCGTCTGCCCCTCCCCCACGACCGACTGCAGGTAGGCGAAGTCCCGGCCGAAGATCGGCTCGTCGATCGACAGCGGTCCGTCGACGTGCAGCCCGGCCGGCGTGTAGTCCAGGCTGCCGTCGGCGTTCTTGAAGTGGACGACGATGTTCTGGTCGGTCACCTTCGTGATGCCGTCGATCGCGTAGATGAAGTCCATGTGCCACGACGCCCGGCGGAACTCACCGTCGGTCGCCGTCCGCAGGCCGACGTCCTTCTGCATCCGCACGACGTCGCTGATCGCCTGGTCCTCGATGCCGCGCAGCTCGGCGTCCTCGATTTGCCCCGCGGCGTGCCGGCCCCGGGCGTCGAGCAGGGCCTTCGGGCGGAGCAGGCTGCCCACGTGGTCGGCGCGGAATGGCGGTCCGGAGGAATCGGTCATGCCCCAGCTTGGCGCAGTCACCGACGCCGCGCAGACCGCCGGACCGCCGGACCGGCGAGGCCCCCGAAACGTCGTCCTCAGGACTAACGTGCGCCGGCATCGGTGGCCGTCGGCCGCCTCTCTCACCGGGATTCCGCATGGCGCAGACTGCCGTCTTCCTCCGTCTTCTCGCCCGCCTCGACGCACGCGTATGGGAGGTCCTCCATCCGCACCTGCCGTGGCTGGACGAGAGGATCAGTGCCCGCGAACGTTTCGGTGACGCGGTGGCCCTCAACCCACAGCCCTTGCCGCCTCGAGAGATCCTGCGGCTGAGCACCGTGGCGACCGCCCGGGCGGTCGCCCAGACGGCGATCACCGTCCAGTTCTCGGGCGGGGATGCCGGAGAGGTGCTCGACCGGGTCGCCGAGGACTGGTGCCCCACGCCTCCCGGGGGCATCCCGTGGCCGCGACACTGGCCGCACCCATGGCCTCCCGGGGAGCCGTACCCGATCACCGAGGAGATCGATCGCGTAGCGCAGTCGATGCAGGCCCACGCCGCGCTCGTCTTCCATGGCTTCGCGGCCGACATCGCCGACGAGGGGCTGTCCGCTGCCTTCTCCCGGCTCGCCGACCGGCTCGAGGAGGCGGCTGCGACCGAGCGGCAGACCTGACTCGGCCACTCCGCACGCCCTCCGCCCCGGGCCGGAGGGCGCCTCTGCACTGCGGCTCGTGGGCTCGTGCTGCAGTCGGCACGTCGCTCAGGTGCCGGTGATGTGCTCCGGCCGGATCGGCACCCGGCGCAGCGGCTTGCCGACCGCGGCCCGCACGGCCGCGGCGACGGCCGGGCCCGACGAGATGGTCGGGGGCTCCCCGACCCCGCGCACGCCGTAGGGCGCGTGCGGATCGGCGTACTCGACCACCGTCACCTGCATCGGCGGCATGTCCAGGATCGTCGGGATCAGGTAGTCGGTGAACGACGGGTTCCGCACGTGCCCGTCGGTCACGATGATCTCCTCCATGAGCGCCAGGCCCATGCCCTGCGCCGACCCGCCGTGGATCTGGCCGACGACGGCGTCGGGGTTGATCGCCGTGCCGACGTCCTGGGCGGTGTCCAGGGCGACCACCTTCACCAGCCCGAGCTCCACGTCGACATCGACCACCGCCCGGTGGGCGGAGAAGGCGAACTGGACGTGGGCCTCGCCCTGCCCGGTCTCAGGGTCGATGGCGTGGGTCGGCCGGTGCCGCCACTCGACGGTCTCCTCGACGGCATCGTCGCCGAGGACGTCGGCCAGGCCGGCGAGCAGCTCGCCGGAGGGGCCGGCGATCTTCTCGCCGTCCAGGCGGAGCTCTGCGGCCGACCGTCGGAGAACACCCGCCGCGCGGTCGAGCACCGCGGCCCGCACCGCCTCGCACGCGGCCTTGACCGCGCCACCGGTCACGTAGGTCTGGCGGGAGGCCGACGTGGAACCCGCGGAGCCGACCGTGGTGTCCTTGGGATGGACGACGACCCGCTCCACCCCCAGCTCGGTGCGGCAGATCTGCTGCTCGACGGTGATCAGGCCCTGGCCGACCTCGGCGCCCGCGGTGTGCACGGTCGCGACGGCCTCTCCCCCGGTCATCTCCAGCCGGACGCGGGCGGTCGAGTAGTCGTCGAACCCCTCGGAGAAGCCCACGTTCTTGTAGGTGACGGCGTAACCGATCCCGCGGACGACGCCCTCGCCGTGGGTCGTGTTGTTGACGGCGCCGGGCAGCGACCGCAGGTCGGGGTGCGCACCGCGCTCGGGCGGCAGCGGCAGCTCGGAGACGATCTGCAGAAGTTCACCGACCGGGGCGGCGGAGTCGATGACCTGGCCGGTGATGTTCAGGTCGCCCTCGCGCATGCCGTTGAGCTGCCGGATGGCGACCCGGTCGACGCCGACGGCGTCGGCGAGCTCGTCCATCAGGGCCTCGTGCGCGAACGCCGCCTGCACGCAGCCGAACCCGCGCATGGCGCCGCAGGGCGGGTTGTTGGTGAACACGCCGTACGCGTCCACCGCGACCGACGGGATCCGGTAGGGGCCCAGGCCCAGCGTGCCGCCGTTGCCGACCACGGCTGCCGTCGACGACGCGTAGGCGCCGCCGTCGAAGAGGAGACGGGCCTTCGCGTAGAGCAGCGACCCGTCGCGCTGGGCACCGAACTCGTAGGTCATGGTCGCCGGGTGCCGGTGCACGTGGCCGAAGAACGACTCCTCGCGGCCGTAGCTCATCTTCACCGGCTTCCCGGTGCGCAGCGCCAACAGGCAGGCGTGCACGTGCACCGAGAGATCCTCCCGGCCGCCGAAAGCCCCGCCCACTCCGGCGAGGGTCAGCCGCACCTTCTCCGGCGGCATGCCGAGCGCCAGGCAGATCTGCCGCTGGTCGACGTGCAGCCATTGCGTCGCGACGTAGAGATCGATGCCGCCGTCCTCGGCCGGAACCGCCAGCCCGGACTCCGGGCCGAGGAACGCCTGGTCCTGCATGCCGACCTCGAAGTCGAGCGAGACCACGACCGGCGCCGTCGGCGCCTCCCCGCCCCGGCGGAGGCGCAGGTGCCGGACGAGATTCCCGGGCCGGTGCACGGCCGGCGCGCCGGGGTCCATCGCGCGGCGCGCGTCGGTGACCGCCGGCAGCACCTCGTAGTCGACCCGGACGCGCTTGGCCGCACGGCGGGCGGTCTCCGGGTGGTCGGCGGCGACCAGCGCGACCGGCTCCCCCTCGTACCGGACGAACTCCGAGGCCAGCACCGGCTGGTCGGCGTGCTCGAGGCCGAAGGCGTTGTCGCCCGGGACGTCGTCGGCGGTGAGGACAGCGGTCACCCCGGGCACGGTCAGCGCCTCGGTGATGTCGATGCGCCTGATCCGCGCGTGCGGGTGCGGGCTGCGCAGCGTGACGCCCCAGACCATCTCGTCGTGCCACAGGTCGCTGGCGTAGGCGAACTCGCCGGTGACCTTGAGCGTGCCGTCCGGACGCCGTGCACTGTCTCCCACCCGCCCGTAGCCGACCCGCCCAGGAGTCGTCGTCGTGGAACGGGTGCCCGCGTCGGTGCTCATCCCTGCGCCTGCCGATCGGCGGCCAGCCGGACCGCGTCGAGGATCTTCTCGTAGCCCGTGCAGCGGCACAGGTTGCCCGCCAGGGCCTCGCGGATCTCGAGGTCAGACGGTCGTGACACCCGCTGCAGCAGGTCGTGGGCGGCGACGACCAGCCCGGGGGTGCAGAAGCCGCACTGGACGGCGCCGGTCTCGAGGAAAGCCTCCTGCACGGGGTGCAGCCGCTCCCCCTCCGCCAGCCCTTCCACGGTGGTCACCTGCCGGCCGTTCGCCTGACCCGCGGCCACCAGGCACGCGCAGACCGGCTCGCCGTCGAGGTAGACGGTGCACGAACCGCACTCGCCCTGCTCGCAGGCGTTCTTCGCGCCGGGCAGCCCCAGGCGCTCGCGCAGCACGTAGAGCAGGCTTTCACCGGCCCAGACGTCGTCCACCTCGCGTTCGGTGCCGTTGACGGTCGTGGTGATCCGCACGATCAGGCCGCCTCTCGCAGGTCGTTCCACGCCCAGGTGACGGCTCGCCGCGCCATCACCGACAACGAGTGCAGTCGGTAGGCCGCGGTGCCACGGACGTCGTCGATGGGGGACGCCGCGGCGGCGACGCGCACCGCGAAGGCGCGAGCCAGGGTCTCGGGCAGCTCACCCCGGGACTCCCACAGGCCCGCGCTCTCCAGCTCGCCGGCGAGGAAGGCCTCCGCGTCGGCGGCGCGGCGCGGGGTCGGTGCGACCGAACCGATGCCGGTGCCCACGGCGCGGCGGTCGGGGTGCAGGGCGCAGGCGAAGGCCGACACCGCGATCACCATGGCGTTGCGGGTACCGATCTTGGAGAACTGCTGGGGCCCAGTGGCGACGGGCACCCGTACGGCCCCGATCAGCTCGTCCGGAGCCAGGGCGTTGCGTTTGACCCCGGTGAAGAACTCCGCAACGGGGATCTCGCGGATGCCCCGGGCGGCCGAGGCGGCCTGGACCACCGCCCCGGCGGCGAGCAGCGGCGGGTGGGCGTCGCCGGCCGGGGACGACGAGCCGAGGTTGCCGCCGACGGTGCCGCGGATCCGGATCTGCGGCGAGCCCACCGTCCGGGCAGCCATGGCGAGACCGGGCAGCTGCTTGCCGAGCTCGTCGATCACCCGGGCGTAGGGCACGCCGGCGCCCAGCCGGACGCACCCGTCCTCGGTCCGCCATGTCCGCAGCTCCGGCACGCGCCCCAGGTCCAGCAGCGCACCGGGACGCCGGCGGTCGAAGTTGAGCTCGACCATGACGTCGGTGCCGCCGGCGAGGGGGACGGCGTCGGGGCGCGCGGCCCGCAACTCGAGAGCCTCCTGCCACGACGCCGGTTGCAGGAAGTCCACCGGCGCTCCTCGCTGTCTCCGGGTGATCTGCCTGGAGACAACAGGGCCCGGAGGACCCTGGCAAGGGCCCCGTGGCGGGTGGCGCCGGTTGGTGACGCTCCGGGAATGCAGAAGTCGCTGCCCAGCGGGAGCCGACCGCGGCTCCGGCGGACGGGGAACGATCAGGAGTAGCGGGCGGCTCCTTCGGCGCGGGTGCCGGGACGGCGCATGGACAGCGGTGTGGCGACGTCCTCCAGCGACTTGCCCTCCGCGGACACGCCCAGGAAGGCCGCGACCAGCCCACCGACGATCATGACGCCGGCACCGAGCAGGTAGCCGCCGAACAGTGGTCCGCGTTCCTCGCCCTCACCGATCAGCGCGCCGTAGATGACCGGGCCCAGGGCGCCGAAGCACTGGGCGATGGCGAAGAAGACCGCGATCGCCTTGGCCCGCACCTCCTGCGGGAAGATCTCACTGACCGTGAGGTACGCCGAGCTGGCTCCCGCGGAGGCGAAGAAGAAGATCAGGCACCAGGCGACCGTCTGCGTGACGGCGGTCAACACGTCCGCCCGGAACAGGAACGCGGTGATCGCCAGCAGCACTCCGGACGCGATGTAGGTGCCGGAGATCATCTTCTTGCGGCCGACGGTGTCGAAGAGGTGCCCGAGGAGGAATGGGCCGCTCAGGTTGCCGACCGCGAACGCGATGAGGAACAGCGGCGCCCTCTTCTCGTCGACGCCGTAGAAGTTGGTGAGAACGAGCGTGTAGGTGAAGAAGATGGCGTTGTAGAGGAACGACTGCGTGATCATCAGCGTGGCCCCGTAGACCGCCCGCTGCGGGTACTCCTTGAACAGGACCCGCGCCAACGCGAAGTAGCCGATGTTCTCCGCCGGCTTGATCTCGATCGCCCTGTCCTCGGCCACCCTCGGCAGCTCGCGGCCGCCGTGCACGACCTCGTGCTCGATGAAGTCGATGGTCTTCTCGGCCTCCGCCTCGTGGCCGTGCATGACCTGCCACCGCGGGCTCTCCGGCAGGTGCCGGCGGACGAAGATGATCACCAGACCGAGAACCGGGCCGAGCAGGAACGCCACGCGCCAGGCGAAACTGGGGTCGAGCTGGTTGAGGAAGATGTAGGTGCCCAGCGTTCCGATGATCGCGCCGGCCCAGTAGGTGCCGTTGACCATGATGTCGACGCGGCCCCGGAAGCGAGCCGGGATCAGCTCGTCGATGGCCGAGTTGATCGCCGCGTACTCGCCGCCGATGCCCATGCCGCTGACGAACCGCGTCGCGTACAGGAAGAGCAGCCAGCCGGTTCCGCCATTCAGCGTCACCGCGGTCAGGCCGCTCCCGATGAGGTAGACCGCCAGCGTGATGATGAACAGCTTCCGGCGGCCCAGCTTGTCCGACAGCCGGCCGAAGAACAGGGCACCGACGACCTCACCGGCCAGGTAGACAGTGGCGATGAGGCCGGCCTCCGTCGAGGACAGGTGGAGCGTCTCGGCCTTGGTGAGGGTCGCCACGACGGCGCTGGCGACGGTGATCTCCAGCCCGTCGAGGATCCAGGCCACCCCGAGTGCGACCACCATGCGGGTGTGGAACGGCGACCACGGCAACCGGTCGATCCGTGCCGGGATGAGGCTGCGGATTGCTCCGGGCGTCGTCGCCTCGGCAGCGGTCGTCATGCGGGCCTCCGGATGATGGCGAGGCGCCCCGCATACCCACCGCCACCTGGTTGATTCAAGCCGCCCGTAGTGATACCCGCTCGGGTGACCGGAGGTGGGCGGGGGTGAGCCGGCGGCAGCCGGATCCGCGCCCGGTCCTCCGCGCGGGGGACATCACAGCCCGTGGCGCATCGAAAGACCGGGCGGTGGGCATGGCCTGATCATGCGTCTGCCCGAGCCACGGGGCCCCCTCGGCGAATCCCTTGTCCACGACCTGGTCACCCGCGCAGCCCTGTCCGCGGGAACGCTCGACCACGCCGACCGCGTCAGCGGAGTCGCCGCGTGCGCGCTCACCGACGAGGACCTGCAGCTGAGCCTGGCTGTCTGCTACGAGCTGCACTATCGCGGGTTCGACGACGTGCCCGACCGCTGGGAGTGGGACCCGGAACTTCTGCGCCTCCGAGGCGCCCTGGAGCGGCGTCACCTGACCGCCCTGCGGCACCTGGTCGCACCGCCGGCCGTGACGGGCGAACCGATCGACCGTCAGCTCACCGCCGTCATCGCCGCAGATGACGGCCCGTCCCTGTCCTCCTACATGGCCAAGACCGGCACGCTCGAGCAGTGGCGGGAGTACCTGACCTTGCGGTCGGTCTACCACCTCAAGGAGGGTGACCCGCACACCTTCGCCATCCCCCGCCTCAGCGGCCGGGCCAAGGCCGCCATGGTCGAGATCCAGGCCGACGAGTACGGCGGCGGAGCCCTCGAGCGCATGCACAGCGAGCTGTTCGCCGGCCTCATGCGCGACCTGGGCCTCGATTCGACCTACGGGGCCCTCTGGGACGAGGCCCCCGCGGCCGCCTTCGCCTCCGTCAACACGATGTCGCTGTTCGGGCTGCACCGGCGCTGGCGGGGGGCTGCCCTCGGCCACCTGGCCGCTGTCGAGATGACGTCGTCCGAACCGAGCCGCCGGTACTCGGCGGGCCTGCGGCGGCTGGGCTTCGACGAACGGACGACGGTCTTCTATGACGAGCACGTGGAGGCCGACGCCGTCCACGAGCAGATCGCGTCGGTCGACATGTGCGGCTCGCTGGTGGCCGAGGAACCGGGGTTGGCCCCTGACGTCCTGTTCGGTGCCGCCTGCTCGCTGGCCCTGGACGGCGTGGCCGCCCGCCACCTCCTCGGCGCCTGGGAAGCCGGGCGTTCGGCACTGCGCGCCTCGTCCGAGCTCGCCGCCTGAGCCCGGGTGGCCGGGTGATCGGCATCCGGGAACTCTTCGCCACCGAGACCGTCGACCGGTCCGAGTCGCGTGCCTGCGCGCTGGGCAACGTCGCCCTGTTGGTCGGGCAGCGGCTGGACATCATCCGCCGCGCCGCGACCGACGCCCAGAACTCGCGGGCCCTCCTGGAGACGGCGCCGCGGCTGCGGCACGCGGCCGACGACGCCGGGAGGGTGGCCGAGGTCGCCGCCGCTCAGGCCTGGTCCATGACGGCCGAGGTGGAGGACTGGGCACCGCGTCGGACCACTCTGCTGACGCTCGACGCGACCGACCCGCGGGTCAGGCCTCGCCGCGCCGCGCGTTCCGCACGATCTGTGCCGCGGGGCGCGGCCGGCTCGGAGCGCTCGGCGCCGAGAACCCCGAACGCTTGTGCGACCCGTCGCAGAAGGGCTTGATGCCGGACTTGCCACACCGGCACAGCGCGATGGTCGTGCGGCCGGGATCGATCTCGGCGCCGTCCTGGTCGAGCAGCCGGAAGTCGCCGCGGACGATCAGTGGGCCGTCCCGGTAGGGCGTGATGGTGGCCCCGGCGGCACCCTGGCCGGGCGCGTTCCTCTCGGCGTCCTCGGGCAGGTCGGGCTCGGCGGACAGTGGTGACGGCACGCCCCTCCCCTGCCCGGCCGGCCGGCCGGGCACACACCGCATCACCCGATGGAGGCGTCAGCCCGCCGGGGCCTGGCCGTAGAACACCTGCTCCACCACGGTCCGCGCGTGCCGTGACATGCGGCGGTAGTCGTCGAGGAACTGCCCCGGGTCGGTGTCGGGCCCGTAGCCGCAGGCCCGGGCGACGCCGGCCAGCTCCAGACCCGGCCGCGGCAGCTGGTCGCTGGGCCGGCCGCGCACCAGGAAGACCGCGTTCCGGGCCCGCGAGGCCAGCTCCCACGCCGCCTGCAGCGCCTCCGCCTGCTCGCCGCCCAGCAGATCGGCTTCCCGCAGCGCTGCCAGCGCCTCGATGGTGGACGGCACCCGCAGGGCCGGGACCTCCGCGGCGTGCTGGAGCTGGAGAAGCTGGACCGTCCACTCGACGTCGGCCAGGCCGCCCCGGCCGAGCTTGGTGTGGGTGGCCGGGTCCGCCCCGCGCGGCAGCCGCTCCCGCTCGACCCGCGCCTTGATCCGGCGGATCTCCGCGACCTGCTCGGTGGTGAGCGCCTCGGCCGGGTAGCGGATCCGGTCGATCATCTCGACGAACTCCGCGCCCAGGACGACGTCCCCCGCGACGGGCACCGCCCGCAGCAGCGCCTGAACCTCCCAGACCGAGACCCAGCGCTGGTAGTACTCGGCGTAGGCAGGCAGGCTGCGGGCCAGTGCGCCCTGCCGGCCCTCGGGCCGCAGGTCGGCGTCCACCTCGAAGGCCGGGTCGGGCGCGGGCTCGCTGAGCAACCGGCGCAGCGTGTGGGCGACGGCATTCGCGGCCGCCGTGGCCTTCGCGTCGTCCGCGACGCCCTCCCCCGGCGCGCCCTGCCGGGGGGCACGGGCCCGGTGCACGAAGAGGACGTCGGCGTCGGAGCCGTAGCCCATCTCGCCACCACCCAGCCGGCCCATGCCGATCACGGCCAGATCCATGGGGATGTCGGCGAGATCGATACCGGCCTCGAGGGCGTACGCCCGACGGGCGACGTCCAGCCCGACCTGCAGGGTCGCCACGGCGATGTCGGTGAGCGCGTGCCCGACGCGGACGACGTCGAGGCGGCCCAACAGGTCAGCCGCGGCCACCCGGAGCAGCTCCTGACGGCGCAGCCCGCGGAGCACCCGCATGCCCGCCTGCGGGTCGGGCGCCCGTCCCGCCGCCTGTCCCCAGGCGCCGGCCAGGGTCGTCGCCGAGCGCGGCTCCAGCTGGCTGTCCCCGGCCAGGATGCGCAGCGCCTCCGGCGTGCGGGTGAGCAGGGAGGCGATGTACTGGCTGGAACCGAGCAGCTGCGCCAGCCGTTCGGCGACCTGGCCCTCGTCGCGCAGCAGCCGCAGGAACCACTGGTTGCCGCCCAGCGCATCGCTGACCTGCCGATAGGCGAGCAGGCCCGCGTCGGGGCTCGGGCAGGAGGCGAAGGTCTGCAGCAGGACGGGGAGCAGGTACTTCTGCATGGAGGCCGATCGGGAGACGCCGCTGGTGAGAGCCGCGAGGTGCCGCAGCGCCCCTTCGGCGTCGGCGAAGCCGAGGGCGCGCAGCCAGTCCCCCGCCGCCTTGGAGCCCAGCTGCAGACGCTCGCCCGGCACCCGGGCCACGGTGCTCAGCAGCGGGCGGTAGAACAGCTTCTCGTGCAGCCGCCGGACCTCCCGGGTGTGCAGGTTCAGCTCGGCCCGGAGGACGTCGACGGCGTCGCCGCGGTGGTCGGGCTTGTAGCCCAGTGAGCGGGCCAGCCAGCGCAGCTGCTGCTCGTCGGTGGGAAGCAGATGGGTGCGGCGCAGGCGGAGCAGCTGCAGCCGGTGCTCGACGGTGCGGAGGAACCGGTAGGAGGCGATCAGGGTCGCGGCGTCGTCCCGCCCCACGTACCCGCCGGCCGACAGGGCGTGCAGCGCCGGCAGGGTGCCGCCGACCCGCAGGGTCTGGTCGACCCGTCCGTGCACCATCTGCAGCAGCTGGACGGCGAACTCGACGTCGCGCAGGCCACCGCGGCCGAGCTTCAATTCCCGCTCGGCCTGGGCCGGCAGGATGTTGGCCTCGACCCGGCGGCGCATCGCCTGCACCTCGCCGACGAACCCGGGGCGGTCGCCGGCCTTCCAGACCAGCGGCCAGAGCGCCTCGACGTAGGACCGGCCCAGGTGCGGGTCCCCCGCCACCGGGCGCATCTTCAGGAGCGCCTGGAACTCCCACGTGCTGGCCCACTGCTGGTAGTACGCCTGGTGCCCGGCCACGGTACGCACGAGTGCTCCGGCCTTGCCCTCGGGGCGCAGCGCCGCGTCGACCTCCCAGGCCGCCTCGTGGCAGATGCGCATGAGCGCCGCGGCCACCCGCGTCGCCGACGTCATGGCGGGGGCCTCCGGGTCGCTGGGATCGACCGGCTCGGCGACGAAGACCACGTCGACGTCGCTGACGTAGTTCAGCTCCCGCCCCCCGGTCTTGCCCATCGCGATGACCGACAGGCGGCAGGGCGCGGCGGACTTCGGCTGCTCCGCCACCGCCACCGCCAGTCCGGCGGTGAGGACCGCGGCGGCGATGTCGGCCAGTTCGGCGGCCGCCTCCTCGGCCGGCAGACCGTCTCCCAGGTCGCGGCCGGCGAGGGAGAGGATCGCCCGGCGGTAGGCCTGCCGGAGAGCGCCGATGCGCACCGGGGAGGCGTCCGGGGCGGCCTTGCCCAGCCGCACGCCCCACGGCGGGTCGTCGGGGTCGGCACCGACCGCCGCGAGCATGTCCTTCTCCAGCTCCCGCGCCGACGGGCCAGCGGCACCGACCGGGGAACCGTCCCCGTCGTCGTCCAGGACCGTCCAGTCCGCGGGATGTGCGGCCAGGTGGTCGGCCAGGCCGGAGCTGGCCCCGAGCACCGACAGCAACCTGCTGCGCAGCAGACCCGAGCCGCGCAGCCCGGCGAGCAGGGCCGCGGCCGACGCCCCGCTGGCGTCGGTGCC
>JAOPWJ010000032.1 GCA_025965715.1 Blastococcus sp. | reverse complement strand
CGACGCCGGGTGAGCTGACCGAGGGCGACCGCGCGCTGCTGGCGACGACCTCCGGCGCCTTCGCCCCGATCGGTGACCTGCTCTCGCGGAACCGGCAGAAGGCCGCGATCGGCGAGGCGATGCGGGTCGTCGGCGAGGCGAACAAGTACCTGTCGGACCAGGCGCCGTGGAAGCTGAAGGAGGACCCGGCCCGCCGGGACACCGTCCTGCACACCGCACTGCAGGCGATCAAGGACTGCAACACCCTGCTGAGCCCGTTCCTCCCGCACTCGGCGCAGAAGGTGCACGAGCTGCTCGGCGGCACCGGCGTCTGGTCGGTGCAGCCGGAGATCCACGAGGTGACGGACCTGGACGACGGCTCGCCGTACCCGATCATCACCGGGCCCTACGACGACGGGCAGGCCGGCTGGGGATCCACCGCACTGCCGCCGTCGGGCACGCCGCTCGCTGCGCCGACGCCGATCTTCACCAAGCTCGACCCCTCGATCGTGGACGAGGAGCTCGCCCGCCTGGAAGGCGCATGAGCCGCTCGACCAGCGCCCGTGCCAACCGGCGGGGGGAGCCGCCGCCGTCCCCGGAGCCGCTGCCCTCGCCGGCCCTGGACAGCCACACCCACCTGGACATCGTCCTCGGGGAGCGGCCGGCCGGCGACGAGCACGGGGAGTGGGCGTCGGACGGCGACGTCGATGCCGAGATCGCGGCGGCGGCTGCCGTCGGCATCCCGCGGCTGGTGCAGGTGGGCGTCGACGTGCCGTCCTCGCGGTGGTCGGCCGCGCTGGCCGCCCGGCACCCCCACGTGCTGGCCGCGGTGGCGATTCATCCCAACGAGGCCGGCGCAGCGGACGACGACGCGCTGGCCGAGATCGACCGGCTGGCGGCGTGGCCGCGGGTGCGGGCGGTGGGGGAGACCGGGCTCGACAGGTACCGCACCGGGCCCGAGGGATGGGCTGCGCAGGAGGCGTCCTTCCGGGCGCACATCCGCATCGCCAAGGACCGCGGCGTCGCCCTGGTCATCCACGACCGGGATGCGCACCAGGAGATCCTGCGGGTGCTCGAGGACGAGGGCGCCCCCGAGCACACCGTCTTCCACTGCTTCTCGGGTGACGCCGCCTTCGCGAAGGCCTGCGTCCAGCGCGGCTACGTGCTGTCGTTCGCGGGCACGCTGACGTTCGGCAACGCCGGCTACCTCCGGGAGGCCGCCGCGCTCACCCCGCTGGACCAGCTGCTGGTGGAGACCGACGCGCCGTTCCTCACCCCGATGCCGCACCGTGGCCGCCCCAACGCCTCCCGGCTGGTGCCGCACACGGTGCGTGCGCTCGCCGAGGTCACCGGCACCGAGCTCGCCGAACTGTGCGAGCACCTGACGAGAACCGCGCAACGAGTCTTCGGCACCTGGGAGGAAGGCGCTCCCTGAGCGGGATCTCGTGACGAGCGGGGCGCGGGGGGTCTCGTGAGCCGGGACGGCAAGGGATCGGAGGAGCAGGGGGACGGAACGTGGCCGCGGTGTCGTCGGGAGGACGACAATGTGAACCGTGGGTCGTCTGATCGCCGTCATCTTGTTCATCGCCGTCCTCGTGCCGGGCGTGCTGCTCGCGCGGGCGTGGTGGCTGGCCGCTGGTCGCCGGGCCGTCGCCGGCGGCGCCGTGGAGCTCGTTGAGCCCACCGCCGAGGGCTCCGGCACCCTGCTCCGCCAGGCCCAGCACGGCCGGCGGCTCCGGCGGCTCGGTTTCCTGCTGGGGTTGGCCGGCGTCATCGCCAGCGTCGTCCTGTTCGCGGAGGCGTCGGTCTTCCTCTGGCTGCCGGTGCTGGCCGTCGGCCTGCTGGCCGGGATCCTGCTCGCCGAGGCGACCCGGCCGCGCCCGCGCTGGGCGCTCAGCTCGCCGCCCCGCCGTCCCCGCCGGACCGATCTGGTGTCGCCCTGGCTGGTCTGGACCATGCGGGCAGTGCTCGCGGCGGAACTCGTCGCGGCGGTCGTCCTGTGGCGGTCCGGGGACCTGACCGGTGCGGTGGCGTGGGCGTCCGTCGTCGTTCCGCTGCTGGCCTGGCTGCTGGCCGAGGTGGCCCTGCTTCGCGTACTGCTGCGTCCATTGCCGGCCGAGGGCGCCGACGTCCCGGTCGACGAGGCCCTGCGGACCTGGACCGCCCACCTGGCCACCGCGGCCGCCAGCGTCCTCGGACTGCTGCCCCTGGGCAGCCTGCTGCTGGCGGGCGGCATCGAGTTGGGTGACCGCGTGACCGACAGCGTCGACCTGCTACCCGTGGCGCTGGTCGCGGGCGGCTTCTCGGCGCTGGCGGCCGGTGTCGGCGTCGCGGGCTTCCTGCTGACCTGGCTGCGTCCGGTCAGGTCGAGCGCGCCCGCGCTGGCGAGTTGAACGGCGCCCGCTTGCCCCGGTTCCGGCGGTTCTCCGCTGTGGCCTTAGTCACCCACGACACAGGGCCATAACGGGCCGCCCCAGGGGCCCCACCCGGCACGTCTGTCGCAGTGCGTATCGGCGTGCCCACCCAGCGCACGTACGGGGGCTGCTTCACTCGTCTCGAACCGTTGCTCCTCGCAGCATCTTCGTTATCGTGTCGTGACCGACAGCCGGGGTGGAGATCGACCCGGGTGGCGTCCACCGGCTCCGAGCTCGCGCTCCGGGCGGCGGTGCGCCCTCGAGCCGTTACGGCGGATGTCCGTCCCCGGACGGCGCACCCGCTCTCCTGCCCGGGTTCTGTGACTTTGGATGTGACGTGCGACGCTCCCTCCAGCTCGGCCTGTTCGCCCTGGTCCTCCTCGGACTCCTGGGTGGCTCGCTGGCCTTCCTCCTCGCCCAGAAGTCCGTGACGGTCACCGTCGACGGGCAGGCGCGCCATGTCGGCACCTATGCCGACACGGTCGGCGAGGTGCTGGAGGAGGAGAACCTGCAGCCCGCGGCGCACGACGTCGTCCTCCCGGCGGTGCACCAGCAGGTCACCGACGGTGCGACCGTGGTGCTCAACCGGGCGCGGCCCCTCCAGCTCACCGTGGACGGCGTCTCGCGCGAGGTCTACGTGACCGCGCTGTCGGTCGACCAGGCGCTGGAGCAGCTGGGGTACCGCGCCGACGACCTGGTGCTCTCGGCAAGCCGTAGCGAGCGTCTGCCGCTGGACGGCATGGAGCTCACCATCACCACCCCCAAGGACGTCGTGCTGGTCAGCGACGGCCAGGAGCGTGTCGTGACCACCACGGCGGGCACGGCCGCCGACTTGCTCGTCGAGCAGGGCATCGCACTGGGCGCCACGGACCGCACCAGTCTGCGGCCGGACCAGGCCCTCCTCGACCAGATGCGGCTGCAGGTGTTCCGGGTCCAGGTGTCGCAGGTCGACGTTCCCTCCGCGATCGCTCCCGAGCGCGTGGAGACGGCCGACCCGAGCGCGTTCGAGGGCGACGACACGGTGACCCAGGCCGGCGTGCCGGGTGAGCGGGTCACCACCTTCCGCGTGACGGTCACCGACGGCGTGGAGACGGCCCGGGAGTCGCTCACCTCGACGGTCACCCGACAGCCGGTCGCCGAGCACGTCACCGTCGGCACCAAGCCGCGCCCGGTGAACAAGCCCTCGGCGGACGGCCTGAACTGGGCGGCGCTGGCCGCGTGCGAGTCGGGTGGCCGGCCGAACGCCGTCAGTGCCAGCGGCACCTACCGCGGGATGTACCAGTTCTCCCGGTCGACCTGGGCGGGCGTCGGCGGCACGGGCGACCCGGCGGCGGCCTCGGTGGACGAGCAGACCTACCGCGCTCAGCTGCTGTACAACCGCAGCGGCGCCGGCCAGTGGGGCTGCGGCAGCCACCTCTTCGACTGATGACGGACCCCGCTGCCTCCCTGGAGGGGCTCCCTTCCCCCCACCGCTCACCTGCTCGGGGCGGTGCCGTGTCGGGCGCTGTTGGCGGGCCCCTGCAGCGGGGCCGTTCCTGACGGGCCTGCTGGGGCCCGCGGTCATCCGCGAGCTGGCCCGGCAGCTGGACCTGCGACCGACCAAGAGCCTCGGTCAGAACTTCCTGCACGACGCCAACACGATCCGGCGGATCGTACGGACGGCAGAGTTGGCGGACGACGACGTCGTCCTCGAGGTCGGCCCGGGCCTGGGCTCTCTCACGCTCGGCCTGCTCGAGGTCGCGGCCCGGGTGACCGCCGTCGAGATCGACCCGCGCCTGGCCCAGCTGCTGCCGGTGACGGTGGCGGAGCGCGCCCCCGAACTCGCCGACCGGCTCACCGTGGTCGAGGCCGACGCGCTGCGGGTGCGGGAGCTGCCGGAACCCCCGCCGACCGCGCTGGTGGCCAACCTGCCCTACAACGTCGCCGTGCCCGTCCTGCTGCACCTGCTGGAGCTGCTGCCGACGCTCGACCGCGCGTTGATCCTGGTGCAGGCGGAGGTGGCCGAACGGCTGGCGGCGGCCCCGGGGGCCGCCGCCTACGGCATCCCCTCGGTCAAGGCGGCCTGGTACGGAGAGGTGCGCCGTGCCGGCTCCATCGGCCGCCGCGTCTTCTGGCCCGAGCCGAACGTCGACTCCGGCCTGGTCGCCCTGACCCGGCGCCCGCCGCCGGAAGGCGACCGGCGGGCCACCTTCGCGGTCGTCGACGCCGCGTTCGCCACCCGCCGCAAGAGCCTGCGGGCCGCCCTCGCCCGCTGGGCGGGTAGCCCGGCCGCGGCGGAGGTCCGGCTGCGGGCCGCCGGAATCGATCCAGGCAGCCGCGGGGAACAGTTGTCGGTGACCGACTTCGCGCGGCTGGCGGCCACCGACCCGGTGCAGCCGTGAGGGTCACGGCGCGCGCACCCGCGAAGGTCAACATGCACCTCGGGGTCGGACCGCTGCGCGCCGACGGGTTCCACGAGCTCCGGACGGTCTACCTCGCGGTGTCCCTGTTCGACACCGTCACGGTCGGTCCGGGGGAGGGCCTCGCGGTGTCCGTCACGGGGGAGGGGGCCGGCGGCGACGTCCCGACCGATCGCCGCAATCTGGTGTGGCAGGCCGCCGAATTGCTCGCGGCCTCCGCCGGAATGCCGGCCGACGCCACGATCGCCGTCGCCAAGGCCATTCCCGCGGCCGCCGGCCTCGCCGGGGGCAGCGCCGACGCGGCAGCCACGCTGGTGGCCCTCGACCTGCTGTGGGGCACCCGTGCGGCGCCCGGCGACCTGGCGGGCATCGCGGCTCAGCTGGGCAGCGACGTGCCGTTCAGCCTGCTCGGTGGAGTGGCACTGGGCCGGGGCCGCGGCGAGCAGGTCTCTCCGGTGCTGGCCCGACGTCCCACCCACTGGGTGCTGGGCATCGCCGACGAGGGGCTGTCGACCCCGGCCGTCTACCGGGAGCTCGACCGCCTGCGAGAGGCCGGCCGGGTGCCCGACGGTGCCGAGCTGCCGTCGACGGAAGGGGTGATCGCCGCCTTGCGGAACGGATCGCCGGCCGCACTGGCCGCGGCGCTCAGCAACGACCTGCAGGCGCCGGCGTTCTCGCTGCGGCCGGAGCTGCGGCGGGCGTTGCGGGCGGCCACGGACGCCGGCGCCAGCGCCGCGCTGGTGAGCGGATCGGGACCCACCGTCGCGGCGCTGGTCGAGGACGAGGAGGCCGCCGTCCGGGTGGCCGCGGTGCTCGCCGGGGCGGGCGTGTTCCGGACCGTCCGCGCGGTGCAGGGCCCTGTGGCTGGTGCCCGCGTCGTGGCCTGAGCCGTGGCTGGAGTCGTGGCCCGAGCGCGGGGCCTCAGACCGCCGCGGGGCGGTCCACCAGGTCCGGCTGCGGATCGAGGTGCGCCAGGCCGTTGTAGGACAGGTTGACCAGGTGGGCGGCGACCCGCTCCTTGCCCAGCGACCGGTTGTCGAGCCACCACTGGCCGACCAGGGAGACCATGCCCACGAGGGCCTGGCTGTAGAGCTGGGCCAGCCGGGGGTCGTAGCCGCGGTCGCCGAACTGCCGGCCGAGGATGTGCTCCACCTGCCGGGCGACCTCGCCGATGAGCGACGAGTACGTCGACACGCCGGCGGTCACCGGGGCGTCGCGGGTGAGCACCCGGAACCCGTCGGTGTGGTCCTCGATGTACTCGAGCAGCGACAGGGCGGCCCGCTCCAGCAGTTGGCGCGGGTGCCCCGGGGCCGCCAGCGCGGTGGTGAAGCGGTGGAGCACCCTGTGCATCTCGCGGTCGACGACGGCCGTGTACAGCCCGTCCTTGCCGCCGAACCGCTCGTAGACCACCGGCTTGCTCACCCCGGCGCGGGCGGCGATCTCCTCGATCGAGGTCGCCTCGTAGCCCTTCTGCCCGAACAGCTCTCGGCCGACGTCGAGCAGCTGCTCCCGCCGCTGGACGGCGCTCATCCGGACCCGGGGCCGCGCAGCACTGCTGCTCATGGCGCCCACTCTGCCCCTGCCCACCTCCCGGGCACCGCCTCGAGCCCTCGAGGGGCGGGGAGGAGGGAGTCCTCTGTCAGCTCGTCGCCGCGGCGGGACGGCGCTTGGCGGCCAGGCGGACCGGGTCGGGCCACTTGACGTCGGAGGCCCAGCCCAGCTTCTGGAAGACCCAGATGAGGCGGGCGCTGATGTCGATCTGGCCGCGCAGCACGCCGTGCCGGGCGCAGGTGGGGTCGGCGTGGTGCAGGTTGTGCCACGACTCGCCGCCGCTGAGGATCGCCAGCGGCCAGAAGTTCGTGGCGCGGTCGCGCGACATGAACGGGCGGTTGCCGACCACGTGGCACACCGAGTTGATCGACCACGTGACGTGGTGCAGCAGCGCCACGCGGACGAGCCCGGCCCAGAAGAAGGCCGACCAGGCACCGGCCCAGCTGCCGGTGATCAGCCCGCCGAGCACCGCGGGCAGGGCCAGGCTGAGGAACGCCCACACGACGAACAGCCGGCTGGTCACGACCAGGGCGCCGTCCTTGAGGAGGTCGGGTGCGTAGCGCTCCTGGTTGGTCTTGCGGCGGTCGAACAGCCAGCCCAGGTGCGCGTGGAACATGCCCTTGACCAGCGCACGCAGGTCGGTGCCGTAGCGCCAGGGCGAGTGCGGGTCGCCCGCGCGGTCGGCGAAGGCGTGGTGCCGCCGGTGGTCGGCGACCCACTGGATGACCGGCCCCTGGATCGCCATGGAGCCGGCGGCCGCCAGCGCGAGCCGCAGAGGCCGCTTGCTTTTGAACGAGCCGTGGGTGAAGTGGCGGTGGTAGCCGACCGTGACACCCAGCAGGGTCAGGTAGTAGAAGCCGACGGCGAGTCCGACGTCCAGCCACGAGAGCCCCCAGCCCCACACCGCCGGAACGATGGCGCCCAGCGCGAGGAACGGCACGAGCACGATCACGTAGAGCGTGACGATCTCGAGCGAGCTCTTGTGCCGGCCAATGGCGTTGGCCGGCAACCCGGCATAGGGATCGGCGAGTGGCGGAGCCGTGGGCCGGGTGCGGGCTGGAGCGGACAAGGGGCCTCCGAGGACGGTGCGGAAGGTCCGGCGACGCTGGTCCTACGCGTTCCAGCCGGGCTGCGTGCCCGTAACCTACGGCAGCGTAGGAACATCGGCGACCCGGGCTCCGGCCGCCTCCGGCTCCGTCGATGGGGGTGCCGGAGGGTGCCCTCGGCCCCGCCCGGCCCTAGGCTCGCGGCGGGCGCCGCTCGCGGTCGCCCCCTGGGCGCGCGTCCGGCGCCGAGGGTGGGGGATGGGGTAATCGGCAGCCCGCCGGCCTTTGGAGCCGTGCAGTCTCGGTTCGAGTCCGAGTCCCCCAGCGCCGAACATGCCGTCGAACAGGCGGCCCCGCCGTCCGAGGAGATCCGTGACCCCGCTGGAGCCGCCGGAGCCCGCCGTCGCTGAAGGGGCGGTCGCCGCCGTCGTCGTACTCGCCGCGGGGCAGGGCACCCGCATGCGCTCGTCGACTCCCAAGGTGCTGCACCCGCTCGGCGGCCGCAGCATGCTCGGTCACGTGCTCGCGGCGGCCGAGCCCCTCGGCGCCGGGACGACGATCGTCGTGGTCGGCGCGGGTCGCGCGGCCGTGGAGGCGCACCTCGCCGCGATCGCGCCCGGTGCCGTGCCCGTGCCGCAGGAGGAGCAGCGCGGCTCCGGTCATGCCGCCGCGCTCGCGCTGGACGCCGTCCCTGAGCTCGACGGGACCGTGCTGGTGGTCAACGGCGACGCCCCGCTGCTGCGACCGGAGACGATCCGCGCCCTGGTCGAGGAGCACGTCCGCGCCGGCAACGCGCTCACCGTGCTCACCGCCGAGGTCTCCGATCCGACCGGGCTGGGCCGGATCGTCCGGGACGCCGGGGGAGGGGTGCGGGCCATCGTCGAGGAGCGCGACGCGACCCCGACGCAGCGGCAGATCCGCGAGATCAACGCCGGCGTCTACGTCGGGGACGCGGGCAGGCTGCGCGACGCGCTCGGCCGCGTCGGCGCCGACAACGAGCAGGGCGAGCTCTACCTGACCGACGTCCTCGGCCTCCTGGTCGGCGACGGCGTTCCGGTCGGGGGCGCGCTGGCCGACGACCCGGACGACGTGCTCGGTTGCAACGACCGGCGCGAACTGGCCGCACGCCGGCGCACCCTCAACGACCGGGTCCTCGACCGCCTCATGCGCGACGGCGTGACCGTCGTCGACCCCCAGACCACGTGGGTCGACGTGACCGTGACCGTCGAGGCCGACGCCGTCCTCGAGCCGGGCACCCAGCTCAAGGGGAGGACCAGTGTGGCCACCGGCGCGGTCATCGGCCCGGACACGACGCTCGTCGACACCGCGGTCGACGAGGGCGCCGGCGTCCTCCGGTCGCACTGCCTGGGCGCCGTGATCGGCCCGGAGGCCACGGTCGGCCCGTTCAGCTACCTGCGGCCAGGCACGCGGCTGTCCCGGGGTACCAAGGTCGGAGCGTTCGTGGAGACGAAGAACGTCGAGATCGGCGAAGGCTCGAAGGTGCCGCACCTGTCCTACGTCGGCGACGCGACCATCGGCCGGGGCGCCAATGTCGGCGCCGCCACCGTGTTCGTCAACTACGACGGCATCGCCAAGCACCACACGACCGTCGGCGACCACGTGCGGATCGGCTCCGACACGATGCTGGTGGCGCCGGTCACCGTCGGGGACGGTGCCTACACCGCGGCCGGCTCCGTGATCACGTCGGACGTGCCCCCGGGGGCGATAGCCGTCGCGCGGGCCCCCCAGCGGAATGTGGGAGGCTGGGTACGGCGTCGCCGTCCCGGGACCGCGTCCGCCGAAGCCGCTGAGGCGGCCGAGAAGCGGGACGCGACGCCGGGTGCAGACGGTCCGGATCTCCTCCCGCGGACCACGACCAGTAGGGAAAGCTGATCCGATGAGTGTCATGCGGGCGACGAACAGCAAGAGCCTGATGCTCTTCTCCGGCCGTGCCTACCCCGAGCTGACCGACGAGATCGGCGGGTACCTCGGTGTGGAACCGACGCCCACCGCTGCCTACGAGTTCTCCAACGGGGAGCTCTTCGTCCGGTTCAAGGAATCGGTACGTGGCTGTGACGCGTTCGTCGTCCAGAGCCACACGGCGCCCATCAACACCTGGCTCATGGAGCAGCTGATCATGGTCGACGCGCTCAAGCGCGCGTCGGCGAAGCGGATCACCGTGGTCGCGCCCTTCTTCCCGTACGCGCGCCAGGACAAGAAGCACCGCGGCCGCGAGCCCATCTCCGCCCGCCTCGTCGCGGACCTGTTCAAGACCGCCGGCGCCGACCGGCTCATGACCGTCGACCTGCACACCGCGCAGATCCAGGGCTTCTTCGACGGCCCGGTCGACCATCTGTTCGCCCTCGACCTGCTGGTCGGGCACGTCTGCGAGCGCTGGGGTGACCGCGACATCACCGTGGTCTCGCCGGACTCCGGCCGCGTCCGCGTCGCCGAGCGCTGGACAGACAAGCTCGGTGGCACCCCGCTGGCCTTCATCCACAAGACTCGCGACCCCATGCGGCCCAACGAGGTCGTCGCCAACCGCGTCGTCGGTGAGGTCGAGGGCCGGGTCTGCATCATCGTCGACGACATGATCGACACCGGCAGCACGATCGTGAAGGCCGCCGAGACGCTGTTCGACGCCGGCGCCGCCGACGTCATCGTCACCGCGACGCACGGGGTGCTGTCGGGGCCCGCGGTCGACCGGCTGAAGAACAGCAAGATCAGCGAGGTCATCGTGACCAACACGCTGCCCATCACGCCCGAGCGCCAGTTCGACAAGCTGACCGTGCTCTCTATCGCCCCACTCCTCGCCCGGGCGATCAAGGAGGTCTTCGAGGACGGCTCGGTCACCAGCCTCTTCGACGGGAACTCCTGACCCTGCGATCCTCCCGATCGCAGAGCGGCCAGGCCCGGACCGCGCCTGCGCTGAGGGCTTCTCGTCCCGTTCCGGAGGTCCTCGGTGCCCCGCCCGGCCGGGCCCTTGGCCGTGTCGGTGTCGCGGTCGGGTAACCTCGGTCCCGTTGCCCGGCGAGGGAGCGGTCCGACCGTCTCCGTGATCGACGTGCATGCTCCAGGTGGGAAGCCTCCAGGGTGTGCCGCGCTCGTGCGCCGGCACCAGACCCGATCCACCCTGTTGAGGAGCACATCACCGTGGCTGACTTCCGCCTCGAAGCCGAGACCCGCACCGAGTTCGGCAAGGGCAGCGCCCGCCGCACCCGCCGCGCCGGCCGCGTCCCCGCCGTCCTGTACGGGCACGGCCAGGACGTCGTCCACCTGTCGCTGCCGGCCCGCGAGTTCGCCGCGGCCCTGCGCAACGGCGGCGCCAACGCCCTGCTGACCATCGTGGTGGAGGGCAAGGAGCAGCTGGCTCTCACCAAGGCCGTGCAGCGCGACCCCATCAAGCGCACTCACGAGCACATCGACCTGCTGCTGGTCCGGCGCGGTGAGAAGACGACCGTCGAGGTGCCGATCGTGATCGTCGGCGAGGTCGGGGTCGACTCGATCCCCAACCAGCAGCTGAACACCGTGCAGATCGAGGCCGACGCGACGCGCCTGCCCGACAGCATCGAGGTCGACGTCACCGGCCGTGCGGCCGGCCAGAACATCACGGCGGGCGACCTGATCCTGCCGACGGGCTCGACCCTGATCACCGACGCCGAGGCGCTCGTGATCGGCTTCCTCGGTGCGCCCACCGCCGAGGCGCTGGAGGCCGGGCTGGCCGCCGACGAGGCCGAGGCCGGCATCGAGCGCGAGGAGTCCGACGCGGCGACCGCGGGCGCCGGTCAGGGCGACGTCGTCCCCGAGCCTGCGGCCCAGGGCAGCGGCGAGTCGATGGACGCCGCCGCGAAGTCGCGGGACAACTGAGGCGATCGCTGAGCGAGGGCATGAACGACGGGGGCGCCGGTACTGCCGGCGCCCCCGGCTCGTCGCCGTCCGGGCCCGTGTCCGTGCCCTTGTCCGAGGGGCCCTTCCTCGTCGTCGGACTGGGCAACCCGGGGCCCGGCTATGCGGGGAACCGGCACAACGTGGGTGCAATGGTGCTCGACGAGCTGGCCGCCCGCGCCGGGATCCGGCTGGCTCCCGGCAAGGGCGCCCGGGCGCGGGCGGTCTCCGGCGAGGGCCGCCTCGCGGGACGACGCGTCGTCCTCGCCCGGCCCATGACCTATATGAACGAGTCCGGCGGCCCGGTGCGCGGGCTGCTGGACTATCACTCCATCCCGGTGGAGGACCTGGTCGTCGCCCACGACGAACTCGACATCGCCTTCGCGGCCGTCCGGCTCAAGCGCGGCGGCGGCGAGGGCGGGCACAACGGCCTGAGGTCGATCAGCCGCTCGGTCGGCAGCAAGGACTACCTCCGGGTGCGCGTCGGCATCGGCCGACCCCCGGGGCGTCAGGAGGCTGCGGACTTCGTTCTCAAGGACTTCTCCGCAACGGAGCGCAAGGAACTGGATCTTCTCCTCGTAGAGGCCGCGGACGCCGTCGAGCTCCTGCTCCAGCGCGGTCTCGAACCGGCGCAGAACTACGTGCATCCCCGCAACTGAGCAGGCCTTTCCGTCGCCGTGCCGGCGTCCTCCCAATTGGGTGAACCGCTACGGTGCGTATTGACGGTCGGTTGACGCAGTGTGAGGGTTACCGGGTCCCGGGCGGCTGGAGCAGGGAACCCCCTGGTCAGGCCCACGACAAGGTGTAGCCCGGCGACTACGCTCGGTAGTTGATGGCGGTCTGGGGGGACCATGCTCGTTGATGCCGGCGCAGGTCATGCAGAGCTGCGCCCACCGGCCCCCGGCCGTGTCTCGGACACCGCTGCCCCGATGCCTGCCGCGCTTCCGCGCGCCGTGGTGGCCCGCCGCCGCGAACCCCGCTGGAGCCGGCGCTACCGGGCGGTGCTGATCACCGTCGACGCACTGGTCGGCGTTGTCGCCGGCGTGGTGATGCTGGTCATCCGCCCGGCGGAGGCGCTGCCCGGATCGCCCTACGCCTGGCTGAGCCTGGCGCTTCCCGTCCTCTGGCCGGCCGCCGTGTGCATGTCCGGTGGCTACGCGCCGAAGTTCTTCGGAACGGGCAGCGAGGAGTTCCGCAAGGTGGCGCGCGGGGGCCTGTGGCTGCTCGCCGCCGTCAGTGTCGTGTCCTACGCGGGCCAACTCGAGATCGCGCGCTCGTTCGTGGTCTTCACCGTTCCGGCCATGACGCTGGGGTCGCTCATCTCCCACGTCATCGCGCGGAAGTGGCTCCAGCGAGCCCGGCGCGGCGGCCATTGCGTCAAGCGGGTCGTCGCGGTGGGCCGGGACGCCGCCGTCGCCGACCTGGTCCGGCGGATCCAGGTCGACCACTACGCGGGCATGGAGGTGGTGGCCGCGTGCGTCACGACTCCGGGCGCAGCCGCGCGGGTCGAGTCGATCGGGGTGCCGATCGACGGTGGCCTCGATGATGTCGTCGACGTGGTGCAGCGGCGCGGCGCCGATGCCGTGGCCGTCACCTCGGCCAGCGAGACCGCGGCGCTGTACCTGCGCAAGCTCTCCTGGCAGCTCGAGGGCAGCGGGATCGAGCTGCTGGTGTCGCCGGGCATGGTCGAGATCGCCGGTCCCCGGCTGCACATCCGGCCCTTCGTCGGTCTGCCGCTGCTCTCCATCGAGGAGCCGGTGTTCTCGGGCTGGAAGCGGGTGCTCAAGGGTGCCCTCGACCGGGCCGGCGCGGCCTGCGCCCTCGTCCTCATCGCACCGGTGCTGCTGGGCATCGCCGTGGCCGTGCGTCTCTCCGGGCCGGGTCCGGTGCTCTACCGACAGGAGCGCGTCGGGGCCTACGGCGACCGGTACACGATGTACAAGTTCCGCAGCATGATCGTCGGCGCCGACGCGAAGCTCTCCGAGCTCCTGGCCAGCAACGAGGGTCAGGGCCTGCTGTTCAAGATGCGCCAGGACCCGCGGGTGACGCCAGTCGGGCGGTGGCTGCGCCGGTTCTCACTCGACGAGCTGCCCCAGCTGTTCAACGTGCTCGGTGGCTCGATGTCGCTCGTCGGTCCCCGACCGCCGCTGCCGCAGGAAGTGGAGCGCTACGACACCTCCATCCGCCGTCGGCTGCTGGTCAAGCCCGGCCTGACCGGCCTGTGGCAGATCTCCGGTCGCAGTGACCTCTCCTGGGAGGAGTCGGTCCGCCTCGACCTGCGCTACGTCGAGAACTGGACGCTCGCCCTGGATCTCCTGATCCTCTGGAAGACGGCGTCCGCGGTCCTCCGCTCCCGCGGCGCGTACTGACCTCCGGGTCTCGGTCCTTCTGCCGGCAGTCGCCCGGGAACCGTCCTGTCCGGTCGCCAGATTCGCAGCTGCGTTCGAGGGCTGCGCAGTGGGTCCGACGGTGAACGAGGTCGCCTTCCAGCGTGGCCCGGGTCGCCGACGTGCCCTGTCAGATGGTCTGGCCAAGCCGCACGCCACCGGGCCCTGCCCTCGCCGCCCGCACAGCCCCGACCGGCTACAGGCCTTTGCCGCGGCGGTGCAGGAACGACATGACCGCCTCGGCGGAGAACAGGCCCCCGGCCACGGCGAGCGCCAGGAACGCCCGGGGCTCCGTCATCCGCCGGCCCACGGCACGGCGGGCCCACTGGGCGGCCGCGCGGCGGCGTCCCAGCGCGGCGCTGCCGAACGCCAGCTGCCCGAAGACCCGTGCCGCACCTCGGTCGTCACCGGCGATGTCGGGATGGCGCTGGAGCATCCACTCCAGGGATGACACCCGCGTCTCCCACTGGCGGGAGAACTGCGACGACCGGCCCCACAGCACGCGTACGAGCGGCTCGTCGATGTGCTGAATGGGTCCGCGGCTCGCGGCGCGAAGGAGCAGGTCCCAGTCCTCGTTCTGGCTGCCGGGGATCGTCTCGTCGACCAGCCCCAGGGAGCCCACCAGAGCCGAGCGGCGGACCAGCACCGTCGAGCTGTGCAGCATCGCCATGCGGCTGCGGAGGAGGTCGGCCCGTGTGACGGTGCCGGTGCCGGCCAGGCGTGGTGTCTCGGCGCCCTCGTAGGCCACGCAGATCGACGTCGTGAGGAGCTCCGCCTCGGGGTGACGAGCCGCCCGCTCCAGTTGGGCCCGCAGTCGCGTCGGGGCCCAGGTGTCGTCGTCGTCGCAGAAGGCGACCCAGTCGGTGTCCAGGGCCAGGATCCCGGTGTTGCGGGAGCCGGCCAGACCCGGCGTGCGGATGTTGGGGATGACCCGGACCCGCCGGCCGGGCATGCTCAGCCGGGTCAGCTCCTGGTCGGGCGTCGTGCGGTCGAACACCACGACGATGTCCAGCTCGGCCGTCGTGTCCTGGGCGAGGACCGACCGCAGGGTCTCGCGCAACAGCTCCGGCCGGTCGTGGGTGGGCACGACCACGCCGACGGTGGGCAGGGGGCCGGTCGCGGGGGTGCTCACCGGGAGGACCGCCGTAGGTAGCCGTAGCGTGCCAGCAGCGGCGCGGTCAGCACGGAGACCAGCCAGCGGCGACCGCGCGGCAGCTCCGATCGCCAGGCGTCGTCCCGGCGCAGCGTGGTCGCGCCCGTGCGGAAGCGCATGGGGTTGCCGGCCACCGTGTGCGACGGCGAGAGCATCACCGAGGAGCCGTCGAGGAAGTCCAGTGCTCCCGGCGCCAGTGACAGCCCGGCGAACTCCGCGAGCTCCTCGAGAACCGGACCGGGCGTGGCGACGAAGTCCTCGTAGCGCAGCAGCCGCCTGGACGTCCCCAGGAGCCCCAGGAGGCCGAAGAAGAGATTGTGGCCCACCCACAGGGCGGCCGAGCGGGAGGGCGAGTAGCGAGTCATCAGGGCGGCCTCGGCCGTGGCTTCCGGACGCCGGACCTCCTTGGTCCAGGAGTAGGCCACCCCGCGGCTGTCACGGACCACGTGCACGACCCGGAGGTCGATGGCCGGTTCCGTCCGGAGGCAGAAAGCCAGCGAGGAGTGCTTGCTGGAGTCGATGACGACGGCGCCACCGGCGGTCTCGCTGATCGCGCGGTACAGCTGGAGGAACGTCGTCACGTACTCACGAAGCGCGGCTCGGTGCCGGCCCAGCAGTCGCGGGGCGAGCAGCCGCGGGATGAACCGTGTGCGGTCGACCCGGGGACGCAGTTCCTCCATGCGGGCCGCCAGCGCCCGGTCCCAGCCGCCGAAGCCCCGCCGGCCCACCTCGTTCCAGAACGGGCACCGGGAGAACGGCTTGCCGCAGCCGCAGGTCTCGTCGTCGAGGACGCCGCGCTGCCACAGGTGGACCAGCTCACCCACCGAACAGGTGGACGGCAGCTCGCCCAGCACGCGCTCGAGCACCGTTGTGCCGCTGCGTCCTAGACCGCCCAGATAGAGCACCGTCGGCCGGTCCGTAATGTCCTGCCCTGACGACGGGTGGGGCTTGTTCCCCGCGGAGGTGCTTACCACGGGGACGACAATGCCATCACAGAGAGCATCGGTGACCCCTGGTGACCTCCAAGGGGTGAGACCGCGCGCGAAGATGTGTCGCCCCACCTGCGAGCGGGTCATGATCTACGCATGACAGCGACGGAGCGTAAGCGCGTCGAGGTCGGCGGGCTACCGATTGATCCGCTGACCGAGGAAGAGGTCGTCGAGCGCGTCCGCGCCGAGCTGCGGGCGGGCCGTGGCGGCTGGATCGCCACGCCGAACGTCGACCACCTCCGGCACGCCGCCAGGGACCCCCGGCTGGCCGAGCTGATCCGCACCGCCCAGCTGAGCGTCGCCGACGGCGCCCCGGTCGTGTGGGCCGCGCGCCTGTCCGGCCGGCCGATCCCGGCGCGCGTCACCGGAGCGGACCTGCTCTGGTCGCTGAGCGCGGCCGCGGCTGCCGACGGCCGCTCCGTCTACCTGCTCGGCGGCGAGCCCGGGGTGCCCGACCGTGCGGCCGAGGCCCTGCAGCTGGCCTACCCGACCCTGAAGATCGCCGGCACCTGTTCGCCGCCCCGCGGCTTCGAGCTCGACGAGGGCGAGCTCGGAACGTGCCGGGACGCCGTGGTGAACGCGGCTCCGGACCTCGTCTTCGTCGGTCTCGGGTTCCCGAAGCAGGAGCAGATCATCTCCGGCTTCTCCGGCCTTCTCCCCAGCACCTGGTGGCTGGGCTGCGGCGCCGCCCTGCCCTTCGCCGCCGGTGACCTGCAGCGCGCCCCCAGCTGGATGCGGCCACTCGGGCTGGAATGGCTGTTCCGCCTGGCGCACGAGCCGCGCAGGCTGTTCCGCCGCTACCTCCGCGAGGACGCGCCCTTCGCGCTGGCGCTCCTGATCGGCGCGCTGCTCACCCGCATCCGCGCGCCGCGCAGCTGATCTTCAGGGGGCCGGTCCCCAGCGCGACGGCCTTCCTGCCGGCTACGGCCCCAGCACCCGGGCGGCCACCGGCGAGGTGAGCTCTCGCACCCGGTCGACCTCCGCCTGCGTCAGCCGCGTCCGGTAGGTCGACAGTGCGGTCGCCTGCCCCATCGGCCGGTAGGCGGTACGCGACAGCCCGCCGCGCAGTGACCAGCGGTGCGACCCCTGCTCCGCGCCGGCCTTCTCCGTCGTCGCCTCGCGGACACGTCGTTCGGCGTCCCCGGACCAGGTGAGGCCCAACCGCCGGTAGAGGTCGGCGAACCCTCCCATCGGGTCCTGGACGAGGCTCTCGTAGCGGACCAGGTGCACGCCGGGCAGGTCGCGGAACGCGCGGTCGACGACGTCGTAGGTCGCCTCCCAGAGCAGGCAGGTGCGGGCCAGCCAGTCCGGCGACCCGACCAGGCTGCGCATCCGGTCCACGTACGGGCCGAGGTGGTCACGCACCAGGGCCGGCTGCTCGAGCAGCTCGTGGAAGTGGATCGACCAGTCGAGGGCCCGCCAGCTGCCCACGAACGACACGGGGTCCCGCACCAGGACGACGGACTCGCAGCCCATGTTCTGCGACAGCCACCCGGTGGAGAAGATGGCGAACGGGTCGTCCAGCATCGCCCGGCGGCCGCGCAGACGCCCCGCCGTGAAGGCCGTGCCGTACTTGGCCATGCGGGCGAGGTCGTACGCGGACCGGTTCCGCCGAACCTCGGCGCGGAACTGGTACTTCAGGGCGAGGGTGTGCTCGAAGGCGCGGCGCCAGGGGGCGTCGTCCTCGTCGCTGATGTACTGGAACCGATGGGTCACCCGGGCATCGAGCACGCCGGGGGAGTGGCCCGGCGGATGCTGCGGGTTCATCGGCTCGTTGACGTAGACGACCTCGCCGGACGCCTCCAGCATCTTGCCCACCCAGCTGGTGCCGGTGCGGGGGAGACCGGTGACCAGGAGGCCCCCGGTGGGTGCGGGATCGGTCGCGCTCACGCCTCGTACCCCAACTCGCGGAGCAGGGGGCCGGCCTCGCGCTCGACGTCGGCCAGCCCGTCCTCGTCCAGCGCCTCGCGCCAGCGGCCGATCGAGCTCGGGTCGGCGGTCGCCAGCGCCGCGCGCAGCGACTGCGGCGCCTCCGGATGCCCGAAGAACGCGGCGATGGTCTCGGCGGCCTCCTGAGGGTGCCGCGCGACGTCCTCGTAGCGAATGGTCAGCACGCGGTCGGGCGGCAGTTGGGCCAGTGCGGTGCGGGCTGCCTCGGTGAACCGCCGCCAGCTCCATGCCGTCCGGGTGAGGTCGGAGGCCGCGGCGAACTCCTCCGCCCGCTCCGGCTCCACCCACCAGCGGGCCCAGGGCCCCCAGGCCTGGCCGCCGCGGCCGCGCCGGCCGCTGCCGGCCGAGCTCGCCGAGAGCCACGGCTTCTCCGCGTGGGAGACCGCGACGTCCCGCCCGTCACGGATGATCTGCACGAACCGGGCGTCGGGGAAGGCCCGGACCAGGAACGGCACCACGAAGCAGTTCTCCGGGTTCTTCTCCACGAACCGGCGGCCGCCCTCTCCGGCGGCCAGCACGAGCAGCCGGTAGGACCGGCGGAAGACGCGGGCTGCCCGCTCCTCCGACCACGTGCCCTCGTACACCAGCCGAGCCGCGGCCTTGGTCACCCGCGGCTCGAAGTGGTAGGACACCTCGGGCAGCGCCCCGATGCAGGAACCCAGGAACGTCGTCCCCGAGCGCGGCGCACCCAGCACGAAGACGGGTGCGCGCAGCCGGGTATCCCTCACCCGCCGCGGCCCTGCGCGGTGACGGCCGGCGCGTTCCCGGCGGCGCTCCCGACGGTCGGAGAGCAGTCCACGGGCGGTCAGCGACGCCAGCCGCCACGGGGTGAGCTCGAGCGGCGGCGGCGGCGCCGACGGGCTTCGGTCCAGCGCGGTCATCGGGTTCCTCCGGAGGGGGGCTGGGCGGCGTGGCGGGCGTGCGACTCGGCGTCCGGGGCGGCGGGCCGCCGGTTCGGGCGCAGGGCGCTCAGTGCGGGCAGGCCGAGGGCCTCCCGTCGCCGCAGGCTGACGGTCAGGAAGACGGTGAGCCCGACGAGGACCGCGCCGGCCGCCGCGAGCAGGTCGTCGGGGAGCAGGAGCGCGGCCGCCCCGGGCAGGATGCCGAAGCAGACGGCCGAGAGGCCCCCGGCCCGGAGCGTGGCGCGCCCGAAGGGGTGCAGGCCCATGGAGACGACGAGCTGGGTGAGCGGCAGGGCGTTGTTGGCGATGATGGCCGCCGCCCAGCCGATGCCTGCGCCGAGGATCCCCAGGCGCGGGATGAGCACGAGGTCGACGCCGACCATCACCGCCAGTGCGACGACCGAGTTGGCCAGCGTCCAGGAGGTGCGGCCGGCCATGTTCAGGAGCATGTCCACCATGCCGCAGCCGCTGGCCACGAGCATCGCGCCGGCCAGGACCAGCACGACCGGCCGGCCGGCGTCGTAGCCGTTGCCGAAGACGGCCAGGACGACGTCCGCGAACACCGCGCACAGCAGGTAGAGCGGCCAGTTCAGCAGCACGATCCAGGCGGTGGCCGACTGGTAGACCGCCTTCGCCGAGGCCCTGTCGCCCACGGCGAGCTGCTCGGCCAGGCGCGGCTGGGCGGCAGTGGCGATCGCGGTGCTGGTGAGCTGGCCGACCACCAGGAACCGGGTAGCGGCCGTGTAGACCGCGGCCTGGGCCGGTCCGATCAGGACGGTGACCAGGATGATGTCCAGGCGTTGCAGTGCGAGCTGGGCCAGGCTGTTGACCGCCCGGGGCCCGGTGAACGACCAGAACTCCCGCCAGGGCGCGGCGTCGTCGTCGGCACCGGCTCGCGGGTGCGCCTCGGCGCTGTGTCGCCCGACGTGCAGCTCCCGCCCGAGGCGGAGCAGCCACACCCACGCCAGCGCCGCCGACACCGCCCAGGGCAGCGCCCAGGCACCCGCCAGCACCGCGGTGGAGCCGGCCATGACGGCGACGGCGACCAGACCCAGTTGCAGGAGCGGCCGGCCCACCCGGTCGAGCACGACCGTGGGCACCATCGTCGCGTGCCCGCGGGTCGCCGCCAGCAGGGTGTCCGACAGCGTCGTCACCGGCAGCAGGACGGCGAGGACCACGACGGCGGTGCGCGTCTGGTCGCCCGGCCCACCGACCAGCCGCGCCAACTCCGGCGCCCAGGTGACGAGCACCGCGCAGGTGATCAGGGAGAGCACGACCACCGGAGTGAGGGCGACCCGCTGGAAGGCCCGGATCCGGTCGGTGCGGCCCAGCGAGCGCAACCGGGCGATGAAGTAGACGAGCCCCGTGCCGGTACCCAGCCGCGCCACCATCTCGGCGAGCAGGAACACCGAGGTGAGCGCGAAGAACACGCCGGCGTCCCGCTGCGGAAGGGCACGGGTGACGACGACGACGAGCAGCACCCCCGCGATCGCGGAGATGCCGGCGCCGGCCAGGTTGAGTGCGCCCCCCCGGGCGATGGAGGGCAGGCCGGCGGAGCCGGCCACCTTCGCCGGCGCCCCGGGTGCAGTCGTGCTCACCTGGGAAGTGGTTCCGATCGGTCGACGGAGGGGCGCCAGCTCACCGGGTGTCCGAGCCAGGAGACCAGTCGCTCGTCGTAGGGCTCGAAGTGCGCCTCCAGCCGCTTGCGCAGCTCGGCCGGCATCGGGGAGCGGGGTCGGGCGTTGTGCTGCTCGAACAGCGGGTAGCCGGTGTGCGGCAGGCCGAGGAACTCCAGGACGGCGTCGTAGACGGGCTCCGGGTCGGTGAAGAAGCGGTGGCTGTCCACCACGTGCATGCGGTCGCGGCCGAACACCTTCTCCAGCCGCTGCAGGTGGTCGACGTAGCGCCCGCGCTGCAGGTAGCCCTGGTGCTGGTGGGCGTGGCTGACGTAGTGCGGCTCGGCGACCAGCCGCTCGGCCTCACCGGCCAGCCGGGTCTCCTCGAGGGCCAGCGCCTTCTCGAATTCCTGGTCCTCGAAGCCGCGGGCCAGCTCGTGCGCGTGCGCCGAGTAGGCGCGTTCCACCGGGTCGCGGAGCAGCACGATCACCTTGACGCCGGGCAGGTCGCGGTCGATGCGCTCGGCGGACAGCGGGTGGAAGCCGTAGTAGGGGCTCGACTCGAACGTGAGCGGACGGACGCCGGTCCGGCGCTCCACCGCCGCGGCGGTGCGCTCGAGCGGGAAGTGCGCCCGGTACCAGGCCATGCTGTGGTCGTAGTCGGTGTCGAAGTAGTGCACACCCTTGTGCCGCACGGCCTTGAGGACGGCGGGGTGCTGGCTCAGCGTCCGGTACATCGACGTCGTGCCGCAGCGCTGGCCGCCGATGATGAGGAAGCCAGGCGTCATCCGCCACCGGCTGGTGGCCAGCCCCGCGCTCCGGGTGACCGCTTGCACGGCTCGCTTCAACGCCGGCGATCGACGCAGCGTCGCAGTGAGTGTCATTCCGTGCCTCTTCCGTCTCGTTCGCCGTCCAGTGCCGCACCGATGGCCGGGAGCAGCCATTCGCCGACGTCCCCGAGCCGGGCCCCGGCCTCCACCTGGCGGTCGGCCAGGTACCGGGTCGCCAGCTCGGCGAAGTAGCAGACAGCGGTCGCCCGTGCCTGCTCGGTGGTCATTCCGAAGGGTTCCAGCACGGTGGGTGCCGAAGCCAGGGAACGCCGGGTGGACTCACTCGGATCGGCCAGACGGTTGACCAGGTCGGTCTGCAGCATCCAGTGCACCGCGTCGAAGCCGACCGGCACCGGTGCGGCGAACCTCTCCCAGTCCCAGACGAGGAGCTGGTCGCCGGCCAGTGCGGTGTTCCACGGTGTCCAGTCGCCGTGCCAGGCGCCCAGGCGCAGCGGAACGTCGCCGAACCGCTTCTCCATCCCGGTCCGCAGGTCGGCCAGGGTGCGGGCCGCAGGGGTGTCCGGCAGCCCGCCGATCCGCTCGGTCAGTGCCGCCCAGAACGGCGTCCCCGCCAGCGGTCCCTCCGCGGTCCGGCCGATCTCCGAGACCTCCACCTGCGCGGCCACCACTCGGTCGCGGTCGGGGCGGCCGCGGCTGCTGCCGACCGGCAGCGGTGACTGCACCAGGAGTTCCAGGCCGTTCCAGCGCCCGCTGTGCAGCACGGCGGGCACGGTCGACTGCCGGAGCCCGGCCGCGGCCAGCGTCTCGAGCGCCGCGGCCTCGTCGCCGACCAGACGGCACGTGAGCGGGTCGACGCCGACCTTGACGTAGGCCAGCGTGCGGCCCTGCGGGGAGAGCACCTGCAGCACCGGCTTGCGGTTGGCGCGAGGCGCGCCCAGATACATGCTCAGCAGCACCTCGCGGCCCAGCACCTCCGCCAGGTGCGACTCGATGGACGCCGCGCCGCCGATCGACGTGCCCCCGGTGCCGACGAGCCGTAGCCGGTCACGCAGCACCAGTGGCGCCAGCCCGGTGGCCATGCCCAGTGCGAGCCCGGCGGCCTGCCAGCGGGCCGAGCGTCCGCGGCCCACGCCGTATCCGCGCAGCGCGCCCGTGGCAGCTCGCCGTCCGCGGGGAACCAGCAACCGGGGACGGCGGCCGTTGGGCAGCAGCAGGTACTCGCGGTGGACGGCGCCGTCGAGGGGCGCCCTACCGCCGATCCGCAGCTCGAGGGGGTCCGGCCACAGAAGGCGCCCGACGTCCTGCAGGTGCTGCAGGCGGTCGTCGGTCACGGCCGGCCCTGCCGCATGCGCACCGGCCCCGCGAGGGCTGCCGCGGGGGCGGTCATCAGTGCGCTGTCTGCCTGGGGGCTCTCCTGCCCGGCGTTCTCCTGCCGGGCGTTCTCCTGCCGGTTGCGCCAGAGCAGTGCGAGGGAGAGGAACGAGATCACCAGCGGCATGGTCAGCGCGTTGTAGACCAGCATGAAGAACAGCGGCAGGGCGAGGGCGAGCAGCCCGGCGTCGCCGATCGGTGTGCGGTCCCGGCGGTAGGCCCAGAGGGACCGGACGAAGAAACCGATGTAGAGCGCGGCGCCGCCGAGGCCCTGGGCGATCAGCAGCAGCCACAGCTGCCCGTTGCTGCCCAGGGTCGGGTTGCCGCAGCGCGGGCACTTGGCGTCGGCCCCCACCGCGATGGAGTTGCTGCTCCCGAGGGCCGCGCGGGTCGCGCCGAAGCCGAGGATCGGCGACTCGGTCACCACGTCGAGCGTGCGGTCGAGCGTGAACGCGCGGATCGCGTTGCTCTTCTGGTTGTCGAACCGCGCCTCGACGATGGTCGCCAGGGGTGAGGCAGCGACGAGCGCCCCCGCCAGGAGCAGCCCGGCGAGCAGCGCGCCGAGCAGCGCGAGGTGACCGCGCATGGCCATCCGGACCGCCATGAAGATGACGATCAGGCCGAGGCCGGCCCAGAGTCCGCGGTTGAGCGAATAGACGACCGGGATGGCGGTGAGGCCGAGCCCGACGAGACCGATCAGCCGCCGGCGGGCCGAGCCGTCCCGCAGCCAGCTGACGACGAACCAGCCCAGCAGCAGCGCCAGGCAGTTGCCCCACGTGTTGGTGTAGCCGAACGGTGCGGACGGCCGCGGCGACGTGAAGCCGAGGACGTCCTGCAGCTGCGAGGCCGCGGGGTGCACGAGGCTGCGCACGAAGCCGTTCTGCGCCACCTGCGTCGGAAGCAGCACCTCGACGACCGAGGTGAACTCGAAGCGCGCCGCGAACGTGCCCAGGAGGCCGCCGGCGAGCACGACCATGAAGAAGAAGCCGAGCTGGCGCACGAGCCTGCGGCGGGGGAACTCCTCCTCGGTCAGGTTTCCGGCGTACAGCAGGATGATCGTGGCCGAGAGGTATCCGGCGAGGTTGAACGCCACGGAGACGAACCGGCCGGAGACGGTGTCCGGCAGAGTGCCCGGGGGATTCTGCGGCAGCATGATGGTGCTGGCCAGCACCCACACCAGGAACAACAGCCACAGGCCGAAGCCCGGCGGGACGATCACCGGCCGCCGCCGCCACAGCTGCAGTGCCATGGGCACCGCCAGCAGGAACACCGCGAGCGTGCCCATGCCGAGCGCCCACCAGAGCGGATAGAGCACGAGCAGCGCGGTCAGCGGCCAGCCGGGCCGGCCGGGCCGGCCGGGCCGGCCGGGCACGCCGAGTGCCGGCGGGCTGATTTCCTGGCCCGGGACACCGGGCGCCGGTGCGCCGATCTCCCGGCCCAGTAGCGGCCGGGTGACCATCGGTCCGTAGGGAGCGGCTGGTCGGACCCGGCTCATCGAGGAGCGGGGCCCCGGGCGCCCGGCGGGATGAGCTCGGTGCGCGCTCCCGGCTGGCTGCCCGTCCCGTTGGGCGCTGTCCCGTTGGGGGCCGTGCCGTTGGTGCCCGCTGTCTGCGCCAGCCGGGTGGCTTCCGCCACGGTCGCGCCGCCGGCGGTGGGCTGGCCGGCGCCGTTCGGCGGGGCGGGCCGGTCAGGCACCTGCGCGACCGCCGGCGCGGTCGGCGGAGTCGCCCCGGCGGGTGCCGGAGTCCGTTCCTCGGTGACGTCCTCCTCGGCCGCGCGGTCGCCGGCGGCCTCGGACGAAGCCGTCGCGGGTTCTACCGTCGCGGTGTGGGGAACGCCGTCGGCGGGGGAGTCCTCGACCTCCGAGCCGGCCTCGACTCCCGACCCCGGCTGTGCCGTGGCCGTGGCCTCCGCCGTGGGCGTGCGCGGCCGCTGGTCGGGATTGCTGTCGCGCCCGTACCGGGCGATCACCGCGCCGAGCACCGGAGTGCCGACCGACTCGAGCTGCGCACAGGCGTCCAGGACCTCGCGGGCCGTCGTCGGCCCGGCCTCGACGACCAGCACCGCCAGGTCGGCGACGTTGGCCAGCGTCTGGGCGTCGGCACTGTCGGTCGTGGGCGGCGCCTCGATCACGATGCAGGACGCCGTCCCCAGGAGCCGATCGACCAGCTTGCGCGGGCTCCGGGTCTGCAGGAGCGCATCCGCGCGGTCGATGTCGCGGCCGGGCCCGAGGATCCGCAGGCTCGGAACCCCGGGGAACGTGCGCAGCACGCCGTCGACCGGGTGCTCGCCGTCGAGCACCTCGGCCAGTCCGTCAGCCGGGGCGTTGCCCAGCAGTGCGTCGGCAGTGCTTCCGAAGACGTCGGCGCAGACCAGGACGACCTCCTCGCCGGCACGCGCGAGCGAGGCGGCCAGGTTCGCCGCGACCGGGCCGCCACCGCGACGGACCCCGGTCACGAGGACGACGCGGCGCGAGCTCTCGTCGAGGCCCGTGGTGACGAGATTGCGCAGCCGGGCGTATCCGCGGCCGTCGGCACTCAGCGGCTGCAGGACCGAGATCTCGCCCCCGTGCAGGCGCTCGGAGAGCACCGTCGCGACGGGCACGCGGGTGCGCTGGAAGAGGTCCTCCGGTGTGCGGATCACGTCGTCGTTGCGGTTGCGCACGGCGGCCAGGCCGATCCCGGCGAGCAGACCCAGGAGCACGCCCGCCGCCGTGGCGATCAGCGGGTCGGGACTGCTGGGTGAGTCGGGGAGCCCCGGCTGGGTGACGATCTGGCCAGGCGTGATCGTCTGGGAGCGCACCCGGTTCTGCGATGCGGTCAAGGTGTCCAGCTGGCTGTAGAGGCCGGCGGCCTGGTCGCTGTTACGGGCGAGCTCGGGAGAGCCGGCCGGCATGGCCGCGCCGGCCTTGAGAACCCCCGCCAGCTGCGCGTTGACCGCATCGATGCGCGCCTGGAGGTTGGCGTCCTGCGCGTCCAGGGCAGCCTGTGCCGTGGCGCTGCGCTGGGTGAGGTAGGCCTGGGCGAAGGCGAGGGAGCCCTTCTGCGCCGAGGCCGCCGTGTCGCCGGTGTAGGTGATGTCGAGGATCTCGGTGTTCGGCGGCACGCTGACGCCCACGCGGTCGGCGACCTGGCGCGCCTGGTCGGCGGGAACGCCGAGGGCCTTCGCGGCGACGGCCACCGTTTCGGTGGCGGTCACCAGCTGGGCCTCCGTGTCGAGATTGATGGCCACGGCCCGGTCCGTCGTCGCGGCGCTCCCGGGATCGGTGGCGGTGACCAGGACCGAGGTCTGGGAGCGGTACTCCCGGGGGGCGAACTGGATGTAGGCGATGGCCAGCCCGATACCCAGGACCAGGCAGATCAGCACGGTCAGCCACTGCCGACGCAGCAACTCCAGGTAATCCCCTAGCCGCATACCGTTGGCGGCAGTTCCGTTCTGCATGGGCCCCGCTCCCCCTTGTGGTGCAGATCAGCGCCCTCCTGCTGTCAGGCACATGTGCTGGTACAGGCCCTGTCCCTCGACCGAACCCTAGGCAGTGAATACCACCGACGGCTCCCGTTGGGGCACATTCCGCCCGTTGCGGCCACTCGGACGGGCGAGACTTCCGGTACGGGATGGATCCTCTCGCCACTCTCTGTAATGCTGCAGGGAATCAGTGGGCTCCAGATGGATGACGGGGCGGGCCCACGACTTCGGAGGGTCACCACGCATGCATGCACGTTCGACGCTGGTCTGCGGCCTGGTGATCGCCGCGATCCTCGCCACGCTAGCCGTCGCGACGGGTTCGGCGAGTGCGGGCGGCACGCAGGCCTCGATCGTCTCGGCGCTGCCGGACGGCCGGACGCCGCAGATCCTGGACAGCTCGTCCACCGTCGAGGAGAAGGTGCTCGACCTGGCGCAGGTGGGCAACCGGATCGTGGTGGTCGGCGTCTTCAGTCAGGTGCGGGACGTGAAGGCCAACGGCGGCGCCACCTACCAGCGGAGCAACGTCTTCGCCTTCGATCCTGTCACCGGCGCGGTGGACCCAGGGTTCGACCCGCTGGTCAACGGTGAGGTCCGCGCCGTGCTGGCGGGGTCGGACGGCGCCGACGTCTACCTGGGCGGCACCTTCACCCAGCTGAACGGGGTGTCCTCCCGCAACGTCGTCCAGGTGTCCCTGGCCACCGGGGAACGCACCGCATTCCGTGCGCCCCAGCCGAACGGCGCGATCAACGACCTGGCGCTCGCGGGCGGGCGGCTGATCCTGGCCGGGCAGTTCACCACGGTGGGCGGCGTGGCCCACGGCGGCCTGGCCAGCCTGGACTCGACGAGCGGTGCCCTGGACGACTACCTGGGCGTGGACGTCGCCCAGCACCACAACTACCCCGACCGCGGTACCGCACAGTCACCGGTCGGTGTCGAGAAGATCGCCGTCTCCGCGGACGGCAGCCGCATGGCCGCCATCGGCAACTTCCGGCAGGCCGAGGGCTTGGTCCGCGACCAGGCGATGATCGTCCTCCTGGGCGCGAACGGCCCGACCGTCGACCCCACCTGGCGCACCCGCCGGTTGGAAGCGGCGTGCAAGTCCGCGGTCTTCGACAGCTACGTCCGGGACCTCGACTTCGCACCCGACGGCTCGTACTTCGTCATCGTCACCACGGGGGCGCCCTACGCCGGCACCCTGTGCGATTCCGCCAGCCGCTGGGACGTCGCCACCACGGGGCAGGACGTGCAGCCGCGATGGGTCGCCGCCACCGGGGGTGACACGCTCTTCTCCACCGAGATCACCGGGACAGCGGTGTACGTCGGCGGCCACCAGCGCTGGATGAACAACCCCTCGGGAGCCGACACCGCCGGCGCCGGCGCGGTGCCCCGGCCGGGCCTCGCCGCCCTGGACCCGCGCACCGGCATCCCGCTGTCGTGGAACCCCGGCCGGAGCCCGCGCGGCATCGGTGCCCAGGCCATGCTGGCCACCTCGACGGGTCTCTACGTCGGGATGGACACGGAGTACATCGGCAACCGTCAGTACCTCCGGTCGCGGCTGGCCTACTTCCCCCTGGCCGGCGGCGCCGCGCTGCCCTCGGAGGACACCGGCACGCTGCCGGCCAACGTCTTCATGGCCGGGCGGCAGACGGCCACGTCCGCCGCCGGCACCAACGACGTCCGGGCGCGGTTCTTCACCGGCGCGACGGTGGCCGCCGACGAGGTGGTGCCCACCGGTGGCGTCGCGTGGAGCGGAGTGCGCGGCGCCTTCATGGCCGGCGACACGCTGTTCTACGGAGCCCCCGACTCCGCGGGCACCTGGTACCTCTGGCGGCGGACCTTCGACGGGACGACGTACGGCCCCGCGACCGCGATCGACCCATACAACGACCCGTACTGGAGCACCGTCGCCACGGGGTCGACACGCAACGGCCAGCCGGTCTACTACCGCGGCGCCCGGCCGACGTTCTACGGCCAGCTGCCCAGTGTCACCGGCATGTTCTTCCGGGACGGCCGGCTCTACTACACCCGGAGCGGCGTCGCGCAGCTGTTCTACCGGTCGTTCTCGGTCGACAGCGGCGTGGTCGGTCAGGTCGAGTACCAGGCGGCCACCACCGGCTTCTCCGACGTCGCCGGCACGTTCGTGTCCGGGAACACGCTCTACTGGGCCACCTCCTCGACGGGCGAACTGCGCAAGGTGGCGCTGGTGGACGGTGCCCCCAGCGGTGTCGTGACAGTGGCCGCCCCGGGCCCGGCTTCCGGCGGCCGCGACTGGCGGACCCGTGCGATGTTCCTCGGTCCCGGCGGCCCCAACCAGGCGCCGACGGCGGCGTTCGAGTCGTCCTGCGCCGGGCTGGTGTGCTCCTTCGACGCCGGCGGCTCGGCCGACCGGGACGGCACCGTCGCGGCCTACGCCTGGAACTTCGGCGACGGGACGACCGGCGCCGGGGTGCGGGTGACGCACACGTTCCCCAGTGACGGCAGCCGTCCGGTCACGCTCACCGTCACCGACGACGGGGGCGCCACCGCGCAGACGGTGCGCACCGTGACCGTGACCGCGCCGCCGGCGGGAACGGGCATCAACCTGCGCGCGGCGACGGGCACCTCGGCGCGGGCGGTGACGTCGGTGTCGGTCACCGTGCCGGCCTCGGTGCAGGCCGGTGACGCCCTGCTGCTGGTGCTCTCGACGAACTCCGACGCCACCGGTGCCGCGCCGGCGGGCTTCGTGGAAGAGGGCACCCAGGCCTCCGGCACGAACATCACCACGCGGCTGTGGTCGCGTCTGGCGACAGCTGCCGACGCGGGCACGGTGCTCACCGTCCCGCTGACCCAGCAGGCGAAGGTCACCCTGCAGGTGCTGGCCTACTCCGGCGTCTCGGCCGGTGATCCGGTGGCCTCGGTGGCGGGCGCGCTCGACATCGGCGGAACCTCGCACACCACCCCCTCGGCCACCGCCGCGGCCGGGAGCTGGATCGTGTCGGTGTGGTCGGACAAGCAGTCCGCCGCGCGTAGCTGGAGTTTCGGTGGCGACGGCGCCACCGTGCGCGACAGTCAGGCGGGCATCGGCTCGGGTGACATCGCCACCCTGGTCGCCGACAGTGGGGTGGGCGTCCCCGCCGGCGGGGTGGGTGGGCTGACCGCGACGGTCCCTGCAGCCAGCAACCGGGCCACCATGTTCACCGTCGTCCTCACGCCGGCCGGCTGAGCGAGGCAGTCCACAGCCGTTCGACATGGCGGCGCGGGGTCTGGACGATCGGGCGCCGGGCGCGGATCGTCGTCCCCCCACGGGGAACGCCCTCGTGGGGAAGGGGTCCGCGCATGCGCCCTCTCCGGCAGGTCTTCAGCGGCACGGTGATCGCCGTCGTCCTGGTGTCGGTCTCCTCGGCGGCCTCTCCGGCGTCGGCCGCGGGGACCAAGCAGGACACCGTCGTCGCGACGGTGCCGGGCGCCCGGACGCCGGCCGTCCTGGACAACAAGGTCCTCGACCTCGCTGCCGTCGGTAACCGGATCGTCGTGAGCGGGTCGTTCACCAGGATCCGCAACGCCGCGGCCAACGGTGGAGCGGCGTTCGGCCGGCGGTCGGTGTTCGCCTTCGACCCGTCGACCGGTGCCGTCGACCGCACGTTCTCGCCGGTGGTCAACGGTACGGTCAATGCCGTCCTGCCCGGGCCCGGCAGCACCGTGTACCTGGGCGGCGCGTTCAGCGCTGTGAACGGCACGGCGGTGCGCAACCTGGCACAGGTGTCCCTCGCCAGGGGTGCGCTCACGGCCTTCCGCCCCCCGGCGCTGAACGGCGCCGTCACCGACCTGGCGCTCGCCGGCGGGCGGCTCTACGTCGGCGGTGTGTTCACGACGGTCGGCGGGGTCACACACGGCGGGCTGGCCAGCCTGAACCCGGCCAGTGGTGCCCGGGACGAGTACCTGGGTGTCGACGTGTCGGTCAACCACAACTGGCCCGACCGGGGCACCGCCCGCGCCCCCGTCGGTGTGGCCAAGCTGGACGTCGCACCGGACGGCACCCGGCTGGTCGCCATCGGCAACTTCCGCACCGCCGACGGACTGACCCGCGATCAGCTGGTGATGGTGCGGCTGCAGGCGGGGGCGGCCGTGGTGGATCCGAACTGGCGCACGACGCGCTACGAGCCGGCCTGCTTCTCCTGGGCCTTCGACTCCTACGTCCGGGACCTGCAGTTCGCCCCCGACGGTTCCTGGTTCGCCGTCTCGACCACGGGTGGCGCCTTTCCGGGCTCCCTCTGCGACAGCGTCGCCAGGTGGGACGCCACCGGCGGCGGGCAGGATGTCGCGCCGCGGTGGGTCTCCTACTCGGGCGGCGACACGCTGCTGTCGGTCGAGGTCACTGGGACAGCTGTCTACACCGGCGGTCACCAGCGCTGGATGAACAACCCCTTCGGCAGCGATTCCCCCGGCGCGGGCGCCGTTCCGCGCCCGGGTCTGGCCGCCCTCGACCCGCGGACGGGGCTACCGCTGGCCTGGAACCCCGGGCGCAATCCGCGGGGGGTGGGCGCCGAGGCGCTGCTCGCCACATCCACGGGGCTCTACGTCGGCATGGACACCGAGTACATCGGCGACCGCAAGTACCTGCGCCCGCGGCTGGCCTACTTTCCGCTGGCCGGCGGAACGACGCTGCCTCCGGAGACCCTCGGGGCACTGCCGGGCACCGTCTATCTGGCCGGGCGGGCAACGCCCGTGCCGGGGAGCGTTCCGCCGCAAGGGGTGGACGACGTCCTCACCCGGTACGTCGACGGCGCCGACATCTCACCGGACGCCGTCGCCGGGCGCGGGGAGCTGGCCTGGAGCACCGCACGCGGCGCCTTCATGGCGGGTGGGACCACCCTCTACTACGGCTACCCCGACGGAACCGGTGGCTACGCGCTCTACCGCCGGACGCTGGATGCGACGGGATTCGGCGTCCCGACGCTGCTCGATCCCTACGACGACCCCGCGTGGAGCAACGTCCAGACCGGGTCGGGCCAGACCTACCGGGGCAGCCGGCCCAGCTTCTACGACCAGCTGCCGACCGTGGGCGGCATGTTCTACGACGACGGCCGTCTCTACTACACCCGCACGGGCTCGCCGGCCCTGTACTCCCGGCCCTTCTCACTCGACAGCGGGATCGTGGGCGCCGCGGAGACGACCGTGACCGGCAGCGGCTTCGCCGACGTCAGCGGCATGTTCCGCTCGGGCGGCGACCTCTACGTCGCCCGAGGAACGGCCGGCGACCTCGCCCGGCTCCGGTTCGCGGGGGGCATCCCTGCCGGTCCGGTGACGGTGGTCAGCGGGCCGGGCGTCGACGGGCGCAGCTGGAGCACCCGGGCGCTGTTCCTCGGCCCCGGCGGTCCACCGCCCGGCTGAACCACGCGCCCCCACGACGACGGGCCCCCGACCGTCTCCGGTCGGGGGCCCGCTGGCGTGGCGCTGTCGGCGTGGCGCTGTCGGCGTGGCGCTGTCGGCGTGGCGCTGTCGGCGTGGCGCCCGTGTCGTGGCGCCCGTGTCGTGGCGCCCGCGTCGCAGCCGGATCAGGCGGTGAAGTGCGCGCGGTCCCGTGCGATGTCACCCAGGGCGTCGTACTCGGTGGAGTTCTGCAGCGCCCAACGGCAGTCCGAGTTGGCCTTCACCGTCGGCGGGCGGTTGAAGTAGAACGCCGCGGTCAGGATGTCCTGGTTGTTCAGGAAGAACTGGTGGGCGTTGCGGATCCACTGGCTCCGGCGCGCGTCACTGTTCGTGGCGAACTCCGGCATCGAGGCGGCCTTACCGTGGGCGCGGGCGAAGGCGATGACCGGCTCCATCAGCCAGGACAGCTCGTTCCACTTCCCGTTGCCGTGCCCGCAGCTCGCCCAGTTGTAGGCGTCGGCACCGACGTTGTCGACGTAGGCGTCGCCCGGGTACCACTTCGCTGCCGCGCGGCTGTCGCCGGGCTTCGTCCGGAAGGCGTACGCCGTCATCTGCCAGGTCCACTCGACGTTCGAGGCACCCTGCGAGTCGAAGATGTTGACCACGCGTCGATACGCGGCGATGAAGTCCGCGCTCGAGCCGCGCGAACCACCGGCAGCGGCCTCGGGCTCGTGGTTGTAGGCCACCATGACGTGGCCGCCGCGCGCCTTGATGGTCTGCGCCCACCGGACGATGTCGTTGTACAGCGCCGACCCCGGGGCAGCCTTGGCCACCTGGCGCCAGCCCGCGCTGCCCGCGTGGACGGTGATCATCCGGGCGGTCGGCGGCTTGCTGCTGAAGGTCGAGTAGGCGTGGTTGGCCAGGTTCTCGCCGGTTCCGGCCTGGGCCTGCTCGTAGCCGCCGGCCACGGACCCGAAGTACATGGGGGTGCGGGCCGCCGCCGAGGGAGCCAGGGACGCCGTGGCCCCGAGCGCCAAAGTGGCGGCGAGGCCCACGGTCAGCGCCCGCAGGCGGGGACGGCGGCGTGCGGTCGGTCGGGGTGCGCGGTGGGAGGTCGGGCGGCCCGTGGGGGGCAGCACCGAGGGACTCGTGGACATGGGGGAGTAGCTCCTTCTTCCAGATCCGCTGACCGGGTTAGCTGACGGGTTCGGGCGGGAAGAAGTGGCCCTACGGCATCGATGCCGATTCACCCCGGGAGTACGTGGGTCCCCGGTTCCTGCGCGCTGGTAGATGCGCCGACAGGATTGAGCGGCGACTCGCCGAGTACCCGGTGGGTTCCGGGGTGGACAGCTCGGTCGAGTCGCGGGGGACCCTAACCCTCCTGCTGGGCAGGAGGAAATCGAGGACCGCGCAACCAGGTGCCCGGTCGGCGCTCAGTGCGCCGTCTTCGCCGGTGAGGAGTCCGGCACCTCGCTGGGGACCCCCGGGGGCGGCGGGTCCCCGGACTGGCGTGGATCGGGTGTGCGGTCGCGTCGTGCCCGGGCCCGGGCCCCGGTGAGGATCCGCGGCCGGGCGGGCAGGCCGTGCCGGGCGCGGGCGGTCATCCAGAGCAGGGGCCCGACGACGACGACCGCGCCCAGGACGCTGACCGTGGCCAGGTTCGGAAGGCCGAGCAGCTTCAGTGCCGAGGCGAGCAGCACCAGGGCCAGCGCCCGGCGCACCAGGCCGCCCGGGGCCCGGGAGGACAGCCGGGCGCCGAGATAGACGCCGGGGAGGCAACCGATCAGCAGCGAGGTGGTCAGGTCGAGCTGGAAGTCCCCGAAGAGCAGGTGGCCGAGCGCGGCGGAGGTGACCAGTGGCACCGCCTGCACGAGGTCGGTGCCGACCAGCGAGCGCGGATTGAGCGCCGGGTAGAGGGCCAGCAGGGCGATGATGATCAGCGAGCCGGAGCCGACCGATGTCATGCCCACGACCAGGCCGCCCACCACCCCGACGATCACGGTGCTGACCGGGCGTAGCCGCAGGGGCGCCGTCGACGGGGCAACGGTCTCCCGCACCGGCCGCCCGGCGGCCCGGTCGGCGGCGCGGCGGCCGCGGGCGACGAGATCCTGATAGGCCCGAACGATGAGGCCGGTCGCGGCGAGCACCAGCGCGACGCCGAGGGCGAGCTTGGTCCACTCCTGCACCCCGGTGCCCGACCCGAGGGCGCGGGAGACGAGGACGCCGCAGAACGCGCTCGGAACGGAGCCGAGGCACAGCAGGGCGACCAGTCGGAGGTTCACCGTGCCGCGCCGGAGGTGGACCAGCCCCCCCACGGGCTTCATGACGGCGGAGACGACCAGATCGCTGGAGACGGCGGCCAGCGGCGGGACGCCGAAGAAGATGACGAGCACCGGCGTCATGAGCGCGCCACCGCCCATGCCGGTCATGCCCACGACGACGCCGATGGCAAAGCCGGCGAGGACGAGCGAGAGCTGCAGGTCCACCACGCCTCCCCGAATCCGTCCGACGTCGCCGCGCAGCCGTGCGCGAGAGCAGACCCTAAGCGCTGGTGGGCGGGCTGGGCCCCTCCTTCGGCCGCCCCCTCACTCATCGGGGGCGGTACCGCACGCGCCGGAGGGCCGGGCGGGCGCCGCCCACGGGTACCGTCGGCACTCCATGAGCGGCGGGGAAGGGCCGGCTGCGGGCGAAGGGCGGGGATGAGCGGGCGCACGGTCGGCAGTACTCCGCGGCGCGGCGCGCTCGTCGCCATGCTGGCCGCCGTCGCCATGACCCTCGGGTCCACGCAGGCCGAGTTCACCACGTCCGGACCCTCCGGGTACGCGTCGCAGTGCCTCGCCGTCGGCGCAGCCGTCAACGCCCCCGAGCGGACCGACGGCGGCGACCTTCCCCTGTTCCGCAAGGCCGTCGCCGCGCTCGGCCCGCTGACCGTCCGGCGCAGCTTCGACTCCGAGCTGCCGCACACCTTCGCCGCGTCGGCCGCCGCCGGCGACCGGGAAGCCGGCGTCAGGTCCTTCGTCTCGTGGAAGCCGCCCAAGGGTGACCACCGGGGGGTGGCCGAGGGCGCCTACGACCGGCAGATCTCCGCGTGGGCGAAGAGCGTGCCGCGGACCGGGGTCTACGCGACGTCCTTCCACGAGCCGGAGGACAACATGACCGGCCGGGAGTTCGTCGCCTTCCAGCGGCACCTCTACACCGTGGTCAAGGCGGCGAACCCCACCATCCTGTGGGGGCCGGTCTACATGGCCTACTGGTGGGATCCGAAGGCGCCGGCGCACTTCGTCGGGAATCCCGCGGACTGGTGGCCGGGGGCGGCCTACGCCGACTTCGCCGGCCTCGACTGGTACAGCCCCGACCCCGAGCCCATGACCGCCAGCGGGTCGTTCCACTTCTGGTACCGGTCGATGGCACCGACCGGCGTTCCCCTGCTCATCACCGAGTACGGCCAGTACGCCGTCGCCCCGGGCGAGCGGCGGCAGCCCGCCAAGGAGCAGGCGCGGGCCGCCGCGATCCGCGCGGATGCCGCCTGGATCGCCGGGCATCCCCGCATCCGCATGTGGCTGTACTGGCAGGCGGTCGGCGCCCAGGGCGACTGGCGACTGCGCGACGAGGCGTCCCAGCAGGCCTGGCGCCAGGTCGCCGAGGCCGGCTGCCGCCCCGAGTAGCGCGGTCCGGGCACGGGCGCGTGCCCTCGTCCGGCGGACTAACCTGGGAGACCGGCCCCCGCCGCGGCTGGCGGTGCGTGCGGCCGACAGACCCTCAGGAGTAGAAGAAACCGTGACTCTGCGCGGCGTGCTCGACGTCGTCCTCACCGATCCCGGCATGGCCCGCGTCGTGGCCGCGGCAGGCAACGCCACGCTCGCCGTCACGGCGCCGCCGGCAGTCCAGCCCCTGGTGGCAGCCGCCCTGGCGGCGGCGAAGCCGGGCGGGGGTGTGCCGGTGCTCGTGGTGACCGCGGGAGAGCGGGACGCCGAGCAGGTCGCCGACCAGCTGAGGTGCTTCGTCCCCGGCCGGCGGGTCGAGATCTTCCCGGCGTGGGAGACGCTGCCGCACGAACGGCTCTCGCCCCGCGCCGACACCGTCGGCCGGCGCCTCGCGGTGCTCCGCGACCTGACCCACCCCGGCGAGAACGGGACCATCGACGTCCTCGTCGCGCCGGTGCGCAGCGCGCTGCAACCGCTGGCCCCCGGCCTCGGCGACCTCGTCCCGGTCGAGCTGAAGCCCGGCGACAGCGTCGAGCTCGACGACATCGCCCGTGCGCTGGTCGACGCCGCCTACACCCGCGTCGAGCTGGTGGAGAAGCGCGGCGAGTTCGCCGTCCGCGGTGGCCTGCTCGACGTCTTCCCGCCCACCGAGCCACACCCGGTGCGGGTGGAGTTCTGGGGCGACGAGGTCGACGAGCTGCGCTACTTCTCGGCCGCCGACCAGCGCTCCCTGGACGAGCGGCCCGATCGGCTGTGGGCGCCCCCCTGCCGTGAGCTGCTGCTCACCCCGGAGACGCGGGAGCGGGCCGCCGCGCTGGCGACCGAGCACCCCGAGCTCGCCGAGATCCTCGGCAAGCTCGCCGAAGGCATCGCCGTCGAGGGCATGGAGTCGCTCATCCCCGCGCTGATCGGCGGACAGCCGATGCAGCTGCTCACCGACCTGGTCGCCCGCGGCACCCATGTGCTGGTCTGCGATCCCGAGCGGGTGCGCAGCCGAGCCGCCGACCTCGTGCGCACCGCCGAGGAGTTCCTCGCCGCCTCCTGGTCGACCGCGGCCAGCGACAAGGACGGAGCGGGGCAGGCGCCGATCGATCTCGGCGCGTCGTCCTTCCGTGACCTCGCCGAGGTGGAGACGGCGGCACGCATCCGCGGTCTGCCGTGGTGGACGACGGGCGCCTTCACCCTGCAGGCCGAGGACGACGACGAGCACGTCACCCTCGACGCCACGACCGTCGACCGCTTCTCCGGGGACGTGCCGCGCGCCGTCGAACAGGTGCGCACCTGGTCCCGCGACGGCTGGCGGGTCGTGGTCACCTTCGCCGGGCCCGGCCCCGCCCAGCGCGCCGCCGACCAGTTCGCCGAGGCCGAGCTCGGCGCCGCGCTGGTGCCGGGCATCGAGAGCGCCCCCGAGCCGCGGCTGACGTCGGTGACCCAGGGGAACCTGGAGGCCGGCTTCGCCTTCCCGGGCATCGGCCTGGCCCTGCTGACCGAGCACGACCTGACCGGTCAGCGCGGCACCTCGATGCGCGACGCGACCAAGATGCCGGCCCGCCGGCGCAACGCCGTCGACCTGGTGCAGCTGCAGCACGGCAACCTCGTCGTCCACGAGCACCACGGCATCGGCCGCTACATCGAGATGGTCAGCCGCACCGTCAACGGCGGTCAGCGCGACTACCTGAT
>JAOPWJ010000003.1 GCA_025965715.1 Blastococcus sp. | reverse complement strand
GCGCACTGGACGGCGACCCGCTGGCCCGGGCCGCGCTGCACGAACGCGTCGCCGGCCCGCTCCAGGCCGCGGGCGGGGAGGTGTTGGAGACCGTGCGGGCCGTGCTCAACAGCGGCGGCAACCTGGAGGCCAGTGCGCGGGCGATCTTCGTCCACCCCAACACCGTCCGGTACCGGCTCAAGCGGGCCGCCGACCTGACCGGGCTCTCCGCCACGGACCCCCGCGGCAGCTGGACCCTCCAGGTGGCGCTCGCCCTCGCACATCTCGACCAGGACCGCTCGCTCTGGCACTAGCGCCGTCCGTGTGGTCCCTACCACGTCGTGCCGCTGCCGTTCCCCTAGCGCGGCACCGGTTTGGAGGGTCTCCACAAAGATCACCGCTGTGCTTTCGTGCCCCCCGGCCGCGCGGGAACACCCTGGTCACTGGCACGGTGGGGGGGTGCTGGCCGTCCTCGCTCCCGGACAGGGTGCCCAGAAGCCCGGAATGCTCACCGAGTGGCTGGAACTCCCCGGCGCCGAGTCCTTCTTCCGCTGGGCGGGTGCGATCGCCGACGCCGACCTGCTGACCCTCGGTACCACCGGCGACGCCGAGGCCATCAAGGACACCGCGGTCACCCAGCCACTGGTCGTCGCGATGAGCCTGTTCATCGCCCGCGAGCTGGGGGGCCTGCCCGGTCCGGTGGCTCATGCGCCGCACGCCGGCCGCGACGTCGTCATCGCGGGGCACAGCGTCGGCGAGCTCACCGCTGCCGCCCTCGCCGGCGTGCTCTCGGTCGAGGCGGCGATCGCCCTGACCGCGGTGCGGGGGCGCGCCATGGCCGCCGCCTGCGCGCAGACGCCGACCGGCATGTCCGCCGTCCTCGGGGGCGATCCCGACGAGGTGCTGGCCGCGCTCGACACGCACGGTCTCACCCCGGCGAACATGAACGGCGCGGGCCAGATCGTCGCCGCCGGAGCGCTCGACGCGCTCGACGCGCTCAAAGCCGATCCGCCGGCCAAGGCACGGATCATGCCGCTGTCGGTCGCCGGGGCGTTCCACACCGCGTACATGGCCTCCGCACGGCAGGAGCTCGAGGGGCTCGTCGGTGGGTTGCGGCCGGCCGACCCGAGCCGGCTGCTGCTGTCCAACGCCGACGGCGCCGGCGTGACGACCGGCGGGGAGGTCCTGGCCCGGCTGGTGAGCCAGGTGACGAGCCCCGTGCGCTTCGACGCCTGTCTGGCCACGATGCGGGATCTCGGCGTCACCGCCGTCCTCGAGCTGCCGCCGGCCGGCGCGCTGGCCGGTCTGGCCAAGCGCGAGTGGAAGGGCGCCGGCATCGAGATCCTCGCCCTGACCGGCCCGGCCGATCTCGACCGCGCACGCGAGCTCATCGCCACCGAGCGCGGGCGGGCCGAGGCCGAGCACTCGCCCGACTGGCGTGTCGTCGTCTCCCCCGCCCGAGGGGCGATCAGCCCCGCCGAGATCTCCGAGGGAACCCGCCTGCCCACGGGCACCCCCCTGGCCACCATCCGCAGCCGTCGGGACGAGGTCCACGTCTCAGCGGCCTACGCCGGGGTACTGGCCGAATGGCTCGTCCACGAGGGCGACCTCGTCGATGCCGGTGACCCGATCGCCCGTCTCTACCCGGAGGTGTCGTCGTGACGTCCATCCAGCTGCCGTCCGGCTCCCCCGGCGCGCGCCTCCTGGGCCTGGGCTCCTACCGGCCCCGCCGCCGGGTGACCAACGACGACCTCGCCCAGATGATGGACACCAACGACGAGTGGATCCAGTCCCGCGTCGGTATCGCCGAGCGCCGGTGGGCGTCCGAGGACGAGACGCTCGTGGAGATGTCGGTCGCCGCCGGTGGCAAGGCTCTCGCGGCCAGCGGTCTGGACGCGACCGACGTCGATCTGGTCCTGCTGGCCACCACCAGCCCGCCGAAGGCGATCCCCGGGCTCGCCCCCCGGGTGGCCCACCAGCTGGGCATTCCCCGTCCGGGAGCCTTCGACCTCAACGCCGGCTGCGCGGGCTGGTGCTACGCGCTCAGTGCCGCCGCCGATGCCATTCGCACCGGCTCCGCCCGGAACGCCCTGGTCATCGGGGGCGAGCGGCTCAGCGACTACACGAACATGCAGGACCGGACGACCGCGGTGATCTTCGCCGACGGCGCCGGAGCGGCCGTCCTCGGCCCGTCCGACCAGCCGATGGTCGGTCCGGTGGTCTGGGGCAGCGACGGCGACCTGCACGAGGCCATCGCCATCCCCGCGAACGAGACGGGCATGAGCATGGCCGGCCAGGCGGTCTACCGCTGGGCCACCACGAAGCTGACCGACACCCTCGTCGAGGCGATGCGCCGCGCCGGTGTCGGGCCGGACGACATCGACGTCTTCGCTCCCCACCAGGCCAACCTGCGGATCATCGAGCTGATGGCCAAGCGCCTGGGGCTGCCGGAGCGCACCGTCATCGCCCGCGACATCATTCGGTCCGGCAACACGTCCTCGGCCTCCGTGCCGCTGGCGCTCTCCGCCCTCCTGGAGTCCGGCGAGGCGAAGTCCGGTGATCTCGCGCTGCTCCTGGGTTACGGCGCCGGACTGACCTTCGCCGGTCAGGTCGTCGTGCTGCCGTGACGCCCGCCCCGCCGTGACCACGGCCCACGATCCCCGGGACGCCCGGTCCCGGACATCGGCGGAACCCCCGTCGTGTCGACAAGCCCCATACGAGAGAGAGGACCCCGCGTGAGCCGCGAGGACATCCAGACCGGTCTGGCCGAGATCCTGGAGGAGGTCGCGGGCGTCACGCCCGCCGACGCCACCCCCGAGAAGTCGTTCACCGATGACCTCGACGTCGACTCCCTGTCGATGGTCGAGATCGCCACCGCCGTCGAGGACAAGTTCGGCGTCGCCATCCCCGATGACGAGCTGGCCAACATCAAGACCGTCGGCGACGCACTCAACTTCATCGAGAAGAACCAGTAGAAGGACCCCCTGCCACCCACCACTCGCGAGCTCGCGGCGGGGCCCTGCAGGGGGCCCCGCCCGAGCGCCCGCGCCCAGGAGGAAGAGTCATGAGCACGTCCGCCACTGACGTCGTCGTCACCGGGCTGGGTGCCACCACCCCTCTGGGCGGCGACGTCGACACGACCTGGAACGCCCTGCTCGCCGGGAAGTCGGGCGTCAGCCGGATCACCGACGACTGGATCAAGGACTACCCCGCCCAACTGGTCGCCCGGCTGGCCACCGACCCGGCCGAGCAGATCGACCGGGTGCGCGCCCGCCGCCTCGACCGCAGCCAGCAGGTGGCGGTCATCGCCGCCGAGGAGGCCTGGCGCGACGCCGGGGGCGCCGACTCCGGCGTGGACCCGTTGCGGGTCGCGGTGGTGATCGGAACCGGCATCGGCGGGGCGCTGACCCTGCTCGGGCAGGACGACGTCCTGGAGGAGAAGGGGCCACGGCGGGTCTCCCCGTTCACCATCCCGATGCTGATGCCCAACGGTCCCGCGGCGGCGGTCGGCCTGGCGATCGGCGCCAAGGGTGGGGTCCACGCCCCGGTCAGCGCGTGCGCCTCGGGCGCCGAGGCGATCCGCTGGGGGCTGGACCTGCTGCGCTTCGACCGCGCCGACATCGTCCTCGTGGGCGGCACCGAGGCCTGCGTGCACCCGCTGCCCATGGCCGGGTTCGCCGCGATGCGCGCGATGTCCACCCGCAACGACGAGCCCGAGCGCGCCTCCCGCCCGTTCGACAAGGCTCGGGACGGTTTCGTGCTGGGCGAGGGTGCGGCCTGCATCGTGCTCGAGCGGGCCGACGCGGCCAAGGCGCGGGGCGCCCGCGTCCACGCCCGGCTGGTCGGCGCCGCCGGTACGGCCGACGGTTACGACCTCGTCGCCCCGCATCCGGAGGGTGAGGGCGCTGCCCGCGCGATCACCGCCGCGCTGCGCGACGCCGGACTGACCCCGGCCGACATCGGCCACGTGAACGCGCACGCCACCTCGACGCCCGTGGGTGACACCGCGGAGGCAGCGGCGATCCACTCGTCGCTCGGCGAGCACGTGCTGGTGAGCGCCACCAAGAGCCAGACCGGTCACCTGCTCGGTGCCGCCGGCGCCCTGGAATCGATCTTCACCATCCTCGCGCTGCGCGAGCAGATCGTCCCCGCGACCGCCAACCTCGAGAACCCGGACGACGACGCGGCCGTCCAGGCCCTCGACATCGTGCGCCACGAGCCGCGGCGCACCACCTTCAGCGCCGCCGTCAACGACTCCTTCGGCTTCGGTGGCCACAACATCGCGCTGGTGTTCACGACGGCCTAGTGCCGCAGCAGGTTCGCGTCCGCCACACCGGCACGTCCGCCCCAGGAGGCCACGTGACAACCGTCCAAGCCGCACCACCCGTGACTGCGACGGACCCCCGGGATCCCCAGGACCGGCTGGAGAGGTTCTTCGACGCCGGGTCGATGAGCCTGTTGGTCTCCCGGGACACCTCCGGCGTCATGGCGGCCCGCGGCACGGTGTCGGGCACCGCGACGATCGCCTACTGCACCGACGCCACCGTGATGGGCGGCGCGATGGGCATCGACGGCTGCCGGCACATCGTCGACGCCATCGACACGGCGCTGCGCGAGCGCCTGCCCGTGGTCGGCCTCTGGCACTCGGGCGGCGCCCGGCTGGCCGAGGGGGTCACCGCCCTGCACGCCGTGGGCGAGGTGTTCGCGGCCATGGTGCGGGCGTCCGGCCGCATTCCGCAGATCTCCGTCGTGCTCGGACCCGCCGCCGGTGGCGCCGCGTACGGGCCGGCCCTGACCGACCTGGTGATCATGGGCCCGGCCGGCCGGGTCTTCGTCACCGGGCCCGACGTCGTCCGGTCCGTCACCGGGGAGGACGTCGACATGGAGAGCCTGGGCGGCCCGGACACGCACGGCCGACGCAGCGGCGTCGTCCACGTGGTCACCGACTCCGAGCCGGCCGCCCTGGCCACCGCTCGACTGGCCGTCGAACTGCTCGCCGACCAGGGCACGTTCACACCGGTGGCCGGCGAGCCGGACGTCGACCTGCAGGACCTGCTGCCCGAGCAGCGGCAGCGGGCCTACGACGTGAAGCCGCTCATCGCCCAGGTGCTCGACGGCCCCGGCCTCGAACTGCACCCGAGGTTCGCCCCCAACATCGTGACCACGCTGGGCCGGCTCGCCGGGCGGACGGTCGGCGTCGTCGCCAACAACCCGCTGCGGCTCGGCGGCTGCCTGGACTCCGCGTCGGCGGAGAAGGCGGCCCGGTTCGTGCGCATGTGCGACGCCTTCGGGGTGCCGCTCGTCGTCCTCGTCGACGTGCCCGGCTACCTGCCCGGTGTGGGCCAGGAGTGGGACGGCGTCGTGCGCCGCGGCGCCAAGCTGCTGCACGCCTTCGCCGAGGCGGTGGTGCCGCGGGTGACCCTGGTGACCCGCAAGTCCTACGGCGGCGCCTACATCGCGATGAACGCCCGCTCGCTCGGTGCGACGACGGTGTTCGCGTGGCCCGGCGCGGAGGTCGCCGTCATGGGCGCGAAGGCGGCGGTGGGCATCCTGCACCGCAAGAAGCTCGCCGCCGTCCCGCCGGGTGAGCGCGAGGCGCTGCATGCCCAGCTGGCCGAGGAACACGAGCGGATCGCCGGCGGCGTGAACCGGGCGCTGCAGATCGGCGTCGTCGACGAGGTCGTGGAGCCGTCCCAGACGCGGCGCCGGCTCGTGGGCGCGCTCGCCGCCGCGCCCGGGGGGCGGGGCGCCCACGGCAACATCCCGCTCTGAGGCACCCCGGGCTGCTGGCCACGCGGCTCACTCAGCCCTCCCTGAGGGTGGCCACCGGGGCAGTCATGGCCCGCGCGAGGACCAGCGCCGAGCCGATACCGGCGCTCGCCACGATCGCCACCGCCAGCCAGAGGAGGAAGCTCCACGGCACGGCCACGCCGCTCGGCGGTGGGTCGAAGACGCCGGTGAGCACCGAGATCAGGACCCGCGCGAGGACACCGCCCAGGACGGCCCCGAACACCAGCCCGACGACCGTCACGAGCACGGACTCGCCGACCACGAACGCCGCCATCTGACGACGCGTGGCACCCAGGGCACGGACGACGGCGAAGGTGCGGCGCCGCTCGGTCATCCCGAGGACCAGGACGAGTCCGCCGGCGGCCGCGCCGAGCACCACCGAGAACCCGAGCTCCAAAACGGTCAGACCACTCAGGTCGACGGCGGTCAGACTCGACCCGATGGTCGCAACCGCAGTGGACAGCGGGGTCACCGTCGCGTCCGCCCCGGCGACCGGTGCCAGTCGCTCGGCCACCGCGTCGGCGTCGTGACCCCCGGTGTCCACGAGGAAGTAGCCCACCGACGCGTCGCGGGTGACCGAGGCGACGTAGTCGGCGTTGGCGACGAGGAAGCTGTCCCTGGGTGCGGTGGGGAACTCGTTCACCACCCCGACGAAGTGGAAGGTCGCGGTCGCCGGCGTCCCCTGACTGCTGCTCCGGACCCGCAGCACCAGGGGGTCGCCGACATGCAACTGGTAGTCGGTGACCGTCTCGGCCGAGACCAGCACCCCGTCGGCCGTGTGCGCCAGCGTGTCCATCAGCTGCTGCGCACTTCCGCCGGTGAACCAACTGTCCTGGAGTGCGGCACCGGCGGTCACCGTTCCGGGCCGGACGCCGTAGAGGTCCTGCAGATCGGTTCCGACGTAGGCGAAGCGGTGCTGGATCGGTTCGACGTGCCGGACTCCGGGCACCCCGGCGAGCCGCTCGGCCGCGTCGGCGGTCACGCCGGCGCCCGGCGGCTCGGTCACGGTGACGTCGGCGCCGTTCGTCAGGCGCGCGTCGACGAGGGCCTGCTGTGAGTAGGTGGCATGGAAGATCCCGGTCGAGACGGCGAAAGCTACGGAGAGGGCCAGCACGACCGCTCCCCGGGTGACCAGTCGCCGGGACCGGGTGAGGCCCGCCGCCACCGTGGGCGCCAGCGGTCCGGCGAGCGGCCGCAGGCCGGTGGTCAACAGTCGGCGGCCGCGGCGGAGCAGCAGGTCGGTGAGCCGCCAGGCGAGCAGTCCGCCACCGATCCAGAGCAGGGCGGGCCCGAGGAAGGCCCAGTAGTCGACCGAGATCGTGGCCACGCCCTCCGGCGCGAGCACGAGGGCATACCCGACCCTGCTGGTGGTCCACACGATCGTGGCCGCGATGACGAGCGCAACGAGGTCCAGTCCCCATCGGACCCACATCGGCCGGCGCGCGGACGGCAGCAGGGCACCGGCCGCGACGACACGGCCCGCCCGCCAGGCCCGCTCGGCCGGCACGACCACCGTGGCCATCGCGACCCCGAGGCCGAGGATCGCGGCGAGGACCCCCCACAGGACGGCGGTGGTGGGGGTCGCACCGAACGCGGCGGAGCCGAACAGCAGCCGCCCGAGCAGCGCCGCGACGCCGACGCCGGCCGCACTACCGGCGATGCCCACGACGAGGGCCTCACCGACCGCGAGTGCCAGCGCCTGGCGATGAGTGGCGCCGCGGGTCCGGAGCAGCGCCTGCTCGCGGGCCCGCCGCTCCGCGCCTGCAGCTGCGACCGCAGCGGTCAGGAGCCCGGCGAGAACCGAGCCCGGCAACCCCAGGAAGAGGAAGAGCACCTGCGCATAGAGGGCGTCCTCGCGTGCGGCGTCGAGCGTCGCGGCCAGGTTGTCCCCCACCATCCCCCCGCCGGCCAGCTGGGCCTCCGTGTTGCGAGCGGCGCCGCTCTCCGCCGCGTAGGCCGCCGCCGGGTCGGCGGGATAGGTTGCGGTCCGGTCGACGTGCAGCTGGGTGCTGAGCAGGTCGCCGCGGTCGGCGGCCAACGGGTCGAACGTCTCGTGCCAGACCGCCGCGGGCAGCAGCACGACGTTGTCCGGCGGCGCCGTCGGTTGGGCACCTGCCGGCGCCCCGACGGTCTGGAACAGCGTGTCTGCCTGCGGCAGCTCGACCACGCCGTCGACGCGCAGCGGTACGCCGGGCCGGCCCGGCATGGCCAGGGTCACGGTGTCCCCGACCGAGATGTGCAGGTTGGCGGCCGTCTGCTGGGCGACCAGCACCCCGCCGTCGGCTCCGGCGAGGGTCCGCAGCTGGCCCGGGAACGTCGCCCGATAGTCCTCGGGGAGGCCCAGCACCTGCGCGCTGCCCGTCGTCTGCACCGTTGATCCGCCATCGGCGGTGGGGGTGGTAGCGGTCAGCGCGGGCAGCTTCGCGAACGCCACCGGCACGATCGCCCCGGACCCCGGTCGCGCGGCGATCGCAGCGGCCACGGCGCCCGGGGCGGTGCCCGGGGAGACCTGTACCTGCCAGTCGACGGCGACGCGGGCGATCGCACGCTGGGTCATCGTGGCCCGGCTTGCGCCCAGGAAACTGCCGATCGAGGCCAGGAGGGCGACGGCGACAAGTGCACCGACGGCCGCCGCGACCAACCGACCGGACCGGCGCCGCACGAGGCCGGCCAGCCACTGGCCGATCATTGCCGACCTCCTGCCGCACCGGTCTGGGCGGGGGCCCGCAGTTGGCCGTCCCGCATCTCCCACTGCACCTGGAGGCGCTCGGCGATCATGGGGTCGTGGGTGCTGACCACGAGGGCCGCGCCGATGCGGTCGACGGTCTGCAGCAGCGCATCGAGGACGGTGCGGGCGGTCTCGTGGTCCAGTTGCCCTGTCGGCTCGTCGGCAAGGACGAGGGCGGGCGCGGCGGCCAGCACCCGCGCGATGGCGGCCCGTTGACTCTGCCCACCGGAGAGCTCCTCCGGGACCGCGCGCGCCTGTGCGGTCAGCCGGACGGCAGCGAGGGCCACCATCGCGCGCTCGGTCGCCTCCTCCTGCGACACCCCGGAGAGCACCAGCGGCAGGGCCACATTCTCGGTGACATCGAGCGCGGGGAGGAGGCTCAGGCCCTGGAACACGACCCCGACGTCATCCGGGCGTCCGCGACGCATCCGGAGAGCCGGCCAGGACACCCTGCCCGCGGACGGCGTCTCGAGTCCGCCCATGAGGTGCACGAGCGTGGACTTGCCCGACCCGGACCTGCCCACCACCGCGATGCGGTCCCCGGCCAGCACCTGGCAGGAGACGCCCGAGACGGCGACCACGGTGGTCGATCCGGACCCGTAGACGCGCCCCACGTCGTCACAGTCGACGAGGACTCGCTCGCCGGTCACGGCCGCGCACCCAGGAGATCCGCATCTTGCCGTCCGTCGGTCAGGCGCACGACGCGATCGGCGCTGCGAGAGACCGCCGGGCTGTGGCTCGCCACCACCACGGCCGCCCCACGGCGCGCGGCCGCGTGCAGGAGTTCCAGCACCCGGCGCTCGGTCGTGACATCGAGTTCGCCGGTCGGCTCGTCCGCGAGCAGCACCAGCGGGTCGGCGGCCAGCGCCACGGCCAGCGCGGCGCGGGCGAGCTCTCCCCCGGACAGCTCGGTCGGCAGCGCGTTGCCGCGGCCGTCGAGCTGCACGCTCGCGATCAGCTCGTCCGCGGTCGAGGACGGGCGCGACCCCCGGCGACGAAGCGACTGGACCAGCCGGACGTTGTTGCGCACCGAGAGATGCTCGATGAGGTTGCCGGACTGCCGCAGCACCCCGACCAGTCGCCGCCGCATCAGCGTGCGCTCGCCCTCGGGGCGATGGCTGAGCAGTTCGCCGTCGATCCACACCTGTCCGCCGTCCGGCTCGTCGAGGCCCGCCAGGCACGCCAACAGCGTCGACTTGCCCGAGCCGGACGGTCCGGTGATCGCCACGACCTCACCCGCGCCGACGGTCAGGGAGACGCCGCGGAGCGCGAGCACCTCCTCCGTACCAGCCCGGTAGAAGCGGTAGAGATCTCGCGCGTCCAGCACTGCTGACCCCTGGCCGGTGACGGGTTCGTCGCCGGCGCCGGCCGGGCCGTTCATCACGACCATGCGAAGGACGAGCTGACCTTCGCCCAGGGATCGACGTTGTCGGCGCCATGCGGCCCGCTGAGCGTCAGCAGCACCTCGGTGCCGCCCTTCCAGTAGACGTAGAGCTCCACGTCGTCCTGCACCGTGCGGCCCGTCACCGGGTCCGGCGCGGAGTCGGCGGCGTACGTGGCGTGCACGGCTTCGCCCGCGGGCAGCGTGACCTTCTCGGCGGTTCCTTCCTTGCCGTGCGAGGCGGCGGCCACCGCGTCGGCCAGTTCACCGGAGGTCACCGTTTCCGGCGTGGGCTGCGGCCGGTCGGTCAGCTCCCGGATGCCCACCGTGTTCAGCTTGTCGGTGAAACTGACCGAATCCGGGCCGTCCGTCCGTGCCCAGCCCTCCGGCACGTCGACGGTGAATGCACCGTCGGCCGGGCGGTAGGGGATGAAGACCTGATCGTCCGGGATGTCGCCCACGGGATTGTTCTCCGTGGCCGAGGGAGCGCTGGACGACGTGCTGCTCCCGGGGGACGAGCAGGCCACGACGGACAAGCAGAGCGCGAGTGCAGGGGCTGCGAGAAGGTGACCCATCCGAGGCATGTCCCCACGATGGGCCGCTCTTCCCCAGCGTCCGGCCAGCCCGAGGTGAGCGCTCGGTTAAATCCGCCGCCTACGCTCCCGCCATGGCCGAGTTGCTGGTGGTTGAGGACGACGAGACCATCGGCGCCGCCCTCCTCGCCGGCCTGAGCGGCCACGGGCACACGGTGACGTGGGAGAAGACGGCGGCAGGTGCCCTGGACGCTGCCCGCGTGCACCCGTTCGACCTGGTCCTGCTCGACCTCGGGCTGCCCGATCTCGACGGTGTCGAGGTCTGCCGCAGACTCCGGCTGGCTCAGCCCGGCACGATCCTGGTGATCCTGACGGCGCGACGGGACGAGATCGACGTCGTCGTCGCTCTCGAGGCAGGCGCGGACGACTACCTGACCAAGCCCTTCCGGTTCGCTGAACTGCTCGCGCGGGTGCGCGCGCACCTGCGGCGCAGCGCCGCAAGCCCGCCGGGAGGCGGTGCCGAGCTCGTGCTGGGTGAACTGGTGGTCGACGTCCCGGCTCGACGGGTCACGCTGGCCGGGACCGAGGTCCCGCTTCGCGCAAAGGAGTTCGATCTGCTGAACCGGCTGGCGGTCGACGCCGGTACGGCAGTGAGTCGGGAGGACCTGATGACCGACGTCTGGGACGCGCACTGGTTCGGTTCGACGAAGACCTTGGACGTGCACGTCGCCGCGCTCCGCCGCAAGCTCGGCGCGGCGGCCGGCAGTCGGGCGGTCCCGGAGATCGTCACACTTCGGGGGCACGGTTACCGGCTGGAGGCCCCGCACTCCTGACCACCACGGCGGCAGCAGCGCACACTCCGGGAATGCGAAGGAGGATCGTCGTCCTGTCCGTCCTGGCGGCCGTGCTGGCCACCAGCCTGTTCGGCGTTCCGCTGGCCGTCGGGGTGGCCCGGTACTACCTCGACGACGAGCGCACCGAACTGGAGCGGATGGCCGACACCGCAGCGATCGGGGTGGCGGCGGAGCTGGGCAGCGGCCGCGCGGCTCCGGCGGTGCTCGCCCCGGGGGACGACATCGACATCGCGCTGTACGGGGTGGACGGCAGGCGGCTGACGGGGGACGGCCCCGCCGCCGCCGACGCGCCGGTATCCCGGGCGGCACACGGGGGGACGGCGAGCCAGGACCTCGCCGGACAGTTGGTCGTCGCGGTGCCTGTGACGGACGGCGACCGGATCAGCGCCGTGGTGCGCGCCGCGAGTGACTACTCGGCGGTGAGTCGCCGGATCGCCTGGAGCTGGGCGGCGATGCTCGGCCTGGGCGCGGTCGCGGTGGGTGCGACCTACCTCGTTGCCCGCCAGCAGGCCCGCCGGCTGGCCCGTCCGCTCGAGGCGTTGTCGCTGACGGCCCAGCGGCTCGGTGGCGGGGACTTCACCGTGCGCACAGAGAGGAGCGGCATCGAGGAGATCGACTCCGCAGGCGCATCCCTCGACACCACCGCGGCGCGCCTCGGTGCATTGGTCGACCGCGAACGGGCTTTCTCCGCGGGGGCGTCCCACCAGCTGCGCACCCCGCTGACCGGACTGCGGCTGGGGCTCGAGACAGCCCTGGAGGCCCCCGGCGCCGACCTCCGCGCTGCCGCGGCCGCCGCGATCACGGCTGCCGACCGACTGGAGCAGACCATCGACGACCTGCTCAGCCTGGCGCGCGAACCGGAGCGGCAGGGGGAACCGATGGACCTGGGGGCGCTGGCCCGCGAGGTCGAGCAGACGTGGCGTCCGGTTCTGGGGGCAGAGGCGCGGGCACTGCGCGTGGACGTGCATCCCGACGCGCCCGCGACCGGTGCCTCGGCAGCGGCGGTCCGCCAGGTACTGGCGGTCCTGCTGGACAACGCGGTTCGGCACGGGTCAGGGAGCGTCACGCTGACCGTGCGGGACGCGGACGGGGCGCTGGCCCTGGAGGTGGCCGACGACGGTCCAGGGACCGACAGCCTCGAGCCGCTCCCCGGTTCCAGTCCTGGGCCTTCCCGGCACGGGTTCGGGCTGCCGCTCGCGCGACGGCTCGTCGAAGCGGAAGGGGGCCGCCTTCTGCTGTCCAGCCCCGCTCCCCCGGTCTTCACGGTGCTCCTCCCGCTCTGGAGCGCCGGAACCAGCGCCACGACGGCGGCGCGTTCGGGCTGAGTTTGGTCGTCCGGACGCCGCTTCCCCGACGGCGCCCGAACGACCGGGCTCAGATTACGACGACTCCCGAAGGTGCCGCGGAGTGTCGTGCTCTGATCGTGATGTGGCTCCGGTGCGGGGTCCGACCGGGAGCCGGCACGTGGCCGACGGCAGCGGGGCCACTCGTCAGACCACCTGGTGCAGCCAGGTGACGGGGCTGCCGTCGCCGGCGTGGCGGTAGACCTCGAGGTCGGCGTCCCAGGCGGCCCCGAGCAGCTCGTCCACCCCGTGCCGGAACGCCTCGATGGACGTCGCCGTGGCAGCCAGGTGGCGCAGCTGCTGCTCGCTCACGACCAGATCGCCGTTGGCGCTGGTCGGCGCGCGGAACACGCCGTGACCCGGCACGTAGGACATGCGCTCGCCGTCGTTGCCGTGGCTGGCTTCCTCGGTCACCTCGAAGCGCAGCATCGGCCACGCCTTCAGGGCGGCAACCAGTTTGGCGCCTGTCCCGGGCGAAACGGTCCAGGCGATCTCTGCACGGGAGGAACCGTGCGCCGCGGGCTGTTCGTCCCACGACAGGGAGACCGGCGCGCCGACGACGCGTTCAAGCGCCCACTCGACATGCTGGCAGAGCGCCTTCGGGCACGCGTGCACGAAAACGACACCCTGGGTTGACCGTCGCTGCACGGGGCACCTCCATCGACTCGACTGGTCTCGTCTTCCCCTACGGACCTGTCAATTCGGTGACGCGCTGTATTCGGCAGTGGCGGAGCAGGGCTCCTGCCGACAGTCTGCACGATGAACACCCGATCGCGCCAGCCCGGGTGGTGCGGAAGCGGCGGATGTGACGGATGGTTACCGTGGTCACTCTAATCGCTGGTCAGACGCCATAGCACGACAATCGGGACGGCGTCCACCGGTCCTGTTGCGTCCGAGATCCCGGATCGCCGCTCACCCGACCGGCCGACTGACCTGCGGCGACTGCTCCGATCCCTGCGCCGCGCCGCGGTTACACACAGTGATGCGCAGCACGCCTGAGCCGACAAGGGAAGATGAAAGGCCTAGCGCGCCAGGGAGGTGACCCGGTTCCCGCCCGCGCTCTTCGAGCGGTACATGGCGGCGTCGACGCGGTGCATCAGGTCCACGACGTCGTCCCCCGGTTCGACCTCGGCGACACCCACGCTCGCCGTGACCGCTGAGCGCCGGCCCACGGTGGCGACGGCCTCGCGGAGCCGCTCGGCGAGCATCTTCCCCGAGAAGCTCACCGACACCTCGGCGAGGACGGCGAACTCGTCCCCACCGAGCCGGGCGACGGTGTCGGTCTCGCGGACGACAGCGCCGAGCGCCCCGCCCACCGCGGTGAGCATGGCGTCGCCGGCCGCATGCCCGCCGGCGTCGTTGACCGCCTTGAAGCCGTCGAGGTCGACCAGGCAGACCGCGGTCGGACGGGCCCAGGCGGTGTCCACCGCGGCGGACACCCGGTCGAGGAACGCCCGGCGGTTGGGGATGCCGGTGAGCGGATCGGTCGAGGCCAGGATCTCCTGGGTGCGGATGAGCATCACCTGGCGGGCGTGCACGGCCCACGAGTTGGCCGACGACATCGCGCAGATCATCGTGAAGGCGACCATCACGGCGAGGAAGAACATCCCCGACGTGGTCAGGCCAGGCAGCTCCACGAACACGAAGTAGCCGAGCGTCATGAGGCTGCCCATCGCCACCACGCCGTACGGCGAGTACGCGTTGGCCATGTAGGTCAACGTGAGGAGCAGCAGCGCGTCGAGCGGACTGGAGGGGCCGCCGTCCAGGCGCGTACCGACGATGACCACGACCGCGGTCGCCAGACTCCACAGATAGAACAGCGTGGGCCCCCGGCGGTCGCACATCATGGCCGGGAGCGGCAGCAGGAGGATCGCAGGGCAGGCGACGACGACCAGCCCGACCAGCGCCAGGATGCCGGCGTGGTGGCGTCCCGGGCTGTCGGTGAGCAGGACGTAGCCGACGACGGCGAACGCGGAGACCTCGGTGAGCACGACACCGTTGCGCACGTGCCGGACCCAATAGGCGACGCGGGCTTCGTCACCGGTCAGCGGGCGGTACAGCCCGGCGGCCAGGGCAGCACCCAGCCGCCGCGGCACGCTCGGACGGGCAGTGCCCGGCGGCGCGTCGGCGGCCCGGCGGCTTCCAGGCACGTACTCACTCACCTCGTTGCGATCGTCTCGACGGCCGGGTTGCTTGATCCCCGGCCTGCCCCGAAGGGGGGACGACGGTTGCCGGCCGACCGACCGCGTGCGATGACCCACTTCCGATACATGCCTGGCCGGGCTTCGCCGGGGTAGGGCGGCATCGTGGACCGACACCAGGGCATGGCCGACGCCGGGCGCGAGCTGGTCTCGAGCATGGTGCTCGAGGCATGGGACGCGTTCATCGACCAGGCCGAGACCGTCGACCTGGGCCGGCGGTCGCGGCTGCCCGGCTGGCGCGCCCACGAGATCTGTGTGCACCTCGGCTGCTGGGACGACCACCACGCGCTGGCCGACCTCATCGCCTCGGCCCGCAGCGGCGGGACCGGCACGGCCCCCGAGGTCGACGCCGTCAACGGACGGGTCACCCGCGCACACGGGAACGCGTCCCCCGAGGACGTGCTGGCGGCGCTCCGGGAAAACCGGGAGGCGACCGCCCGCTACCTCCGCGAGGAGCCGGTGGAACTGGACACCGCGCCGGCGGTCTCCGTGGTGGGCCGGCTCCCCCTGCTCAGCGTCGTCCTCGGGCAGGCCTACGAGCTCGCCGTCCATGGCCTCGACCTCGTCTCCTGCGGCGCAGCGCCGCCGCCGCCGTCGGTGCTGCAGTCCGGCCTGGCGGCCCTGGTCGACGTTACCGGCGCGTTGGCCGCCTCCTGCGCCATCCCCGGCGGCGCCACACTGGCCACACCTGACGGCGGCTGGGCTTTCGCCGCCGACGCCGACGGGTGGACGGTGCGACGGGTCGCGGCCGGCGAGACCGATGGCCCCGCGGTGGAGGCGGAGGCGGGCCTGCTGCTGGAGGCGGCGTCGGGCCGAATCAACCCCGTGCCGGCCGTGGCCCGTAGGAAGCTGCGTGTCCACGAGGTCGGCGGCCTGCTCCAGCTCGCGCCGATCACCGAGAGGGTGCCGGGCATTCCGGGCGGGCCGATCCTCAAGCTGGCCGCGCGCACTGTCGGCGGCGCCGGGGGCATGCTCGGGCGGCTGCTCGGACGCGGCTAGTGCGAACTGGCCACCGTCCCGTCGAGGTTGCGACTGCGCCGGCGCCAGGCGAGCGATCCGAGCACCGAGAGGACGACGGCGCCGATCACCGGCGGCACGAGGGCGAGGGTGGAGCCCCCGCCGGCCACGAAGCCCACGGAGGCACCGAGGCCCACCTGCACGACAGTGCTGGGGATCAGCCCCACAGCGGTCGCGGCGAGATAGGGCCGGAAGCGGACACCCAGCAGTCCCGCCCCATAGCTGACCGCGACGAACGGCAACACCGGGAGCAGACGACCGACGAGCACCGACGCGAAGCCGCGGTCGGAGGCCAACCGGTCGAACCGCGTGAGGCGCGGGCCGGCCAGGCGCAGCGCGGTCGAGCGGCCGAGGGTCCGGCTCAGGGAGAACGCGCCCAAGGCGCCGAGCAGCCCGCCGGCGAGGGCCACGAGCACCCCGGCGCCGAACCCGAGGACGACGCCGGCGAGGACGGACGTCGCGCTGCGCGGAACTGGCCCCAGGAGCAACAACCCCAGGCCGACGACGAGGACGGCCCAGCCTGATCCCCCGGCGGCGTCGGCCGTCGATCGCACCGTCTCGACAGACGGCACCCCGACCGTGTTGGCGAGGATGGCCCCGGCGCCCACGACGACCACCAGGGCGCCGACACCCAGGCCGGTACTGAACGGTCTCATCGGTTCCATCCTCGGCGACGCCGGCCACGCCGGCGCGCCGTCCCAGCGCTTTGCCAGGTGACACTGCGGGCCACAGCCGGTCGCTCGCCATCTGGCAGGCTGTCGGAGACGGGGCGGTAGCTCAGCTGGTCAGAGCATGGGACTCATAATCCCTGGGTCGTGGGTTCGAGCCCCACCCGCCCCACCGGTCCTGACCTGCGGTTTCTTCATTTGGGGACCACCCGTCGGCAGCATCACCGGCAGCAGGTGGGCACAAGGTGGGCACGGCGGCGTCAACCGGCGCGCGGTGGGCGCGTGGCACGAGCGCGGCCGACGACTCCGCGGCCGCGCGCTCCACGTCCTCGAACACCG
>JAOPWJ010000223.1 GCA_025965715.1 Blastococcus sp. | reverse complement strand
AAGATGACCAGGCCGTACTTGCTGCTGGTGCGCTCGAGCAGCTCGTCGATGGGCGGGTTGGTGATGCCCTCGGGGGCAGGTGCGACTCCGGACACGGGCGGGCGTGCTCCTCATTCGATAGCGGGAGGAAGCGGCCGGCGGGGACCGTCGGCGACACTCTTCCTCGGGTGCGTCACTCCCCTGGCACAAGGCCGGGCGAGGGCACAGTCAGCAATCCTACCAATTCATCGGCGGCCCGGGCCACGTCGTCGTTCACGACGACCACATCGAACTCTCCGGACGCATCCAGCTCGGCCTGTGCCAGCGCCAGCCTGCGCTCCTGGACCGCGGTCGGCTCCGATCCGCGGCCGGCCAGCCGACTGACGAGAGCCGCCCACGACGGCGGCGCCAGGAAGACGAGCTGGGCCTCCGGAGCCCGCTTGCGGACCTGGCGCGCCCCCTGCAGTTCGATCTCCAGTAGCGCCGGTGCCCCCGTGGCGAGCCGCTCGTGCAGCGGCCCCACCGGCGTGCCGTATCGGTTGCCCGCGTACTCGGCCCACTCGAGCAGGCCATCGTGCGCGATCAACCGGTCGAACTCGGCGTCGTCGACGAAGTGGTAGTGGACGCCGTCCTGCTCGCCGGGCCGAGGGCGGCGCGTGGTCACCGACACCGACACCCAGACATCGGGATGCCGTCGCCGGACCTCCGCGACCACGGTGCCCTTGCCGACCCCTGAGGGACCGGAGAGCACGGTCAGCCGCGCCGGTGTTCCTACTACCACTCGTCGTCCTCATCAAGAAGGTCTGCGCGCTGTGCGCCGACCTCTCAGACGACCTTCTCGTCCTTGAACTCGGCCTCGAGCGCCTTCCGCTGGTTGGCTCCCAGCCCGCGCACGCGGCGGGTCGGGGAGATTTCCAGGCGCTCCATGATCTTCGCAGCACGGGCCTTGCCGACTCCCGGCAGGGACTCGAGCACGGCGGAGACGCGCATCTTGCCGATCACCTCGTCGGTCTCGCCCTGCTTCAGGACGTCGCCGACCGTCGCGCCCTTGCTCTTCAGCCGCTCGCGCAGCTCGGCCCGCGCCTTGCGGGCGGCGGCAGCCTTCTCGAGGGCGGCCGCGCGTTGTTCCGGGGACAGGTCAGGCAGGGGCATGGTCGACCCAATCGTGTCGTCGCGGGCCGTTGTTCGACCCGGCGGTTGGTTCGTTGCTCGTCGGTGGGAAGCGCTCGGCTCTGAGCGTCTCGGTCACGGTAGTTCCCGGCAAATCCGCTGGTCACGCGCCTTAGCGCGGACAGTGTGTCGGCCGCGTGCCGCGGCCTTCACGCGTCGTTCACATGTGTGGTGACCATGCGTGATGTGCCCAGGTCAGACACCGTTCCGCTCGCAGGGGTTCCGGAACCAGGAAGCTCTCGGGAGAGAGCCGCACGGCGCCGCGACACGCCGGGGAACGACACGCCGGAGGCGGTCTAGGACCGGCTCAGCGCGGCGGTCCATCGCTCGGCCGCGGCACGCAGCGAGCCCACGTCGGGCCCCGCGGCGAGCACGTCGCGGGAGACCGTGGGGAGGACGGCCCGCCCGGCGCCGAAGAGCCGACGCAGATCCGCGACCGAGCCGCCCTGGGCGCCGAGCCCGGGCGCCAGGACGGGCCCGCCGAGACCGTCGAGGTCGACGTCCATCTCGGGCAGGGTCGCGCCGACGACGACGCCGAAGGAACCGGTCGTGGGGCCCAACCGGCTGGCCAGGTCGCGGACCGCGGCGACGTCGGGCAGCGGGTTCCCCACCACCCAGCCCGGGGTGTTCCAGCCGCGCACGGTGTCGACGACGAGCTGGGCCACCGACCGCTCCCCCGCTGCGCCACCGACCGTGGCGTGCTGGAACGTGCCCGCATCCGGATTCGAGGTGCGGGCCAGGACGAACAGGCCACCACCGCACTGCCGCGCGGTGTCGACGGCCGGCTGCAGGGACAGGGCGCCCAGGTAGGGGCTGACCGTCATCGCGTCGACCGCGAGCGGGTGCTCCGGCCGCAGGTAGTCGCCGTAGGCGTCCATCGTGGACCCGATGTCACCGCGCTTGGCGTCGAGGAGCACCAGGGCGCCTGCCGCTCGTGCCCGGGCCACCGCATCCTCCAGGACGGCGAGACCCCGGGAACCGTGCCGCTCGTAGAAGGCCAGCTGTGGCTTGAGCACCGCGACCGTGCCGGCGAGGGCGTCGACGACGGTGTCGGTGAACCGGGCGAGCCCGGAGGGGTCGTCGGTCAGCCCCCACGCCCGGAGCAGCGGGGCGTGCGGATCGATGCCCACACACAGGGGACCGCGGGCGGCCACGGCATCGGCCAGCCGCTCCCCGAACGGAGCTGTCATCGGTGCGCGTACCCGACGGCCTCGCGGAGCGTGGTGAACCCGCGCTCGGCCAGGGCGGCGGACAACTCCGTGGAGATCCGCGCCGGGGCGGACGGGTCGTTGAAGACCGCCGTCCCCACGGACACCGCCGAGGCGCCGGCGAGCACGAACTGCAGCGCGTCCAGCCCGGTGCGGATGCCCCCCATACCGAGGATCGGCACCTCCGGCAGCGCCTGGTGCACCTGCCACACGCAGCGCAGCGCCACCGGCCGGATCGCCGGGCCGGACAGGCCGCCGGTGATCCCGCCGAGCACCGGTCGCATGGTGTCGGGATCGATGACCAGGCCGAGCAGCGTGTTGATCATCGAGAGCCCGTCCGCGCCGGCGTCGGCGCAGGCGCGCGCCACGGGGACGATGTCGGTGACGTCCGGGCTGAGCTTCGCGTAGACCGGGTGGGCCGGGTCGGCAGCGGCCCGCACGGCGCCGATGACGTCGGCCGCGGCGACCGGGTCGCAGGCGAACACCTCGCCGCGGCTCTCGACGTTCGGGCAGCTGATGTTCACCTCGAGGCCCAGCACACCGGGTACGCCCCGCAGCCGCTGGGCGAGCTCGGCGAAGTGCTCGACGCGGGTGCCGGCGATCGACACGAACGCCCGCGCACCCCGCTCGGCGAGCCACGGCAGATCGTCGGCCAGCAGGCCCTCGATGCCAGGCCCCTGTAGACCGATCGAGTTCAGCATCCCGCTGGGGGTCTCGGCCATCCTCGGTGTCGGCCGCCCCGACCGGGGCCGCAGCTGCACCGACTTGGTGACCACCGCGCCGATCACGGCGAGGTCGAGGAACGGCTCGAGCTCGCGGCCGAACGCCGAGCACCCGGAGGCGGTGAGCACGGGATCGGGGATCTCGACCCCGCCCAGCGCCGTCCGCATGTCGACCGCGGTCTCGGTGGTCGTCACGGAGCTCCCACTCCCATCGCGTCCGCGCCGACGACGTCGTAGGGCAGCTTCCCCACGTCGGCGAAGCGAACCCGGTCGCCGCCGAAGATCGGTCCCTCGGTGCAGGACCGGGAGAAGCGCGTCCGTCCGTCCTCGCCGATGACCGGCAGGACGCAGGTCATGCAGACCCCGATCCCGCACGCCATCGATTCCTCGACCGCCACGTATGACGGAACGCCCCGGGCCGTGGCCGCTTCGGCGACCGCACGGAGCATCGGCATGGGACCGCAGGCGTAGACGATCCCGGCGCCGGGCAGCAGTTCCTCGACCGGCAGCGTGACCATGCCGCGGCGACCGGCGGTGCCGTCGTCGGTGGTGACCGCGACGCGATCGGCCACCTCCTCCAGCTCGGGCACCGAGCACAGGCGGTCCGCGGTGGCCGCGCCGGCGACCGCGTCGACCTCGTGACCCTGCTCGCGGAGGCGGGCGGCGAGCCCGACCAGTGCCGCCGCGCCGTATCCGCCGCCGACCAGCAGCGCGCGCGTGCCGACCGGGG
>JAOPWJ010000110.1 GCA_025965715.1 Blastococcus sp. | reverse complement strand
GGCGAGGCCGGCGCCGACGACGACGACGCGGTCGGTGCGACCCGGGACGGTCCGCACCGTCAGGCCGTGCGGGACGTGGCCGCGACGGCGAGCGCGTCGAGGGCCTGGCGCGCGTCGTCGGCGATGGGTGCGGCCCCGATGGCCGCCCGGGCCACGGCGGTGCGCTCGGTGATCTGCTGCTCCACCCTTGCGCGGGCGCCGGTGTCCTCGAGCAGCCGGCGGACGGCGTCGAACTCGGCCGTTCCCGCCGCCGGATCGCCGAGCACCTCATCGAGCAGCCGTCGCCCGGCCGCGTCGGCTCGCTGCTCGGCGAGCGCGATCAGCAGGGTCTGCTTGCCCTCGCGGAGATCGTCGTCGGCGGACTTGCCGGTGACGGCGGGGTCGCCGAATACGCCGAGGACGTCGTCGCGCAGTTGGAACGCCTCCCCGAGGGGCAGCCCGATGGCGGCGTAGGTGTCGACGACGTCCTGGCGGGCCCCGGCGATGGCGGCGCCGAGCTGGAGCGGGCGCTGGACGGTGTAGCCGGCACTCTTGTAGCGGGCCACGGTCAGCGCGCCGTCCGGACCGGGGAGCCCGCCGGCCGCCCGGAGCAGGTCGAGGTACTGGCCGGCCGTCACCTCGGTGCGCATGGTGTCCCAGACGACCCGGGCACGGATGAGGGCGGCGACGGAGATGCCCGAGCACCGCAGCAGCTCGTCGGACCACACCAAAGCCAGGTCGCCGATGAGGATGGCCGCGCCGGTGCCGAACATGTCGCCGTCGCCGTCGAGGTCGTCCCCGGCGTGCCGGGCGGCGAAGCCGATGTGGGTGGCTGGGCGGCCGCGGCGGGTGCGGGCGCCGTCCATGACGTCGTCGTGCACGAGCGCGCTGGCGTGCACGAACTCGAGGGCGGCGACGGCGCGCAGGACGGCGTCGTCGTCCTCGCCGCCGGCCACCCGGGCTCCGCGCCACCCCCAGTAGGCGAAGGCAGGGCGGAGGCGCTTGCCGCCCGAGGCGAGGGCCCGCACCTCGTCCGCGACGGGGACGAGCGTGGCGTCCATCCCGGCGAGGATGTCGCGCTGGCGGTCCAGGAAGGCGGTGAGTGCGTCGCTGACGGCGGCCCGCAGCCGGTCCAGCTCCGCCGCCGCGAGCGGGGGCTCGGGGGGGCGGGCGAGGGACTCGCGCTGCTGCGCCCCGGCGGTCACCCGCCCAGTATCGCCCCATCCGGCGGGGCGCGATTGCTCGAGGACGAGGGAGGGGAAGACGCTCATCGACACTCCAGTTGCCTGACCGCTGCTCGGGACGCGGGGATCGCCGCCGACCCGCTCTTCGGTCGGACCCCCGCGGTTGGATGCAGCCGCCGTCGGCCCGTTCGAGGGGGGATCGCGGGGATCGCGGGAATCGGGAGGAGGGCGCACGTACTCTGCTTGCCCGTGACCCGGACCGTCCGCGAACTCCTCGTCCGCGAGCGGCCGACGTGGTCCTTCGAGTTCTTCCCGCCGAAGACCGCCGGCGGGGAGGCCCAGCTGTGGACGGCGTTGCGCGAGCTGGAGCGACTGCGGCCCTCGTTCGTGTCGGTGACCTACGGGGCCGGCGGTTCCACGCGCGAGGGCACGGTCTCCATGACCGAGCGGATCGCCAGCGATACGACGATGACCCCGCTGGCGCACCTGACCGCCGTCGACCACAGCGTCGCCGAGCTGCGGCACGTGATCAGCAGGCTGGCGGCGGCGGGTGTGCCGAACATCATGGCGCTGCGCGGTGATCCACCGGGCGCCGATCCGCAGGCCGAATGGGTGGCTCACCCCGAGGGCCTGCAGTACGCCGCGGAGCTCGTCGAGCTGATCCGCTCCATGGGCGACTTCTCGGTGGGCGTCGCCGCGTTCCCCGAGCGGCATCCGCGGTCGCCGGATTTCGACACCGACGTCGAGATGTTCGTCGCCAAGTGCCGGGCCGGCGCCGACTTCGCCGTCACCCAGATGTTCTTCCGGCCCGAGGACTACCTGCGCATGCGTGACCGGGTGGCGGCCTCCGGGTGCGACGTCCCGATCATCGCCGGCGTCATGCCCGTGACGAACGCACGGCAGATCGCGCGCATCGTCCAGTTGTCCGGCCAGGCGTTCCCCGCCGAGCTCGCCGAGCGGTTCGCGGCGCTGGACGGCGACCGTCCCGAGGACAAGGCGGCCGTGCGTGCATTGGGGGTGGAGGTGGCCACCGACCTGTGCCGCCGGCTGCTGGACGAGGGTGTGCCCGGCATCCACTTCATCACCATGAACCGGTCGACGGCGACGCGTGAGGTCTACGCCAACCTCACCGGAACGGCGGCCTCCGCTACGAGCTGACCGGCCGCCCGTCCAGGATTTCGGCCGCCTCGGCCGCCGCCTTGCGCAGTCCCTGCCGCTCAGCGGCGTAGCCGCCGGCCACCCCCACGACCGGCAGGTTCGAGAGCAGCCGGTGACCCCAGGTGCCTTTCGGGCGGGCGTCGAGCGCGTCGTCGATGCGGCCGAGCAGCCGGGCGACCCGCCAGAGGGTGCGCAACGGCCGGCGTTCACCCCCGGCGCCCAGCGCCTCGTCGAGGTAGGTGCCCTTCGCCCGTCGCCGCAGGGGCTCGACCTGGCCGGGCGTGAGGTCGCGGTCCAGCAGCACGCGGGTGAGCAGGGAGATCCGCTCGTCCTGCGACTGCACCCCGTGTTCGGCGGCCACACCGAGGACGACGAGTGACTGGACGGCGGCGCCGACGGCGTTCTGCAGCGGAAGGAGATCGGCCAGCCTGCCCGCCAGGCGAGGGGCGGCCGAGACGCCGGCCGCGACCCTGGCGGCCTGATCGGCCCACCACTCGTCGCGCTCGGCCTGCGGCAGCGCCGGAGGGCGGCCGAGCCGGCGCACCAGGGGAGCGCACAGCCGGTCGACCCGGCGGAGGACGTCGACGACGACTGCGTCGCTGATCGGGGGAGCCATGACGCGGTCATGCCCACTCGCAGCGAAGATCAACACGATGCGACGTGGCCCCCCTGGCGCCTCTTGCCCGGCGGACTAGCGTTTCCCTGTGCTCATGATCGTTGCCTGCGCAGGCGCTGCCCTGCTCGGGGGCCTCGCCGTCTTCCAGGCGGCGCTGATCGCCGGAGCACCGCTGGGCCGGTTCGCCTGGGGTGGGCAGCACGTAGTCCTGCCCCGGCGGCTCCGCATCGGCAGCGCCGCCTCGATCGCGCTGTACGCGTTGTTCGCTGTCCTCATGCTGCAGGCCGCGGACGCCTTCGCGGTACTTCCGGTCGGCTTGGTGGACGTCGCGATCTGGGTCCTGACCGCGTATTTCGTACTCGGTGTCGCGATGAACGCGGTGTCGCGCAGCCAGCCGGAACGCCTGGTCATGACCCCGGTCGTCCTGGCGCTCGCGGCGCTCTGCCTGGCGCTGGCCCTCTCCTGAGACGCCGGGCGCCGGAACCGGGATGATCCCCGGCCCCGGCGCCAGACCAGCAGGGACGAGCCGTACGCGAGTCGCTCGCCGGGTCGCCGAGGGCCGCTCCGTCGTCCGAGGCCGCGTCGGCCTCGCCACCGCAGCCCCGGCGTAGGCCAGCCGCGAGGACCGGCCGGTGTGGAATGCCGCGGACCGCGGGCGGACCGGCGGCGGACCGTCGTACGGTTGGTCGTGGCTGGACGAGGGCATGGGGCGGCCGGGCGCTGGACGGTCGTGGCCGCGCTGGTTGCCGTCCTCGCCTCCCTACCGGCTGTCATCGGAGCGCTGCCTGCGTCCGACGCCCGGACGTCGGCTGCCCAGCTGCGGGCCGCCGTGCTGGCCAGTGCGGCCGTCCCGTTCTCCGGGTTCGCCGAGTCCGCCGGAGGCCTCGACCTGCCGGTCACCGACCAGCTCACCTCGGTGGCCGACCTGTTCAGCGACCGGACGACGATGCGCGTCTGGTGGCGGGGGCCGCAGGACAACCGGGTCGACGTCGTCACGGCCGGGGGCGAGACCGGCACGCATCGCGATGCCACCGGCACCTGGACGTGGGAGTACGAGCGCGGGACCGCCACCCGCGGGCTGCCCACCCCGCTCGCGCTGCCCGAGCCGCCCGACCTGCTGCCCAGCGCCCTCGGGCAACGGTTGCTCTCCGAGGCGACCGATGCGGAGCTGTCCCGCCTGGGGGCCCGCCGCATCGTCGGACGGGATGCCCTCGGGCTGCGGCTCACCCCGCAGGAGGCGGCGTCCTCGGTGCGGCAGGTCGACCTCTGGGTGGACGGCGACACCGGCCTGCCGCTGCAGGTGCAGCTCTTCGGCAAGGGCGCCGATCGACCGGCGCTCGACACCCGGTTCCTCGACCTGGACCTCAGCGAGCCGGCGGCGGAGACGATCGCGTTCACGCCCCCTTCCGGGGCGAGGGTGCGCGTGGCACAGGAGGCCGATGTCGTCCTCGAGGCCGGCCGCCGGATCCGGCCGGTGCCCCTTCCGGCCGAGCTCGCCGGCCTTCCGCGGCGGCAGCTCGGCGGTGTTCCACCGGGGATCGGACTGTTCGGCCGCGGCGTCACGCTGCTCGCGGTCGCGCCGCTGCCGGCCCGCCTGGCCGGCGGCCTGCGGGACGCGCTGACGCAGAGCCCGGACGCCGTCGCCGACTCCGCCGGCGTGCGGGTGGCCGCCGGTCCCGTCGTGCTGATGCTGGTCGACCCGCCGGGCCGCGGTCCGTACGTGCTCACCGGCACGGTCACCCTCGACGCGCTCGCCGAGGCGGCCGCGCAGCTGCCCGAGCTGGGTGGGACGCGGTGAGCGCGGTGATCGCGACGCGCGGACTGGTCAAGCGGTACGGCTCGCTGCGCGCGGTCGACGGGATCGACCTGGACGTGCGCGCCGGGGACGTCTACGGCTTTCTCGGTGCGAACGGCTCGGGCAAGACCACCACCGTGCGCATGCTGTTGGGCCTGGTCCTGCCCACCAGCGGCGGCATCGAGGTGCTCGGCGCGCGCATGCCTCGCGCCGGCCGGCGGGTACTGCCCCGCGTGGGCGCGCTGATCGAGGGGCCGGCGCACTACGGGCACCTGTCCGGGCGGGAGAACCTGGCGCTGCTCGACGCCTCGGGACCCGGTGGGTCCTGGCGGACCCGTCAGCGCCGGATAGCCGAGGTGCTCGAGCAGGTCGGGCTCGGTGGGGTCGGCCGCCGCCCGGTCAAGGCCTACTCGCTGGGCATGCGGCAGCGCCTGGGCCTCGCCGGGGCGCTGCTGCGCCGTCCGGAACTGCTCGTCCTCGACGAGCCGACCAACGGCCTGGACCCGCAGGGGATCAGCGAGATCCGTGAACTGCTGCTCGAGCTGAACCGCACCGGGACGACGGTCTTCCTCTCCAGCCACCTGCTGGCCGAGGTGGAGCAGCTGTGCACCCGCGTCGGCGTGCTCGACCGGGGCCAGCTGGTTCTGCAGGAGGAGATGGCCAGGCTGACCGCACCGACCGGAGCCACCGTCGTGCAGACGCCCACACCCGACCGGGTACGCAGTGCGCTGGACGGCCGCGTCACCTCGGTCGACGGTGAGCGGGTCATCGTGCGCGGCGACGACCCGGCGGAGGTCAACCGGCTGCTGGTCGGCGCGGGCATCTCCGTCACCGGGCTGGCCCTGCAGCGACCGACGCTGGAAGAGGTGGTGCTGGCGGCGGCCGGCACCAGCACCGACCGCGTGGAGTCGTCCCGGTGATCGCCGTCGAGCTGCGGAAACTGTTCCGCCGCCCGCGCACGTGGGCGACCATCGCCGTCCTCAACGCCCTGCCGATCCTCGTCGCGGTACTGCTGGTTCTCACCGACCTCGCTCCGCGCCCGGGCCAGGGGCCGGTGTTCCTCTCGGCGGTGTTCGTGAACCCCGCCCTGTTCGCGCTGGCCGCCCTGGCCATCGTGCTTCCGCTCTTCCTGCCCATCGCGGTGGCCGTGGTGGCCGGCGACGCGGTGGCGGGGGAGGCCCAGGCGGGCACCTTGCGATACCTGCTGGCCCGGCCGGCGGGCCGCACCCGGCTGCTGGTGGCCAAGCTGGTCGCCGTTCTGGTCTTCGTGCTGATCACGGTGCTGATCGTCGCCGCGGTCGGCTACCTCGTCGGAACGACCCTGATCACGCCCCGGCCGGGGCTGGGCAACGGGGGCACGTCGGTGTCGGGCACGTCCTTGACGCAGCAGGAGCTCGTCGAGCGGGCGCTGCTGGCCATCGGTTACGTGGCGATCTCCATGCTCGGGGTGGCGGCGTTCGGCCTGTTCTTCTCCACGCTCACCGACTCGCCCCTCGGCGCCACCATGGGAGCGCTCGCGGTCCTGGTCGCCTCGTCGCTGCTGTTCACGCTCGACGCGGCCTCGCCGATCGCGCCCTACCTGCCCACGAGGTACTGGCTGTCGTTCGTCGACTTCTTCCGCGACCCGATCCTCTGGCGCGACATCACCCGCGGCATGGCTCTGCAGGGCGTCTACGTCGGCGTGCTGCTGGGCGCGGCCTGGGCCAACTTCACGACCAAGGACATCACCAGCTGAGCCGGTTGCGAGGGCGCGGCGAGCGCGTCCCTGCCCCGGGGTCTAACCGCTGAGGCGGGCGCAGTCGGCGGGACCGAGCTCGAGCGGGGCGCCGGCCACGAGTTCGGCCAGCACCATCTCCTGCACGAGGAACGTGCGCGGCAGCTCACCGTGGGTGACCTGCGCATCGGCGCACACGGACTGCACGGGCACGTTGGCGGCGCCGTCGAGCCGGGCGGAGTCCGGTGGGGTGACCGTCTGGTCCTGCGTCGTCCAGATGGAGACCCACGTCGGCCCGTCCGGCGTCTCGTCGCCGGCATTGAGCCGAGCCAGCAGGCCGCTGTCGCTCGCCATCTGCCGACAGGCCTCCGGGCACTGCTCCGGCGCGACGCTCACGGCCAGGTTGGCCACGTCCGTGCCATGGTGCGGCGACCCCAGCGTCACCACCCGGCGGACCCGCCCGGCACCGCCGTCGGCGACCCACAGCCGGGCGACGAGGCCGCCGGCTGAGTAGCCGACGACGTCGACGGTGTCCGCGCCGGTGCGCTCCAGGGCCGCGTCCACCGCCTGGTCCAGGGTCTGCGCCGACAGGTTGAGGTCGGCCCTACCCCGGTCGGGCAGCGCGACCAGTGTGGCGTCGCGACCGGCGTCCACCAGGCGGTCGGCGAGGGGCTGCAACGACGCCCGGCTCCCGCCGTAACCGTGCACCAGCAGCACCGGGCCCAGACTCTCCTGCGCCGCCGGTGGAACGGGACCACCGGAGGAACGCGAGGACACGAACACCGTGGTCAGCGCCGCCACGGCGGCGATGACGAGCACCAGGACGGCGAGGACGAGGCGTCGGCGGGCGGGGGAGAAACGGGCAAGCACCCCCCTACTGTCCCTGGAGTCGACGATCGAGGGGTCGGACTGGTGGACTGCCAGGTGGGAGCGACAGGGAGGGGCGGTCGATGAGGAGCCGGATGCTCGGCCGCGAGGAGTACCTGGCCGCCTGGTCCCGCTGGCACGGCGATGCCCGGACCGACACCACCCTCGTGCGGGGGTGGCTCTCCGTGGCCCACGCCCTCGCTCGGCCCCTCGCCGGCCTGCCCCCGGCGCTCGCGACCGCGGTCGGCCTGCTCGTGGCGGCGGCCGCCGTCGTGCCCGCCACCGCCGGCGGTGCCTGGCTGATCCTCTCCGGGGTCCTCGTAGGGCTGTCCGGGTTGCTGGACTCCCTCGACGGGGCCCTCGCCATCGGGACCGGGCGCGCCACCCGCCGCGGCTTCGTCCTGGACTCCGTCGTCGACCGGCTGAGCGAGGTGGCCTTCGCCGTCGCGTTGTGGGTCGCCGGTGCGCCGGGCTGGCTCGCCGTGGCCTACGGGGCATTGTGCTGGCTGCCCGACTACCTGCGGGCCCGTGCCGGCCAGGCGGGCGTGCGTGAGACCGGCACGCTGTCGGTGTGGGAACGGCCCTCCCGGGTGCTGATGACCGCCTTCACCCTCGGGGGTGCCGGGGTGCTCGCCGGTTCCGCCGCCCTCGTGGTGACGACCGGAGCCGCCGTCGGGGCGGTGCTCGGCGCCGTCGCCGTCGTCCAGCTCGCACTCTCCCTGCGACGCGCGCTGTCCGACTGAGAACCGTTCCGGTCCACGAGCGGGCGACCGGAATCGGCCGGAGGAACGCGGGGTACCTAAGGTGTGCGGGGGCCGCTGCACCGCAGTCAGGGCCCGGACACCGCTCGGCCGTTCCGCCGATCAGCAGCTCAGAGGGAGCGTCCCGTGCCCGTCGCCGTCACCGGCTCCATCGCCACCGACCACCTGATGACCTTCCCGGGCAAGTTCACCGAGCAGTTCGTCGAGGGGCAGATGGAGAAGGTCTCGCTCTCCTTCCTCGTGGACGACCTGGTGCAGCACCGCGGAGGGGCCGGGGCCAACATGGCCTACGGTCTGGGGCTCCTGGGGCTGCAGCCGGTGCTCGTCGGGGCGGTCGGCAGCGACTTCGCCGAGTACGACGCCTGGCTGACCCGGCACGGCGTGGACACCGCCAGCGTGCACTGGTCGGAGCTCAAGCACACCGCGCGTTTCGTCTGCACCACCGACGCGGTCAACAACCAGATCGCCTCCTTCTACTCGGGCGCGATGTCCGAGGCCGGGGAGATCGAACTCGGCCCCGTCGCGGAGCGGGTCGGTCCGCTCGACCTGGTGGTGATCGGCCCCAACGACCCGCGGGCGATGGTGCGGCACACCGAGGAGTGCCGGGCCCGCGGATTCCGCTTCGCGGCCGACCCGAGCCAGCAGCTCGCATGGGCCGACGGCGAGATGATCCGCGGACTCGTCGACGGCGCGGAGCTGCTGTTCACCAACGAGTACGAGGCGGCCCTGCTCCAGCAGAAGTCCGGGTGGACGGCCGACGAGGTGCTGGACCGGGTCGGCATCTGGGTGACCACGCGGGCGGCGGACGGCGTTCTCGTCCGGCAGGCCGGACAGGAACCGATCACCGTCATCGCGGTGCCCGAGGCCAAGCCGGTCGAGCCCACGGGTGGCGGCGACGCGCTCCGGGCCGGCTTCATCGCCGGCCGGATGTGGGGTCTGGGGCTCGAGCGGGCCACCCAGCTCGGCTCGGCGGTCGCGACGGCCGCCGTCGAGGTGATCGGCACCCAGGAGTACGACCTGCCCCGGGAGAGCTTCCTCGCCCGATTCGCCGAGGCCTTCGGGGCCGATGCCGCCGACGAGGTCGCTCCCCACCTGGGGTAACCGTCACCCGGTCGGGCCACCGTCCGACGTCGCGGCCAGAAGCCCTTCCCGGCTTGCGCGGAGTCGTGTCGTCGTCCCTAGTCCCCGCGGACCTGCTGGCCTATGGCGGGGTCCGCGGCCCAGTTCCGGTAGGGGATCCGGGCGATCTCCTTGACCTCGCCGATGGTGGACCATTCGTTTCCGCCGAGTCGCGCCAGCGGCTTCAGGTGCTCGATGCGGGGACGTCCGTCCCGGACGGCGCCCTCCCAGGCGCTGATGTGCAGCACCCGGCCGAACACCACCGTGCTGTCGCCCAGCCGGACGGTCGAGTGCAGCGAGCACTCGACGGCCACGGGGGACAGCGCAACCCTCGGGACGCCGACCTTCTCGCTGGCCTCCAGGTGCACACCGCACTGCTCGGCCTCGCTCATTCCCGCCGGGAAGTCGGTACCCGTGGCGTTGACCTGCTCGAAGAGCCACTCCGGTGTGAGGCTGACGGTGAACTCGCCCGTCGCCTCGACGTTGCGCAGCGAGTCCTTGCGGCCGACGGAGGTGAACTGGACGACGGGCGGATCGACACAGGCAACGGTGTAGAAGGAATGCGGAGCGAGGTTCAGCACCCCCTCGGCCGACCGGCTGCACACCCAGGCGATCGGCCGCGGCACCACGACGGAGTTGAGCACCCGGTAGAACGCCCGGATGTCCATCGCGCCGGGGTCGAAGTGGACGCGGCTGGGAGCTTCGGGCGCAGTCACGAGCCCATCGTCGCTGGATGGGTCGGAGTCGGCGCAGGCGGGGCCGTACGCCCGGCTACGGAGCACCGACTACAGGTGCCGGCCGCGCCAGGCCAGGGTGCCCCGTCGGTGCCCGATCACCGAACGCACCATGAGGACATCGAGGGCCAGGACCGACAGCGGGTGGGCGAGCACGTCGGGCCACAGCCGGCTTCCGGTCCGCGCTCCCACGGCCACCCGCCCGGCCACACCGGCCGCGTATCCGACCGCGCCCGCGGGTGAGCCGCGCAGTGCCGCCACCGCGGGCAGCACCCAGACCGCGGTCAGGACGGCGGCCGCCGTCAGCCCGGCCACCGGGGAGCCGCCCGCCGCCGCCCACAGCGACTTGCCGTATCCGTCCCGCAGCGCCGGCCAGCCGTCGTACATCCGGCAGGACGCCAGCTGCGACCCGTCGATCGGCCCGCCCTTCCCCCCGGCGCGCTTGACCGCGCGCAGGAGTGCGATGTCCTCCAGCACCTCGCCGCGGACGGCGGCATGACCCCCTGCCCGCCGGTAGCCCGACGCCGTCACCATCAGGAACTGGCCGTTCGCCGCGGACAGCGAGGGGCGCCGCGACCCCTCGGCCAAGCGAACGGGCAGCGTCGTCGCCCACAGCCACGCCACGAGCGGCTGGACCAGCCGCTCCGGAAGGCTCTCCGCGAGCGGCCGCGGCCATGGGGAGACCAGGTCGAGTCGGTGGGTGGAGAGCACGGCGGCGGCACCGGCGAGTGCGTCGGGGAAGAGGCGGACGTCGGCGTCGACGAACACGAGCAGCGCGTCGTCCCCGTACCGTCCCTCGGCCTCCGCCACGGCGGCGCCGGCGGCGCAAGCCGCCGGTTTGCCCAGCCAGCCGAGCGGCGGCGGGTCGGCTGGCACCAGCCGGACACGGGGATCGTCGACGGCTCGCACGAGCGCCGCGGTGGCGTCGGTGGAGTCGTCGTCCACCACGATCACTCGCAGGTCCCGGACGCCCTCCTGGTCGAGCAACGCCCGCAGGCAGCCCCGGACGTGCACCTCCTCGTTCCGCACGGGCAGCACCACCGTCACCGGCTGCCGGACCGGCGGCGGGGAGGCGGGCGTCCGCCGGAGCAGCGCCATGTTCAGCGCGGCGTGCGCCGCGCCGGCGACGGACAGCCCAGCCAAGCCACGCAGCAGCCGACCGCTCACGCCGGTACCCGTCGGCGCTGGACGAGGAGGGCGACCAGGACCGGGACCGCGAGCGCGGCGCCCCACGCGGCGGAGCCCGGCAGCCCCAGCCACCCGGCGTGCGCCAGTGCGCCGCCGAGGGTCATCCAGCCCACCGTCAGCAGCGGGGCGGCGTCGCCGATCCGGGGAGCGCCGGCGAGCGCCGTGCGGGCCACCAGCACGTCGAGCAGCGTCATGATCAGCACGCCGGCCAACAGCCAGCCGACGAGGTTGGTCAGCGGCACGGTGTCGATGCCCGGGAGCCCCGGACTCGGATGCGCCCAGGTCCAGTAGCCGGCCTGCACCATCTGCGGATCGAGGACGACGTCCCAGCCGGCGAAGATCGCCGCGGCTGTGGTGACCCGCGCCCACCGGCGGGCGGGGGCGAGCCGGTCGGCGAGGACCCACGAGGGCCAGGCCATCATCAGCCAGGCCATCGGCACCAGGGACGGCACGCCGAGCAGCGTGGGGCCCAGGGTGTCGTCGTAGGTGTACCGGCCGTAGGGGAATCCGGTGGCCAGGCCGAGCGCCTCGAACGCGACCGCGGTGGTGGTCACCAGCAGCAGGACTCCCACTCCGGTCCGCGGGCCCCGAGCGAGCCAGGCGTGGACGACGGACAACGTCGCGCCCAGGACGACGATCGCCCAGCTGACCGCGTCGCGGCCCGCGCCGGAGGAGAGCGGATAGGCGATCGCCGTGGCCACCAGGACGGCGGTCAGCACCAGGGGCAGCCGCGCCCGCATCGGCGCGGGCGGTCGGTCGGTGGCGGCCACCCGGGTGGTCATGTCCGGGTCCTGCCGGGAGCGATTCCGGCCAGGGCGAGCCGGATGCCGCGTCCGACGGCGGCGCGGGCGCGGGGAAGCGGTCTCCGGTCACCGAGGAGGACGCGCGCCGCGGTGCGCCCGGAGTTGCCCGAGACCCCACCGCCGGGGTGGGTGGACGCGCCGGCCAGGTACAGGCCGCGCAGACCGGGCACGCGGTAGCCGGAGAGCGCGGGCGTCGGCCGGAACCCGAACATGCTGGCGAGACTCATCTCCACGTGCATCACATTGCCCCGGGGCAATGACAGTTCGCGTTCCAGCTCGAGCGGCGTCTGGACGTACAGCCGCTGTACCGATTCGGCGAACCCCGGGGCGTACCGATCCACCGCGGCCACCAGGCGGGCCGCTTCGGCGTCGGCGAGGGTGTCCCAGTCGGCGCCGTCGGCGAGGGCGTAGGGATACCACTGTCCCCAGATCGTCACGACGTGCTGACCTGCGGGGGCCAGGGTGGGATCACTCGCCGAGAAGCACATGGCCAGAGGGACCGGCGACCGTGGCAGCCGCCCGGCACTCCAGTCGCCGTGGGCGGCTGCGAGTTCCGCTCGGTCGGTGCACAGCAGTTGCAGTCCCTGTAACGACTGCTCCGCGGAAACACCGGGATACCGCGGCGGCGCATTGGTGAGCGCGCGGACGACCAGCCCGAAGCCATTGCCCAGCGGTGGGTCCGCGGAGGCCAGCGCCGGTGGTGCGGCGTTCCCCGCGAGCCGCCGTGTGGCCTGCACGTGGCACGCCGCGAGGACGGCCGGCGCGTGCACCCGTCGCCCTGAGACGGTCTCGACGCCGGTCACCCGGGGGCCGTTCCCGTCGTCCTCGACGAGCAGCCGTGCGGCGCCGTCCCCGAGCACGACCCGGCCGCCGTCGGCCTCGAGTCGGCGGCGCAGGGCGGCGGTCAGCCCGCCGGAGCCGCCCACGGGGTGTCCGGGCGGGACCTCGTGCAGCAGGGC
>JAOPWJ010000158.1 GCA_025965715.1 Blastococcus sp. | reverse complement strand
GGGGCTGGCCCGGTCGGGGCTGGCACGGTCGGGGCTGGCTCGGTCGGGGCGGATGCCTTCACGGCCGCGCCCGCGGCAGCCGGAACGCCGGCGGCCGCCGGACGGGGCTCTTCGCGCACCGGCACAGGGCGCACCGGGGCCTCCCGGACCGGCGCCTCCCGGACCGGCGCCTCCCGCACCGGGGACTCCCGCACCGGCGCCTCGGCGGCCGGCCGCCCGGCGTGCTCACCCGCGATCGACATTCGACGCTCGAGGCGTTCCAGCCGCTGCAGCGTCGCGGCGCTGGATCCGTCGGCGGCAGGCAGCAGGATGCGCGCGCATACGAGCTCGAGGAGCAGCCGGGGCGCCGTCGTCCCGCGCATCTCGGTCAGGCCCTCGTGCACGGTGTCGGCCATCCGGGACAGCGTCGCCGAGCCCAGCGCCCGGGCCTGCTGGCTCATGAGGTCCAGCCGGTCGGGCGGGCAATCGAGCAGGCCGTTCCCGCCCGCCTGCGGCACGGCGTCGAGCACGATCAGGTCGCGGAGCCGGTCGAGCAGGTCGGTGGCGAACCGGCGCGGGTCGTGCCCGGCCTCGACGACGCGGTCGACGGCGCGGAACACCCCCGGGGCGTCCAGCGCGGCCAGGGCGTCGATGGTCTCGTCGAGCAGGGCGTCGTCGGTGACCCCGAGCAGCCCGACGGCGCCCTTGTAGGTGACCCCCTCCGGCCCGGCGCCGGCCAGCAACTGGTCGAGGATCGACAGCGAGTCGCGCACCGAGCCGCCACCCGCGCGGACGACCAGTGGAAAGACCGTCGGCTCGACCGTCACTCCCTCGGCCGCGCAGGTCTTCTCCAGCAGCCCGCGGAGCGTGGTCGGCGGCACGAGCCGGAACGGGTAGTGGTGAGTGCGCGACCGGATGGTCGAGAGCACCTTGTCCGGCTCGGTCGTCGCGAAGACGAAGACGAGGAACTCCGGCGGCTCCTCGACCACCTTGAGCAGCGCGTTGAAGCCCTGCGTGGTCACCATGTGCGCCTCGTCGACGATGTAGACCTTGTAGCGGCTGTTCACCGGGGCGAAGAACGCGCGCTCGCGCAGTTCACGGGCGTCGTCGACGCCGCCGTGGCTGGCCGCGTCGATCTCCATGACGTCGAGCGAGCCCGGACCGTCGGGTGCCAGCGCCACGCAGGAACCGCACACGCCGCAGGGGGTCGACGTCGGGCCCTGCTCGCAGTTCAGCGAGCGGGCCAGGATCCGCGCCGACGAGGTCTTTCCGCAACCGCGCGGGCCGCTGAACAGGTAGGCGTGGTTGATCCGGCCGCCGTCGACAGCGTTCATCAGCGGGCCGGTGACGTGCTCCTGCCCGACCACCTCGGCAAAGGTCGCCGGGCGGTACTTCCGGTAGAGCGCGAGAGCCACGCCGCGAGGTTACGTGTCCGCACCGACGCTCCGGCGGACGTTGCGGATCCGCCGAGGATGCCGCCCGGTCGACGGGCATAAAGGGACCCCCCGCGCACCCGCCAGAGCCCGCTTATCCTTGCTGCCTTCCGGCCCTGGGGAGGTTCACAGGATGACGCCACACGAGGGGTCTGGCGCCCACTGTAGAGGAATCCGTTCCCGCTCCCCAGGCGCGGCCCGCTGGGGCCGGCGGCCATGACCTCCTGGCGCGCCCTCGCGTTGCCCCCGCCACGCTCCTGACCCGGGGCGCCGCGAACAGCCCGTCCCGCGCCGCGCTCCGGACGCCGAGTCCCCATCCGGAACCCGCACTGGAGCGTCATGTCCACCCCTCCTTCCACCGCGCTCGACCACGGCACCCACCCGCCCGCAGGCCGCGGGTTCCTGTTCGTCGTCCTGGCCGCGTTGTGCTGGGGCACCTCGGGCGTCTGCGGGCAGCTCGTCCTCGACCGCACGGACCTCGGCCCGCTCGACATCGCCTGGCACCGGATGGCGGTCGCGGCCGCCGTCCTGCTGGCGGGTCAGCTGCTGACCCGGCGGCGACGGTCCGGCACGCGCGTCGCCCTCACCCGGAGGACGGCGCTCCGACTGCTCCTCGTCGGCGCCGGACTGGGCGGCTACCAGCTCGCGTTCTTCGCCGCGGTCAGCACGGCAGGGGTCAGCATCTCCACCCTCGTCGCCCTGGGCCTGGCCCCACTCCTCATCGCCGTGGGCGCCGCCCTGCTGGGCCACGGTCGCCCCGACCGGGTGACCGTCGTGGCGCTGGTCGTGGCCCTGACGGGGCTGGTCCTGCTCGTCGGAATCTCGGCCGACGCCGGAGGGACGGCGGTCGTGCTCGGCGCCCTGCTCGCGGTGGGGTCGGCGCTCAGCTACGCCGTCGTCACCCTGGCCGGGTCGGGAATGCCGGCCGGCGTCCCGGTCACCGCCGTCGGGTTCGTCGGAGGGGCACTCCTGTTGACGCCGGCCGCCCTGGCGGCCGGGCTCACGTCCACCACCGACGCGGTCTCGCTGGGGGTGCTGCTCTACCTCGGCGCCGTGCCCAGCGCCCTGGCGTACCGGTTGTTCTTCGCCGGCCTGCGGACGGTGCCCGGACCGGTGGCATCGATCGGAACGCTGCTCGAGCCGCTGACCGCGACGGCCCTGGCGACGGCATTCCTGGGCGAGCGTCTCGCGCCCGCGGCCCTGGCGGGCGGGCTTCTGGTGCTGGCCGCCGTCGCCGGGCTGTATCTGCGGAGGATGGGAGATTCGAACTCCCGAGGGGTTGCCCCCAACCCGCTTTCCAAGCGAGCGCCATAGGCCACTAGGCGAATCCTCCAGTGCACCGGCGATCCTACCGGCCGCTCCCGGGGTGCCGGTGTGGCGGGCGGCGGGGTCACGTCCGGGTGTCGCCGACAAGCCGGGCGGGCCGCAGGTACGGCATCCTGCACCGCGGGTGGTTGGCTTCCCCGTCATGGGGGAACGGTTGAACGCGGGGAATACGAGGGAGGCGGCAGAACATGAGCGGACAGAGTGACGTGCGGCCCGACGTGGTCGAAGCCATCGTCGCCGTGCTCAAGGGAGGCGACGCCGCGGATCTGCCGGCCGGGGCGACCTCGGCGGAGAAGGCGGCCGCGAAGGACTCCTACCTGTCGGAGTTCGTCGCCGAACGGGGCAAGCGGGACCGCCAGTCGCACGCGTGGGAGCTGCTGCTGACCCGCAGCTACGACGAGCCGCCGACGTGGAAGCAGATCTTCGACGACCTGGACCCCTCGGTGCACGGCGAGCTCGGCGACCTCTACGACGCCCTGCCGGCCGGCGCCCAGGAGGAGTACGCGCGCCGCTACGGGGTCCCGTCCGCCGTCTGACCGGGCGGCCCCTGCCGTCCGTCAGACCGCCGACCCACGGCCTGTCGATCCCATGACCAAACCGCTGACCTCACCCGGGCGCCTCGTCGCGGGGCGCTACCGCCTGATCTCCCAGATCGGCGGCGGCGGCATGGGCACGGTCTGGCTGGCCCGCGACGAGCTCCTGGGGCGGCAGATCGCGATCAAGCAGGTGCTCTCACCGTCCACGGTCAGTCCGAAAGAGGCCGACCAGCAGCGCCAGCGCGCGCTACGGGAAGGCCGGATCGCCGCCCGCCTGAGCCATCCGCACGCCATCTCCGTCTACGACGTCGCCCTGGAGCAGGGCCAGCCCTGGCTGGTGATGGAGTACCTGCCCTCCCGCAGCCTGGCGGCGGTGCTCGCCGAGGACGGCATCCTGCGCGTGAGCCTGGCGGCGCAGATCGGCGCGCAGGTCGCCGACGCCCTCGCCGCCACCCACGCCGCCGGCATCGTGCATCGCGACGTGAAGCCCGCCAACATCCTGATCGGCCAGGGTGGCCGCATCGAGGGCCTGGTCAAGATCACCGACTTCGGCATCTCCCACGCCAGCGGTGACGTCACGCTCACCCAGACCGGCCAGATCACCGGCACCCCCGCGTACCTCTCCCCGGAGGTCGCCCAGGGGCGCGAGATGACCGAGGCCAGCGACGTCTTCTCCCTCGGGGCGACCCTGTACGCGTGCCTGGAGGGGCAGCCGCCGTTCGGCATGGAGGACAACGCCCTCGGGATGCTGCACCGCGTGGCCGGCGCCCAGATCACGCCGCCGAAGCGGGCCGGCATCCTGACCCGCCCGTTGCTCCGCATGCTGGCCGCCGACCCGGCCGACCGGCCCACGATGGCCGAGGTCCGCGACGAACTCGCCACGCTGGCCGCCGGCCGGGGCGGCGACACCACCACGGTGCTGCTCGCGCGCACCGAGCTGGGCACGTCCCCGGGCCGCGGCAGCACCGAGGCCTTCCCCGGCGAGCCGACGGCCGTCCACGACGGCGCGATGACCGGCGCGGCTGGTGGTGCGGCGGGTCTCGCGGCGGCGGCCGCCTTCCCCGCGCCCCCGAAGGCACCCACGAAGACGTGGGACCGGCCGATGCAGACCGAGGTCCCCGCCCAGGGAGAGCCGGCGGCCGAGCCGGTCGCCGCCCCCACTCCCCCGCCGCCGGCCGCACCACCGAAGCCGGAGGCCGGACGGCGGCGCCGCGGCGGGGCGCTCTGGGCCCTGGTCGGCGTGCTCGGACTGGTGCTCGCCGGCCTGCTCGTGTTCTGGGTGACCCGGCCCGAGGACCCGGGCCGGAACGACGCCTCGGCCACGTCGGCCGCCACATCGGCTGCGACATCGTCTGCCAGCGAGACGGCGGCGGAGTCCTCGTCGCAGGCAGCCGAGGAGACCACCGGCTCGAGCGCGGCGCCCACCACCTCGACCGCGCCGTCGACGACGGTCGCCGCCGCCGGAGATCCGCTGACGGCGAGCAACATCGAGGACTTCCTGGCGAGCTACCACGCGCAGGTGCTGACCGACCCCCGCGGGGCCTACGCCCGCACCGGTCCGACGCTGCGCTCAGCGATCAGCGAGGACAACTACGTCGAGTACTGGAGTCAGTTCTCCGACGTCGAGGTCCGCGACATCGACGCGACGGACGGGCAGGCGACGGCGACCGGCACGCTGGTGTGGACCTATGCCGACGGCAGGGTGGAGTCGGGGCGGCACCGGTTCACGTTCCTCGTGCAGGACGGGGAACTTCGCCTGGACAGCGACCGCGGCGCCTGACCCGCGTAGATCCGGGGCACCTGACGTCCGTCGAGCATCGTCATATCCGTCGAGGATCGTCGCCTCGACCGTGACGGCGCGAGGCGGCCCGACGGGTGTCCCCCGGCCACGGCCGCCCGCGGCGCTTCGTGGCTGCCGCCCGCCAGCAGAACCAGAACGGGGGGGGTTCCATCGACGATGTCCGCCCGGCGCACCGACCGCCTCACGAGGCGTCGAGCCACCGGATCACGCCATCGGTGAGGACCACCTCGTACGGGAGTGCCCGCAGGTCCTCAGCCGTGACATCGAGGCCGCGCGACCGAGCCAACTCGGCCAGCCACCACCATGGATGCTCCTCCCCCGAGTCGTCGTCATCAGGCAGAAGGACGTTGAGCGCGTCGCGCGTGATGCTCCCGGCCGTCTCATGGTCACCGACACCGCCCGAGGGGGCTCCGAGGGTGAAGCCGCGGTCGTTGTGCAGGATCACGCGCCGACCGTCGCCGAGCACGGCGAACTCACTGACCGAGAAGCTCTGCCTGCGTGTGTCGTTGAACGGCGGCCTGAGATCGCATGTGGCTCCGAGTGCGACGACTCGAAGGGGCGAGGTGTCTCCCGGTGCCCTCTCGACAGGTGCCCGCTCCACGTCAGGAGGCAGTGCATGTGGATACGGGCTCCAGCCTCCTGCCGAGGTGCTCACGCTCATCACCGCATTCTCGGTCGGCTCTTCACGCCAAGGGACAGCTGTAGCGGTCCGTCGGCAGTCGGCGCAAGGGAGCGCATGGCCGCACCGGCCTACCCGAACAGCAGCGAAGCCGCCCCCAGCGTCCCCGACCTGCCGGTCAGGTCCTCCGAGGACGGCTTCGCCGTCACTTTCGTCGCTACTTCCGGCGTCTTCCGTCGGTAGCCCATGGCGGTGGCGGTGGGATTTGAACCCACGGAGGCTTGCACCTCACACGCTTTCGAGGCGTGCTCCTTCGGCCGCTCGGACACGCCACCGCGGAAGAGACTACAGCCCCCGCTGACCGCGGAAGAACGCGCGTAGCAGCGTGGCGGACTCCTCGGCGCGGACTCCCCCGGTGACCTCCGGGCGGTGATTGAGCCGCCGGTCGCGGACCACGTCCCACAGCGACCCTGCCGCCCCCGCCTTCGGATCGTCGGCGCCGTAGACCACCCGCGCGATCCGCGCCAGCACGCTCGCACCGGCGCACATCGTGCACGGCTCGAGCGTCACCACCAGCGTCGCGCCGGTCAGTCGCCACCCGTCGCCATGCACCTGCGCGGCCGCCCGCAGGGCCAGTACCTCGGCGTGCGCGGTCGGGTCACCGCGCTTCTCCCGCTCGTTGGCGGCCTCGGCGAGCACGCTGCCGTCCGGCCCCAGGACGACGGCACCGATCGGGGTGTCCCCCCACTCCGGCGCTGCCGCCGCAAGCTCCAGCGCGCGGCCCATCGCCGCGTCGAGGTCGGCGCTCACCGGAGGGAGGCCCCCGACGCCGCCCCGTCCAGGGGCAACCCGACCAGCGCCGACAGCGCCGCGAGGCCGGCGGCGGGGTCGGCCACCTTGATGGTCGAGAAGCCCAGGGCGCGGGCGGGCTTGAGGTTGAGCAGACCGGCCTGCGCCTCGTAGGCCGCGAACGCCGTCAGCGGGCTGTCGGTGATCACGCCGCCGTGATCGAAGACGACGGCCGACACGGTCACGGCGCCACCGCCGCCGCGAGCTCCTCGGCGAACCCAAGTCGCTCGGCGATGCGCTGCAACATCTCGTCGGCCCAGATGTCGTCGGCGGTCACGATGGGGCGCAGCTCGTGGGCAGGCAGTCCGTCGTCGGCCAGGACGTCGAGATCACCCCCCGGCCAGCCGGACTCGTCGTCGTCGAAGGCGCCCTCGGTGTCCACGCCGATGCCGTACCGCTCGACCACCTCGGCGGCCAGCACCCACTCGAGCATGGTCGCGTCGGAGATCAGGGCCCGGACCATGCCCGCGGGACCATGCCGCAGCAGGACGAAGTACAGCCGCGAATCCACGACGACGACGAACGGCGGCGGCCACCCGTCACCCGGTTCGCCCAGCGCCCGCTCCAGTACCGGCAGCTCGTCGCCGGCGTCGGCGGCCAGCAGCTCCACCTTCCAGCGCTGCCCGGAACGGCTGACCCGGACGGCGTAGCTCGTGCGCGGCTCGGCGGGGGTCATCGCTTGCGCAGGAAGGTCAGGCCGTCCGCCAGCGGCAGGAGGACCGTCTCCCACCGGGGATCGGCGGCCAGCGCGGCGTTCAGCTCCACCACGGCGCGGTCGTCGTCCGAGTGCGGGTCCAGCACCCGCCCGCCGCGGAGTGTGTTGTCCAGGAGGACGACGCCATCGGGCACCATCCGCGGGTACAGCTCCTCGACGTAGGCGGGGTATCCGGTCTTGTCCGCGTCGACGAAGGCGAGGTCGAAGGTCTCGGCCACCGGCAGCGCCTGCAGGCTGGGCAGCGCGTCCCCGACCCGCAGCTCGATCCGGTTACCCAGGCCGGCGCGGTCCCAGTACCGGCGCGCGACCGCCGTCCACTCGGCGCTGCGGTCCAGGCAGAGCAGCGACCCGTCCTCCGGAAGCCCCCGGGCGATGCACAGTGCGGAGAAGCCGGTGAACGTTCCGATCTCGATGGCCGTTCGCGCCCGCAGAGCGCGAGTGAGCAGCTGCATGAAGGCGCCCTGCTCGGGCGCGATCTGGAACGTCGCCGGCGCCTCGCCCCGCTCGGCCAGCGCCGCGGTCTCCGCCACCAGGGCGGCGGCGACGTCGTCGGGGGTCTCGCACGAACCGCGCACGTACTCGGCCAGTTCCGGCGTCAGGAGGAACGACCGAGGCGTCATGGCGCGGAGGGGGACAGGAACACGTGGGCCATAGCCTCTGATCATGGCCGATACACCGATCCGGGGGTCCGCAGCAGGCCCGCGATTTCCCGTTCCCACCATCCCGGCGCCTTCCGTCGGAGTCATCGGGCTCGGGCAGCTGGGCGGTTCCCTGGCGGCCGCCCTGGTCGCCGGCGGGCGGCCGGTGAGTGGCTGGGACGTCGATCCGGCCGCGCGCGATGCCGCCGCGGCGCGGGGCGTCCACATCACCCGGGAGTTCGCCGGGCTGGTGGTGCTCGCCGTTCCGCTGCCGGTGACGAGCACCGCCCTCGAGGGGCTGAGCGTCGACACCGACGCCACGGTCACCGACATCGGCTCGGTCAAGCGGCCGGTGCTGGAGACCCTGGGCGCCCGCCTCGGGAGCCGGTTCGTCGGCGGCCACCCCATGTGCGGCACCGAGCGCTCCGGCCACACCGCCGTCGACCCCGCTCTGTTCACCGGCGCACGGTGGGCCGTCTGCTTCGAGCCGGACACCGAGCCGGCGCGCTGGTTGCGGGTCGCCGAAGTCGCCCTGGCGGTGGGCGCCGAGGTCGTGCCGGTCACCGCCAGCGAGCACGACGACGCGGTCGCGGCGATCAGCCATGTCCCCCACCTGATCGCCGCTGCGCTCGCGGCGGCCGCTGCCGAGTCCGGTCCGCTGGCGCTCGCACTGGCCGCCGGCAGCTTCGCCAGTGGCACGCGGGTCGCCGCGAGCGATCCCGCCTTCGTGACCGCGATGGTGGAAGGGAACGCCCTCCCCGCCGCCGCCGCCCTGGCCCGGGTGCAGACCCAGCTGGCCCGGCCCTGGCCCGAACTGGTCGCCGCCGGCCACGAGGTGGTCACGCGGACGCCGGGACGGCGACCGGTGCGGGTGCCGCTGGAGCGCGCCGCCCTGCTCGCGCTCGGCCGGGCCGGCGGGGCGGTCACCCGACGGTTGGCCGCGTTCGTCGAGGGCTGGGTGCCCGACGCCGGGTGAGGCCGACGGTTTCGGGCCCGCCGCGGCGGGCAGGGACCGGGCATGGACGAGCACGACATCATGAGCCGCATCAACGCCCTCGTCGAGGAGGAGCACAAGCTCCGTGAGGGCACCGACCACACCGACGACGAGCGCACCCGCATGAGCAAGATCGAAGCCGACCTGGACCAGTGCTGGGACCTGCTGCGCCAGCGACGGGCGAAGCGGCAGTACGACGAGAACCCCGACGAGGCGGCCGTGCGGCCGGAGTCGACCGTGGAGAGCTACCTGCAGTAGCCCGGACCGGCCTGGCGCGGGTGGCTCGGCCGGGCCCCCCGGACACTTCACGGCCGAAGTGTGTCGGCGCTGCCGGCGGGTAGGAGGGCCGCCGGCTGCGGTCCCGGTCCGCCGAGTGGAAGGACGTGCCTTGATGAACTTCGTGGTGGATCCGGGGCGCCCGACGCGGAGCATTCGACGGGCCGTCGTGACCGGCGGCGCGGGGTTCCTGGGGTCGCACCTGTGCGAGCACCTGCTCGACCGGGGCGTCGAGGTGGTCTGTCTCGACAACTTCCTCACCGGGTCGCCGGAGAACGTCCTCCACCTGATGGAACATTCCGGCTTCCGGCTGGTGCGCTGCGACATCACCGACTACGTGCACGTACCCGGCCCGGTGGACCTCGTGCTGCACTTCGCCTCGCCGGCCAGCCCGCTGGACTATCTGAAGATGCCGATCGAGACGCTCAAGGTGGGCAGCCTGGGGACCCTGCACACGCTCGGGCTGGCCCACGACAAGGGCGCCCGCTTCGTGCTGGCCTCGACGTCCGAGGTCTATGGCGACCCGCTGCAACACCCCCAGGCCGAGAGCTACTGGGGCAACGTCAACCCGGTCGGCCCGCGGGGCGTCTACGACGAGGCGAAGCGGTTCAGCGAGGCGCTGACCACCGCCTACCGGACGTCGAAGGGCACCGACACCGGCATCGTCCGCATCTTCAACACCTACGGCCCGCGCATGCGCCCCGACGACGGGCGCGCGATCCCCGCGTTCATCGGCCAGGCGCTGAACTCCCGTCCGCTCACGGTCGCCGGCGACGGCTCCCAGACCCGCTCGATCTGCTACGTCGACGACACCGTCCGCGGCATCCTCGCGATGGCCTTCTCCGGGCACGCCGGGCCGGTCAACATCGGCAACCCCGACGAGCTGTCGATGCTGCGGCTGGCCCAGTGGATCGTGGAGCTGACGGGGTCGGACTCGGGCATCGAGTTCATCGATCTGCCGGTCGACGACCCGAAGGTCCGCCGTCCCGACACCACGCGCGCCGAGGAGCTGCTCCAGTGGCGCCCGGTCGTTCCCTCGGAGGAGGGCCTGCGTCGCACGGTCGCCTGGTTCGCCGCCCAGCGGGAGGCCGCGGTCGCCCGCGTCGGCTGACTCCCCGCGCTGCTTCCGCGGAGCATCGTGCGCTGCCTCCCGGGGGGCAGGATGTTGCGCACCTGGCGAGTCAGATCCCGGCGAGCAGGCGGTCCAGCGCGTCGGTGACCTCCTCGACGGGAATGCGGGCCAGCGCCGGGTCGAGCGCCGTCCCCCACGGGTCACCGGTGCCGTCGCCGTGCCAGAGCACCACGTGCAGTGCCCCCTGCTTCCCGGCCCTGAGCGGCGGACCCCACAGCGCCGGCGACACCGGCCCGAACAGCACCACCGACGGTCGCCGGTAGGCCGTGGCCAGGTGCGCCACCCCGGTGTCGCCGCAGACCACCACCCGGGCGGCCGCGATCACCGCGGCCAGCTCCAGCGCCGTCGTCCGGCCCGCGAGCAGGGCCTCCTCGCCCAGCCCCGCCGCGGCGGCCACCGACCGCGCCACCTCCACCTCGCCCGGGCCCCCGGTGATCACGACCTCCGCACCACCGGAGGCCAGGTGCCGGGCGACCGCGGCGAACCGCTCCGGGGGCCAGCGCCGCCCCGGGAACGCCGCCCCGGGATGCACGACGGCGACGTTCCGCACCGGTGGCGCGACGCCGGGGACGGCGAGGTCGAGGGCGTCCGGATCGGCCGGCACGCCGAGGCCCTCGGAGACCAGCCGGCACCACCGCTGCACCTCGTGCTCCTCGGCGTACCAGGTCGGCCCCGGATAGCCCGGGCTGTCGAAGGTGAGCAGGCGCCCTGGCGTCAGCTCCGCGACCACGACGTGCGACGCCGGCCCCTTTCCGTGGAGGTCGACGGCGAGTTCCGGTGGCGGACCGGTCCAGTCCAGCGGTTCGAGCTCGCGGGCCGGCAGCACCTCGTCCACCGCGTCGATCAGCCGGGCGAGCGGCTCCAGCGCGGACGTGGTGGCCAGCACCAGCCGGTGGTCGGGCACCGCCGCGCGCACGGCCCGGATCGCGGGAACGCCGGTCAGCAGGTCGCCGAGCCCCAGCGGCCGCAGCACGACCGCCACGGGGACTTCCGCCACCGAGAGCCCCTACCCCTGGGCGGAACGGGCGACCAGCTCGGTGGTGGAGTGGCCGTCCAGGTATGGCAGGACGACGGCCTGCCCGCCCCAGGTCCGCAGCACCGCCGCCTCCGGCAGGTCGGCTCCGGCGTAGTCGCCACCTTTGGCCCAGACGTCGGGGCGCAACCGATCCAGCACCTCGGCGGGAGTGTCGTCGTCGAACACCACGACGGCGTCGACGAACTCCAGCGCTTCCAGCACCCGAGCCCGGTCGGTGGCGGTGACCAGCGGGCGTGAGGGCCCCTTCAGCCGGCGCACCGAGTCGTCGGAGTTGATACAGACCACCAGGCAGTCGCCCAGGCCCCGCGCGGCGCGAAGGGTGGCGACGTGGCCGGGATGCAGGAGGTCGAAGCAGCCGCCGGTGGCCACCACCGTGCCGCCGGCCGCGCGCACCCGGGCGATCACCGCCTCGGCCCCCGACTCGACCACGAAGTTCGGCTCGGGGTGCGCCTCGGCGTTCCACTCCGCCGCCCCGCCCCGCCCGACGAACGCCGACGCGGCCGCCACCGCGGTGGCCACCGCCTCGCCGGTCACCGCGCCGTCGGCCAGGGCCAGCACGGCCGCGGCGGCGAACGCATCACCGGCACCGCACGGATCACCCCCGGCGGCCGGGACCGCCGGGATGACCAGCGGCGCACCCGCCCCGTAGGACAGCAGCGCACCGCGGGGCCCGAGCGTCACGGCCACCGCACCGACACCCCAGGCGCGGATCAGT
>JAOPWJ010000152.1 GCA_025965715.1 Blastococcus sp. | reverse complement strand
AGCGCCCCGGCCGCCGACCCGCCCCGGGCCGTCGCCCAGTCCGCTCCCGCGCCCCGCGGGGGTGAGCCGACGCCCGTCGTCTCCGCCAACCCCGCGGAGCAGGCGGCCGACGGCGAGCTCACCACGGTCGACGTGCGGCGGGTGTGGCCCGAGCTGCTCGCCGTCGTCAAGCGCCACAAGCGCACGACGGAGGCGCTGCTGAAGAACGCCCAGGTGCATCAGCTGGGCAACGGCGTCCTGACGCTGGCCACGTCCTCCCCTGCACTGGCCCGGCGGCTCGGAGACGACCTGAACAAGGACGTCATCCGCGAGGCGCTCAACGAGCTGCTCGGCGTCCGATGGCGGGTCGAGGCCGTGGTCGAGGGCGCCGCCGCGACGGGCGGTTCCGCGCTCGCCCCCGAGGTGGCGAGAGAGGCGGCACGCGCCGCCGAGGCGGCGGAGGCCCGGGAGCTGATGGCCGAGCGTGCGGCGGAGACCACCTCCGGCGGCGACCGGGAGCCCGAACCGGTGGTCGATGCCGAGCAGGCGGCTCTGTCCCTGCTGCGGGCACAGCTGGGCGCCCGGCCGCTCGACGCCTGAAGAAGGACCCTCCTCCCCGCCCCGCGCAGGCTCGGGGCGCTGCCCGGGAGGGGGCCACGCGGTGCCCCACCGCTCGCACCCTGGCGAGCGGGCCCCGCAGCGCGGCTCGAAGCGGCGTACCGCTGCGCGTCGTATCCGCGGCCTACTCTCGTGGCATGTTCCCCGGTGGTCAGCCCGACATGGCGCAGCTCCTCCAGCAGGCGCAGCAGATGCAGCAGCAGCTGGTCGCCGCGCAGGAGGAGATGGCGCGCACCGAGGTGACCGGCACCGCGGGCGGTGGGCTGGTCTCGGCCACGATGACCGGCAACGGTGAGGTCACCGCGCTCACCATCGCGCCGTCCGCGGTCGACCCCGACGACCTCGAGACCCTGCAGGATCTGATCGTCGCCGCGCTCCACGACGCCAAGCGGGCGGTCGACGAGCTCGCCGCCCGGACGATGGGCCCGCTCGCCGGTGGCCTCGGTGGCGGCGGCCTCGGCCTGCCCGGCTTCTGATCTCCCTACCGAACCCAGCAGAGGAACGCCGTGTACGAGGGAGCCGTCCAGGACCTCATCGATGAGCTCGGGCGGCTGCCCGGCGTCGGCCCGAAGAGCGCCCAGCGGATCGCCTTCCACCTGCTCGCCACCGAGTCCGCCGACGTGACCCGGCTGGTCGCGGCGCTCACCCGCGTGCAGCAGGAGGTCCGCTTCTGCGTCACCTGCTACAACGTCGCCGAGGCCGAGCAGTGCCGGATCTGCCGCGACCCGCGTCGTGTCGACGACATCCTGTGCGTGGTCGAAGAGCCGAAGGACGTCGTCGCGATCGAGCGCACCCGTGAGTTCCGGGGTCGCTACCACGTGCTCGGCGGTGCGATCAGCCCGATCGACGGCGTCGGCCCCGACGACCTGCGGGTCAAGGAGCTCATGACCCGGCTGATGAACGGGGCGGTCACCGAGCTCATCATCGCCACCGACCCGAACCTCGAGGGCGAGGCGACCGCGGCCTACCTGGCCCGGCTGGTGTCGCCGATGGGCCTGGCCGTCTCCCGGCTGGCCAGTGGCCTGCCCGTCGGGGGCGACCTCGAGTACGCCGACGAGATCACGCTGGGGCGGGCTTTCGAGGGCCGCCGCCGCATCGACGCGTGAGAAGGGACCCTGCTGTCCCGCGCGGCGAGCGCGCGAGCGGTGGGGGGCAGGGGGGCAGGGGGGCGTTCATCGCGATTCATCACGAGATGGTGTCGATGGCGTCCGGGGCCTCACCGGCGGACAGGCGAGAGTCCTAGGGTCCCTGGACGCGCGTGGGTCTTCGCGTCCACGGCGGTCAGGTCCGGATCCCATCCGGCCCACTGGGGCTGGGAAGGTAGGTCTTCCGCGATGCAACGTCGTCGTACCACCCGCGCGCTCGCCGCTTCGGCGGCCGCGCTCACCGCAGTGACCCTCTCCGCCTGCGCCTCCAGTGACCGCGACTCCGCCACCACCGACGACGCGGCCAAGAGCGGAGGGACGCTGGTCTTCGGAGCCCCCGGCGACCCCGCGATGTTCGACCCGGCCTTCGCGACCGACGGCGAGTCGTTCCGCGTCACCCGGCAGCTCTACGACGGCCTGCTCACCACCAAGGAGGGCAGTGCGGACATCGCGCCGGCGCTCTCGGAGTCCTACGACGTCTCCGACGACGGCCTGACCTACACCTTCCACCTGCGCGACGACGTCACCTTCACCGACGGCACGGACTTCAACGCCGAGGCCGTCTGCGCCAACTTCGAGCGCTGGTACAACTTCGAGGGGCTGGCGGCCGCCCCCGCGGCGTCCGAGTACTACCAGAACGTTTTCGGCGGCTTCGCCAGCACGCCTGACGTCCCGAGCCTGTACAAGAGCTGCAGCGCCGAGGACGCCACCACCGCCGTCGTCGAGATCTCCCAGGTGACCAGCCGCTTCCCGGCTGCCCTCACGCTGCCGAGCTTCGCGATGCAGAGTCCCACGGCGCTGGAGAAGTACGACGCGAACAACCTGTCCGGCAACGAGGACGCGCTGACCTACCCGGCCTACGCCCTCGAGCACCCGACCGGCACCGGCCCCTTCAAGCTCGAGAGCTGGGACCGTGGCAACGGCGAGGTCACCATCGTCCGCAACGAGGACTACTGGGGCGAGCCGGCCGCACTGGACAAGATCATCTTCCGGACGATCTCCGACGGGAACACCCGCCGGCAGGAGCTCGAGGCCGGTTCCATCGACGGCTACGACCTGGTCGCCCCGGCGGACTACGCGGCCCTCGAGGACGGCGGCTTCCAGGTCCTGCCCCGTGACCCGTTCAACATCCTCTACCTGGCCATCAACGGCGGGAACATCGCAGGCAGCCAGTCCAACCCGGCCCTGAAGGACCCGAGGGTCCGCCAGGCCATCGCCTACGCGATCGACCGAGACACGATCGTGAAGTCGCTGCTGCCCGACGGTGCCGAGGCGGCGATCGAGTTCGTGCCCCCGACGGTCGACGGGTGGACCGAGGACGTGCCGAGGTACGACTACGACCCGGCGAAGGCCAAGCAGCTCCTGACCGAGGCCGGCGCCATGGGGACGACGCTCCGGTTCTACTACCCGACCGACGTCAGCCGGCCGTACCTGCCGGACCCGGCCGCGATGTTCGAGGTCATCAACAAGAACCTGGTCGACGCCGGATTCACGACGGAGCCGGTGTCGCTGCCCTGGAACCCGGACTACCTGGACGCGGTCAGTGCCGGGCAGGCCGACCTCCACCTCCTCGGGTGGACCGGTGACTACAACGACGCCTACAACTTCATCGGGACGTTCTTCGCCGATGCAGGTGGCGGCCAGTCGAAGGAGGAGTTCGGAGCCTTCGCGTCGCCGGAGATCTTCGATGCCCTGGCCACGGCGGACGCCGAGCCGGACCCCGCGACGCGGACGGAGCTCTACCAGGAGGCCAACAAGGCGATCATGGACTTCCTGCCGGCCGTGCCGATCTCGCACAGCCCCAATGCGCTGGCCGTCTCCGACAAGGTCTCGGGGCTGACCCCGAGCCCGCTGTCGGCGGAGGACTTCGCAACGGTCTCCATCAGCGACTGAACTGGTCCTCCGGTCGCGCCGGTGGTGGTGCTCGCCGCCACCGGCGCGGTCGCCGGTCGAGAAGGGCTGACCTGAGCGCGTGCTCCGATTCATCGTCCGGCGGCTGCTCCAGCTGATCCCGATCCTGCTGGGGCTGTCGATCCTGCTCTTCGCCTGGCTCCGTGCACTCCCCGGCGGCCCCGCGGTCGCGGCGCTCGGCGAGCGGGCCACGCCCGCCAAGATCGCCGAGTACAACCGCGTCTTCGGCCTCGACGAGCCGTTGTGGACCCAGTACCTGCGGTTCCTCGGGCGTGCCCTCCGACTGGACTTCGGCACCTCGCAGACCACGGGGCGCGCGGTCACCGACGAGTTCTTCACCCGCTTCCCGGGCACGGTGGAGCTCACCGTCTTCGCGATGGTGTTCGCCATCGGCATCGGCATCCCGCTGGGGTACCTCGCGGCACGCAAGCACGGCAGCTGGATCGACTCGACGTCGGTCATCGGCTCGCTTCTCGGGGTCACCATCCCGGTGTTCTTCCTGGCCTATCTGTTCCGGCTGCTGTTCGCCGTCCAGCTGGGCTGGCTGCCCGGCTCCGGGCGGCAGGACGTGCGCATGGAGGCCACCCACGTCACCAACTTCTACGTGCTCGACGGGCTGCTCACCCGGGAGTGGGACGCCGCGTGGGACGCCCTGCAGCACCTGATCCTCCCGGGCATCGCGCTGGGCACGATCCCGCTGGCGATCATCGTGCGGATCACCAGGGCATCGGTCCTGGACGTGGTCAACGAGGACTACGTACGGACGGCGCAGGCGAAGGGCCTGGCCAACGACACGGTGCGGCGCCGGCACATCCTGCGCAACGCCCTGCTCCCGGTGTCGACGACGATCGGCCTGCAGACGGGGCTGCTGCTCTCCGGCGCGGTGCTCACCGAGACGGTGTTCGCGTTCGGCGGGGTGGGCTCGACCCTGCGCGAGGCGATCAGCACCCGTGACTACGCCCTCCTGCAGGGCTTCATCCTGATCCTGGCGGTGGTCTACGTCCTGGTGAACCTGCTGGTCGACGTCTCCTACGGTCTGCTCGATCCCCGGGTGAGGGTCAAATGACCGCGTCCCTGGGCGACCGGCGCCGCGAGCGCATCGACGCCCTGGCCGCCCGCGCCGGAGCGCTGCCCGAAGGCGACGGCGGGGTGTCGCTGGTCAAGAGCGCCTTCCGCCGGCTGCGCCGCAACCCGGTGTTCCTCATCGGCGCGGTCATCGTCGTGGTCTTTCTCCTGGTGGCGCTCTTCGCGCCGTGGCTGGCGCCGCGCGACCCCTACGCGCAGTCGCTGCTGTCGGAGGTGCGCCAGGGCTCGATCCCCGGGAGCCGCGAGGGCTATCCGCTGGGAGTCGACCAGCTCGGGCGGGACCTGTTCTCCCGCCTCATCTACGGCTCGCGGCAGTCGCTGCTCATCGGCGTCGTCTCCACCGTGCTCGGAGCTGTCGCCGGGATGATGCTCGGGGTGCTCGCCGGGGCGTTCGGCGGGCTGGTGGACACCCTGGTGATGCGCTTCGTGGACATCATCCTGTCCGTTCCGGGCCTGTTGATGGCCATCTCGATCTCGGTGCTGCTCGGGCAGAACCAGGTGTCCCTGATGATCGCCATCGCGGTCACCCAGATCCCACTGTTCGCCCGCCTGCTCCGCGGCTCGATGCTCGTCCAGCGCGACCGCGACTACGCGGTCGCCGCCCAGGCGCTCGGGGTCCGACGTCGGAACGTCGTGCTGGGCCATGTGCTGCCCAACTCGCTGTCGCCGGTGATCGTGCAGGCGACCCTGAGCCTGGCCACGGCGATCATCGAGGCAGCGGCGCTGTCCTTCCTCGGTCTCGGCGACCCGGACATCAGCCGGCCGGAATGGGGCGCGATGCTGGCCAGTGCGCAGAGCGTGCTGTCGGTGCGAGCGGAGCTGGCCATCTATCCGGCGCTCTGCATCATCGTCGTGGCGCTGGGCTTCACCCTGGTCGGGGAGTCGCTGCGTGAGGCCCTCGACCCGAAGTTCCGGAGGTGAGTCCGGCGATGACCAGTGCAATGACCAGCGCGATGGCCGGCGCCGTCCCCGTCCTGGAGGTCGAGGAGCTCGCCGTCACGTTCACCCGGCGCGGCGAGGCGTCCACCCGCGCCGTCGACGGGGTCAGCTTCGCGGTCGCGCCGGGGGAGACGATCGGGCTGGTCGGCGAGTCCGGCTGCGGCAAGTCGGTGACGTCCCTGGCCGTGATGGGCCTGCTGCCACGGCGCGGGGTCGAGGTGAGCGGCTCGGTGCGGCTCGACGGCGAGGAGCTGCTCGGCGCGAGCGACCGGACACTGCGCAAGCTGCGCGGCGCCGACATGGCGATGGTCTTCCAGGATCCCCTGTCCTCGCTGAACCCCACGGTGACGATCGGCACCCAGGTCACCGAAGTGCTCTACGAGCACCGGCACATGGCCAAGAAGGATGCCGTCGCGGAGGCCACCGACCTGCTCGACCGGGTGGGCATCCCCGATCCGGCGCGCCGGCTCGGCGAGTATCCGCACCAGCTCTCCGGTGGCATGCGGCAGCGGGCGTTGATCGCCATGGCGCTGGCCTGCTCGCCGCGGCTGCTCATCGCCGACGAGCCGACGACGGCGCTCGACGTCACCATTCAGGCCCAGATCCTCGAGCTGCTGCGCGAGCTGGTGCTGGGCTCCGGCACCGCGCTGGTCATGATCACGCACGACCTGGGTGTCGTGGCGGGCCTCTGCGACCGGGTGCACGTCATGTACGCCGGGAAGATCATCGAGACGGCCGACCGGCACGACCTGTTCGCCCGGCCGCGACAGCCCTACACCGGTGGTCTGCTGGCCTCGGTGCCGCGGCTGGATGCCGGCCGGGGAACGCCGCTGACCCCGATCCGCGGTTCGGCGCGCGACGCGATCCCGTGGGCCGAGGGCTGCGCCTTCGCCCCGCGCTGCGACAACGCCGAGGACGACTGCCTCACCGAGGTGTCCGGCAGCACGGTGCCCCTGGAGTACGACGGCCCGGGGCGCGAGCTGCGCTGCCGCCATCCGCTCCAGTACCCGCCCGCCGCGGCCGGCGCCACGGCGTCCGGGGTCCCTCGATGACCGCCGTCCTCCCGTCCGGCGAGGAGCCGTTGCTGCGGGTGGAAGGCCTGAAGGTCCACTTCCCGATCAAGCGCGGCATCTTCTTCGACCGCACGGTCGGTCACGTCCGCGCCGTCGACGGCGTCGACCTGGCCATCGCCCGTGGCTCCACCTACGGCCTGGTGGGGGAGTCCGGCTGCGGGAAGTCGACGCTCGGCCGCGCGATCCTGCGCCTGGTCGAGCCCACCGAGGGCCGCGTCTTCTTCGAGGGCACCGACGTCGCCTCGCTCGACCGGGAGCCCCTGCGGCACATGCGCCGGCGCATGCAGATGGTCTTCCAGGACCCGCTGGGCAGCCTCGACCCGCGCCAGAACGTGGAGTCGCTGCTCACCGAGCCGCTGCGGGCGCACGGCCTGGGCGGGAACGCCCGGGAGCTCACGGGGAAAGTCAGCGGCCTGCTCGACGCCGTTGGCCTGCCTGCGGCGTCCCGGCGTCGGTATCCGCACGAGTTCTCCGGCGGCCAGCGGCAGCGGATCGGCATCGCCCGCGCCATCGCGCTGGAACCGGACCTGTTGATCGCCGACGAGCCGGTGTCGGCACTCGACGTCAGCGTGCAGGCCCAGGTGCTCAACCTGCTCGAGGAACTGCAGGAACGGCTCGGGCTCACCTTCCTCGTCATCGCCCACGACCTCGCGGTGGTGCGGCACATCAGTGACGTCGTCGGCGTCATGTACCTCGGCTCGATGGTGGAGCAGGCGCCCGCGGATGCCCTCTACGAGCAGCCGCTGCACCCGTACACGCGGGCACTGATGAGCGCCGTCCCGGTACCCGATCCGGTCATCGAGGAGCGCCGCGAGCGGATCCTGCTGGCCGGCGACTTGCCCTCCCCGGCGAACCCGCCGAGCGGCTGCCGGTTCCACACCCGCTGCCCCTGGCGGCAGGAGACCCGCTGTGACGACGAGGTGCCGGTCCTGCGCGAACTCGGGCCGGGTCGGCTGGTCAGCTGCCA
>JAOPWJ010000134.1 GCA_025965715.1 Blastococcus sp. | reverse complement strand
GACGGCCTCTCCGCGGTGATCGGGCTTGTAGCCGAGCGACCGGGCCAGCCAGCGCAGCTGCTGCTCGTCGGTGGGCAGCAGGTGCGTGCGGCGCAGGCGGAGCAGCTGCAACCGGTGCTCGACCGTGCGCAGGAAGCGGTAGGAGGCGATGAGGGTCGCCGCGTCGTCCCGCCCGACGTACCCGCCGGCCGACAGCGCGTGCAACGCCGGGAGCGTGCCGCCGACCCGCAGCCGCACGTCGACCCGGCCGTGCACCATCTGCAGCAGCTGGACGGCGAACTCGACGTCGCGCAGGCCGCCCCGACCGAGCTTCAGCTCCCGCTCGACCTGGGCCGGCGGGATGTTGGCCTCCACCCGCCGGCGCATCGCCTGCACCTCCGCGACGAAGCCCGGGCGGTCGCCGGCCTTCCAGACCAGCGGCCACAGGGCCTCGACGTAGGCCAGCCCGAGGTGCGGATCGCCGGCCACGGGACGCATCTTCAGCAGCGCCTGGAACTCCCAGGTGCTCGCCCACTGCTCGTAGTACGCGCGGTGGCCGGAGACCGTGCGGACCAGCGCCCCCGCCTTGCCCTCCGGGCGCAGAGCGGCGTCGACCTCCCACGCCGCCTCGCGGCAGATCCGCATGAGTGCGGCGGCCACCCGCGTCGCGGAAGTGATCGCCGGGGGCTCAGGATCGGTGGGATCCACCGGCTCGGCGACGAAGACCACGTCCACGTCGCTGACGTAGTTGAGCTCCCGGCCACCGGTCTTGCCCATCGCGATGACCGCCAGGCGGCAGGCAGCGGCGGACGTCGGCTGCTCGGCGACGGCCAGCGCCAGCCCGGCGGTCAGGACCGCGGCGGCGATGTCGGCCAGTTCGGCGGCCGCCTCCTCGGCCGGCAGCGAGTCGCCGAGGTCGCGACCCGCGAGGGACAGGATGGCCCGGCGGTAGGCCAGCCGGAGGGCGCTGATGCGCGTCGGGGATGCGTCCGGCGCTCCCTTGCCCAGCCGGACGCCCCACGGCGGGTCGTCGGGATCGGCGCCGACCGAGCTGAGCATCTGGCGCTGGAGCTCCTGCGCCGACGGGCGCGCCGCCCCGACCGGTGCGCCGTCCCCGTCGTCGTCCAGGACCGTCCAGTCCGCGGGATGGGCGGCCAGGTGGTCGGCCAGGCCGGAGATGGCCCCGAGCACCGACAGCAACCTGCTGCGCAGCAGACCCGAGCCGCGCAGCCCGGCGAGCAGGGCCGCGGCCGACGCCCCGCTGGCGTCGGTGCCGTCGAGGGCCTCGACCAGCCGGTGCAGCGAGCGGACGGCGAGATCGGGGTCGCCGGCGCGGGCCAGCGCGGCCACGACCGGGCCGGCCTCCGGGTCGGCGGGCTCGTTGCGCTCGAGGTCCCACAGCCCGAGGGCCGGGTCAGAGAGCAGGCGGGCGGCCCGTTCGCCGTCCTCGAAGCCGAAGCGGGCGAGCCGCACCACGGCCCGGCGCGGCACCTCCACCTCTGACCTCGTCATGAACTCAGGCGGCCAGGTGCGCGCGGGCCCGGACCAGATCGGCGAACCGGGCGGTGAAGGGCTGCCAGGCCTCCTCCATGTCGGGGTGCGCTGCGTCGGAGCGGGAACAGATCGTCTCCACGTCGTGCGGGCTCGCCGCCACGCCGACCTCGTCGGACTCCGCCCACTGGCGAACGACCTCCGGCGTCGTCTCGATGTGGAACTGCAGCCCGTAGACGTGCCGTCCCGACCGGAATGCCTGGTGTGCGTAGAACGGGTTGCCGGCAAGCAGGGTCGCGCCGGTGGGCAGTTCGGCGATCTCGTCGTGGTGCCACTGGAGGACGTCGGGCGACAGTGGCAGCGGGCCGAACACCGGGTCGGCGTCGGCGGCGTCGCGCTTGGCCACCAGGGTCGCGCCGACCTCCGGCCCGTCGACGCCCGCACGCACCTTGCCGCCGCCCACCTCGGCGAGCAGCTGGGCCCCCAGGCAGATGGCCAGCGTGGGGAGGTCGGCGTCCAGGGCCTGCCTGAGCAACTGGCGGACGCCGACCAGCTCGGGGCTCGTCGCCTCGTCGTCCATGGCGGACTGGGGACCACCGAGCACGACCAGCCCGTCGAAGCCGTCGAGGCCGGCCGGCAGTGCGTCGCCGGCGCTGAGGCGCCGCTCGTCGAGCTCCATGCCGGCGCCGCGCAGCCAGTCGCCCAGGCGGGCGAGCGGATCGCTGTCATGAGGGACGACGACGAGCAGGCGAGTCACGCCGTCGAGGTTAATGGCCCTCCCGCAGGGGCCCGCCGCGAGCCTGCGAGCGGCGGGGCAGGAGGGCCCTTCGTCACAGGCCCGGGAGGTAGCGGCGCAGCTCGAAGGGGGTCACGTTCTGCCGGTAGGAGGCGAACTCCTCGCGCTTGTTGCGCAGGAAGAACTCGAAGACGTGCTCGCCGAGGGTCTCCGCGACCAGCTCACTGCTCTCCATCGCGGTAACCGCGTCACCGAGGGAGACCGGAAGGTCCTCGTAACCAGCCGCTCGACGCTCGGTGTCGGTGAGCGACCACACGTCGTCCTCGGCCTCCGGCGGCAGCTCGTAGCCCTTCTCGATGCCCCGCAGCCCGGCGGCCAACAGGACCGCGAAGGTGAGGTAGGGGTTGCAGGCCGAGTCGGGCGAGCGCACCTCGACGCGCGAGGAGTTCACCTTGCTCGGCTTGTAGGACGGCAAGCGCACCAGCGCCGACCGGTTCGCCCGGCCCCAGGTGGCGGCGGTCGGCGCCTCGGTGCCGGCCAGCAGCCGGCGGTAGGAGTTGACCGTCTGGTTGGTGACGGCGGTGAACTCGCGGGCGTGGGTGAGGATGCCGGCGATGAACTGCTTGGCCGTCGTCGACAGCCGCATCGGGTCGGCGGCGTCGTGGAAGGCGTTGCGGTCGCCCTCGAACAGGGACAGGTGCGTGTGCATCGCCGAGCCGGCCAGGTCGGTGAACGGCTTGGGCATGAAGGTTGCGTGCACTCCCTGCGCCAGCGCGACCTCCCGGACCACGTGGCGCAGCGTCATGATGTTGTCGGCCATCGACAGGGCGTCGGCGTAGCGCAGGTCGATCTCCTGCTGGCCGGGCGCGACCTCGTGGTGGCTGAACTCCACCGAGATGCCCATCGCCTCCAGCGCGAAGACGGCCTCCCGCCGGAAATCGTGCGCGACGTTGTGCGTGGACAGGTCGAAGTAGCCGCCGTTGTCGGCGGGCTCGGGCGGGCTGCCGTCGGTGGGCAGGTCCTTGAGCAGGAAGAACTCCACCTCGGGGTGGGTGTAGAAGGTGAAGCCCATGTCGGCGGCCTTGCCCAGCGCCCGGCGCAGGACGTGGCGCGGGTCGGCCCACGCCGGCGAGCCGTCGGGAAGCGTGATGTCGCAGAACATGCGGGCGGTGTCGCTCGCCCCGCCCTTGGGCGCGGGCATCACCTGGAACGTGCCGGGGTCGGGCTTGGCGAGCATGTCCGACTCGTAGATCCGCGCGAATCCCTCCACCGCGGAGCCGTCGAAACCGATGCCCTCGGCGAAGGCGGCCTCGATCTCGGCCGGGGCCACCGCGACGGCCTTGAGGTAGCCCGAGACGTCGGTGAACCACAACCGCACGAAACGGATGTCGCGCTCTTCCAGGGTCCGCAGGACGAACTCCTGCTGTCGGTCCATGCTCGCCATGTTCGCGTCCGCTCGTTTCCGGGGTGTGTCAGCGCCTAGCTTCGACCCTCACCTTGCCTCGTCCGGGGGGTCTGCACACGACCTGTCCCCCGATCCTGTACGTGTCGCCGTCCTTTCCACGGCGGCGAGGGGGTCAGAAGACCTCCTCCAGTGCGACGTCGAGGTCGGTCAACCGCCCGACGTCGACCGGTCGGCCCGAGCGGATCAGCTCCTGGATGGGGCCGCTCACGTCCCATACGTTGACGTTCATGCCGGCGGTGACCCGGCCGTCGTCGAGCCAGAAGGCGATGAACGCGCCGTCCTCGGGGTTGCCCCGGCAGACCACGGTGTCGCCCGGGCCACCCAGCCCCGAGTACTCCATTCCGAGGTCGTACTGATCGGTGTAGAAGTACGGCACCCGGTCGTAGCTGACCACCCGGCCGAGCATTGATCGCGCCGCCGCGGGCCCCTGGTTGAGGGCGTTCGCCCAGTGCTCGACCCGCACGTGGCGGCCGTAGAGCGGATGGAGCGCGGCGGCGACGTCCCCGGCGGCGAAGACGTCCGGTGCCGAGGTGCGCAGGGCGGCGTCGGTCAGGACGCCGTTGCCCGCCTCCAGACCGGCCTCGGCGGCGAGCTCGGTGTTGGGCACCGCTCCCACGCCCACGAGGACGACGTCCGCCGGCAGCTCCCCGCGGTCGGTGACCACGGCCGCCACCCGGCCCCCGCGGCCGCGGAACTCTCGGACGCCCGTACCGGTCAGGAGCGTGACCCCGTGCTCGCGGTGCAGGCGCGCGAAGACGTCGCCCATGACCGGCCCCAGGACGGCGTGCAGCGGAGTCGGCCGGGGCTCGACGACGGTGACCGCGTTGCCGTGGGCCCGGGCGGCGGCGGCGACCTCGAGGCCGATCCACCCCGCGCCCACGATGACGACCTCCCGCCCACCACCGGAGAGGTCGGCGAGCAGGCGGTCGGCGTCGGGCAGGGTGCGCAGGTACCGGACACCGTCGAGGTCGGCGCCGGGCAGGGACAGCCGCCGCGCGGAGGATCCGGTGGCGAGCAGCAGCCGGGCGTAGCCGAGCGCTGCGCCGGTGTCGAGGGTCAGGCGGTGGGCGGCCGGGTCCAGCGCCGTCGCCCGCACGCCGGTGCGCAGTTCGACGTCGTGCTGTCCGAACCAGTCGACGGCGTGGACCGCGGCACTCTCCCGCGACGCGGTGCCGGCCAGGTAGCCCTTGGACAACGGCGGCCGCTCGTACGGGAGCTCCTGCTCCGCCCCGACCAGCACCACCGGCCCGTCGAATCCCTCGCCGCGCAGGGTCTCGGCTGCCTTGGCGCCGGCGAGCCCGGCGCCGACGATCACGAACGCGTCCTGGGAGGTCATGCGGATCAGCCTTCTCTCGATCAGCGGGAGCCGGTACCGGCCAGCGCGAAGAACTCCTGCCGCGAACGGCCGTCGTCGCGGAGCAGGCCGTGCAGGGCGGAGGTGATGGTCCGGGCGCCGGGGGCCCGGACACCGCGCAGGGACATGCACAGGTGCTCGGCCTCGATCACCACGCCCACACCTCGGGGTGCGAGGTGTTCCTGCAACCAGTCGGCGACCTGCTGGGTGAGCCGTTCCTGCACCTGCAGGTCCCGCGCGAACAGCTCGAGCACGCGAGCGAGCTTCGACAGCCCGAGGATGCGGTCGTCGGGCAGGTAGCCGATGTGCGCGACCCCGGAGAAGGGCAGCAGGTGGTGCTCGCACAGCGACTGGACCGGGAGGCCGGTGGCGAGGACGAGTTCGTTGTAGCCCTCGTCGTTGGGAAAGGTGGTCAGGTCGAACTGGCGCCCCGTCAGCAGCTCGGCGTAGGCGTCGGCCACCCGGCGTGGCGTGTCGGCCAGGTGGGGCTCGGCCGGGTCCTTGCCGAGCGCGCGGAGGAGGTCGGCGACCGCACGCTCGGCGGCCGGAGCGTCGATGGCGCCGCGCTCGCGCACCACCCGGAGCGCAATGGCGCGGCCGTCCGCCGCACCGGTCCACTGCGGCGTGCTCATGCCCGGAAGCGGGTCGAGGGGCGGCCGGGGGCGTAGACCGAGGCGAGCCGGGCCAGTGCCACGGCCGCGACCAGGAGCCCGACGTCGCGCAGGGCCACGTCGTAGAAACCGGGGACCGTCAGCAGGTTCAGGATGATCCCGCCGAGCCAGGCGGCGACCAGCCAGCCGCCGAACCGGGGCACGACGGCGACGGCGGCACCCGCGACGATCTCGACGACCCCCACGCCGTACATCGCCTGCTGCGCGCTGCCCGGCACGATGCCGTCGATCCAGGGCGCCAGGTAGCCCGGCCAGTCGGTGAGCAGGTTCGTGAACTTGTCGAGGCCGAAGACGATCGGCGCCACGGTGAAGGCCGTGCGCAGCAGCAGGAAGGCCTGGAGAGCGGGGTCGGCACCGATGGCGGCGGGAATCCGGGAGCGGTTCAGGTGGAGGGTCATGGCGGGCTCCTTCTAAAACCAATGATGGTTAGGAGTAGAGACCCGCCGGCCGCTCCTGTCAACCGCCTCCGGGCCCGGGATGCAAGCGCTCGAGCCGAACGCAGCACATGCCTGGCGTCGGACGCAGGCGGGCCTCGAACCCTGCCCCGGGCAACCCGTCGAGCAGCCCCTCGAGCAGCCGGACGTTCATTCCGCAGACCAGCTCCGTGTGGTCTCGGGCAAGGACGTGGAACGGACAGTTCGCCAGCACGATCCCCTCCCCCTCCCGCCGCGGCTCGAAGCCGTGGCCCTCGAGCACGCGCAGCGCCGCGTCCGGATCCGCGCTCGCCACCTCGCCGGCCAGCTCCCGACCGCGAGCGAACGCGCGCCGATCGAGCACGGCACCGGGCCGCTCGCCGGTGCGCTCGGCCTCGGCCAGGGATGCGGCGAGGAGCTCACCCGCCAGGTCGTACCGGCGCTCCGGAAGGGAGACCGACACCGAGCACTCCGCCCGCCGGTAGAGCTTCGACGGGCGACCGGCGCCGGGTCCGGTGCGGCCGGTTCGCCGCTCGAAGACGACGTCCAGCAGGCCGTCGTCGACCAGCCGGTCCAGGTGGAAGGCGACAGTGGCGCGAGGAACGCCCACGGCGACCGCCGCCTCGTCGCGGCTCACCGGCGCGGCCTGCCGGACGACATGGTCGTACAGGCGGCGGCGGGTCGGCTCCGCGAGGGCGGCCACCGCTGCGACCTGCGCCGTCCGGGTCTCGTCCATGACGGGAGTCTAGAACTAACTCTCGCTCTCGAAACTCCGTGTCCGCTCGTCCGAGCGAGAGCGGACGGCACTCGGAGGCGTCGCAGAAGCCCGCGCGGGCGAGGTCGGCGGCGCCTGCCCCGCCCGCGGCCAGGTCGCCGCGGGGACCCGGGAGCTGCCGGGGCCAGCAAGGGCTCCCGCCGTCGAGCACCTCGATGGCCGGCACTCGGGCACCCAGTCACGGTGGGCCCGCCGCTGCCCGTCGTCCCTGGTCGCGCGCGGATGCCCACCCACCTGGCCGGGGCACCGTCCGGCGGACGAGGATGCACCCGTGAACGATCAGCAGCGGCAGCTGCGGGTGGGCTTGGCCCAGGTCGACACCCGCGTCGGTGACCTCGCGGGAAACGCGGAACTGGTGCGCACCTGGACGGCGAAGGCATCGGCCGCCGGGGCCCATCTCGTCGTCTTCCCGGAGATGACGTTGACCGGCTACCCGGCCGAGGACCTGGTCCTGCGCGAGTCCTTCGCGCGGGCCAGCGAGCGTGCCCTCGTCGACCTCGCCACGGCGCTGGCGGGCGACGGGCTCGGCAACGTGGCCGTCGTGGTCGGCTACCTCGCGCACACGGAGGGCAGCGGTCCGGCGCCGATCGATCACCCGGACATCGACGACGACCGGCCGGGCGACGCCAACCCCCGTCGGGGGGCGCCGCGCAACGCGGCCGCACTGCTGTATGCCGGCCAGGTGGTGACCCGCTACTACAAGCGGCACCTGCCGAACTACGGCGTCTTCGACGAGGCGCGCTACTTCGTGCCCGGCAACGAGCTCTCGATCGTCCGCCTGCACGGGGTCGACGTCGCCCTGACCATCTGCGAGGACCTCTGGGTCGAGGGCGGCCCGTGCGGCGTCGCGGGCCAGGCCGGCGTCGACCTCGTCGTCTCCCCCAACGCCTCGCCCTACGAGCGGGCGAAGGACGACCTGCGGCTGCCGCTCGTCCGCCGCCGCGCCGCCGAGGCCCGGGCGCCCATCGCGTACTGCAACCAAGTAGGCGGGCAGGACGAACTGGTCTTCGACGGCGACTCGCTGGTGGTCGGCGCCGACGGTGGGCTCGTGGCCCGCGCGCCACAGTTCGTGGAGCACCTGCTCACCGTCGACCTCACCGTCGACCCGGCCGTCAACCCCGGGCGGACGGAGGGCCGCATCGGGCCGATGACCGTCACCCGCCACGTGCTCTCCGACGAGCCGGTGGCGCCGTTCGAGGCGCGGCCGAACTCGATCGCCGAGCCGCTGACCGACTGCGAGGAAGTCTGGCGCGCCCTGGTCATGGGGCTGCGCGACTTCATCGACAAGAACGGGATGAAGTCGGTCGTGCTGGGGATGTCCGGCGGCATCGATTCCGCGTTGGTCGCTGCGCTGGCGGTCGATGCCCTGGGTGCAGACCGGGTACACGGCGTCGGGCTGCCGTCGAAGTGGTCCAGCGAGCACTCGCTCTCCGACGCCCAGGACTCCGCGAACCGGCTGGGGATGCACTACTCCGTGGTCCCGATCGCGCCGATGGTCGACGCGTACCACGGGTCGGTGGAGCTGACCGGCGTCGCAGCGGAGAACCTGCAGGCCCGGGTGCGCGGCACGCTGCTCATGGGGTTGTCCAACCAGCACGGGCACCTGCTCCTGGCCACGAGCAACAAGAGCGAGGTGGCGGTCGGCTACTCCACCCTCTACGGCGACGCGGCCGGCGGCTTCGCACCGATCAAGGACGTGCCCAAGACGCTGGTCTGGAACCTCGCCCGCTGGCGCAACGAGTACGCCCGGAGCCGCGGCGAGACCGAGCCCATCCCGGAGAACTCGATCGACAAGCCGCCGTCCGCGGAGCTCGCGCCCGGTCAGCAGGACAGCGATTCGCTCCCCTCCTACGAGGAGCTCGACGCGGTCATCGCCGACTACGTCGACCGCGACCTCGGGATGGCCGAACTTCTCGAGCGCGGCCACGACGCCGACGTGGTGGCCCGGGTCCTCCGTCTGGTGGACGCCGCGGAGTTCAAGCGCCGCCAGTCGGCACCGGGAACGAAGATCAGCTTGAAGGCGTTCGGCCGGGATCGGCGCCTGCCGATCAGCAATCGCTGGCGGGAGAGCCTGCCCAGCGTCCGCGAAGGAGCGGCTCAGTGAGCGAGTCAGTGGTCTACGGCGGGCAGTCGACGACCCGCGTGCGCGTGCACCACCTGCAGCAGGCCAAGGAGCGGGGCGAGAAGTGGGCGATGCTCACCGCCTACGACACCGTCAGCGCCTCGGTGTTCGAGGAGGCGGGCATCCCCGTACTCCTGGTCGGCGACTCCTCGGGCAACGTCGTCCTCGGCTATTCCAGCACCGTCCCGGTCACCGTCGAGGACATCCTGCTGATGACGAAGGCCGTCACGCGCTCCACCAAGCGCACGCTCGTCGTCGGCGACATGCCGTTCGGCAGCTACGAGGCGGGCCCCGACCAGGCGCTGGCCACCGCCTTCCGGCTGATGAAGGAGGGCGGCGCGCAGGCGGTCAAGCTCGAGGGCGGGGTGCGGGTCGCGCCACAGATCAGGAAGATCGTCGACGCCGGCATCCCGGTCATGGCCCACATCGGGTTCACCCCGCAGAGCGAGCACGCCCTGGGCGGCTTCCGGGTCCAGGGTCGCGGCGCCGGAGCCGAGAAGCTGCTCGAGGACGCGCACGCCGTGCAGGAGGCCGGCGCGTTCGCCGTCGTCCTCGAGATGGTCCCCGCGGAGATCGCCGGCCAGGTGACCAAGGAGCTGACCATTCCGACGATCGGCATCGGTGCCGGCGTCGACTGCGACGCCCAGGTGCTCGTCTGGCCGGACATGGCCGGCTACACCGGCGGTCGCGTGCCGCGGTTCGTCAAGAAGTACGCCGATCTGCGGGCCGAGCTGCTTCGGGCCGCCCGCGAGTACGCCGACGAGGTCCGCGGCGGGGTCTTCCCGGGGCCGGAGCACTCGTTCGAGTAGAGCACCCCCGACGTTTCCTACGAGCGAGCCGACGGACGCGCCGGCCTGACTCGCGACGGCGGACCGTGGCGCGCCGTCGCCCGTTCCCCTCAGCGGCAGCCGGTGCGACGCTGATCCATGGGCATCGAGGAGAACAAGGACGTCGTCCGCCGCCTGGTCGGGGAATGCGTGAACACCCACCGCGCCGACCTGCTGGGTCTCTTCGTGAGCCCCGACCTACGGGTTCATCCAGGAACTCCGGGAACCGCCCCCGACACGGAGGGTCTCGACGGCCTGCGCCGGGCGTTCGAGGGACTCCGGTCGACCTTCCCCGACCTCAACATCGCCGTCGAGGCGACGGTTGCCGAAGGCGATCTGGTCACGGCCCGGTGGACCGCGACCGGAACGCACTCCGGCGACCTGGCCGGCATCGCGCCGACGGGACGGGCCGTCCGGTGGGGCGGCACCGACGTCTACCGCCTCGTCGACGGCAAGGTCGCCGAGTGGTGGCGCAACGACGACTTCGTCGGGCTGCTGCACCAGCTCGGCCGGGACCTCCTTCCGGCCGGCTGACGGGGCTGCGGCTCAGCGGCGCAGGAGCTGCGCGGTCAGCAGGGCGGGCGCCTCGGTGAGCGACGGGCCGTACCACGTGAGGTGCCGGCCGCTGACGAACGCCGGTCGCGCCTGCGGCCAGGCTTCGGGTCCGTCGTCCCGGGTGAAGGCGTACGGCTCGTCGGGGAAGACGACGAGGTCGGCCTCGACGGTGGCCGGTTCGTCCGTGCGCAGGCGCGGATAGCGATCGGCCGAGCCGGCGAAGACGTTGACCACGCCGAGCCGGCGCAGCACATCGCCGGCGAACGTGTCGCGTCCTAGGACCATCCACGGACGACGCCAGACGGGGACGACGGCCCGCACCGGCGACACCTGCGCAGGCGTGGCCCACCCGGCACGGGCCTTGCGCAGCCACCCCGGCGCCGGGTGGCCCAACACGGCACACAGGCGCCCCAGCGAGTCCAGCGCCTGGTCCACGGTGGCGGGAGCTGTCATCCACACGGGGATGCCCGCTGCCCGCAGAGCCTCGACGTCCTCGTCCCGGTTCTCCTCGGCGTTGGCGACCACGAGGTCGGGCCGCACGGCCAGCACGCGCTGCAGGTCGGGCCACTTGGTGCCGCCGACCCGCGGAACGGCAAGCCCCGCGGGGTGCGTGCACCAGTCGGTGGCGCCGGCCAGCAGGCTGATGTCGGTCGCCGCGATCGCCTCGGTGAGAGACGGCACCAGGCTGACGACGCGCCGCGGGGACGGCCCGTCGTACACGGCGCCGCAGTCGTCGGTCGGGATCACCGCGTGCGCTCTTGCCGGCCCGTGCCTACTCCCCGGCCCCGGCGCGCGGGGGCCGCGGAGCAGGGGGTCGTTTCCGACGTCGGTGATCCGGACACCGGCGTGCACCCGCCCTGTGGACCCGTGCCGCCCCGCCCCCCGACGACGAGGTCCTCCACCGCGCGCCCGTCCGTCACGCACCCGATCATGCCCGTAGGCGTCTGCTCAACAGAAAGGCGCGGAGAGAGGTCAGTCGTCCTTCCAGGCGCGGTCCTCGGCAGTGAGCGCCTCCTCCCGCTGAGCGACCGACTGCAGCGCGTGCTCGGCCTCCTCGCGGGTCTCGTACGGGCCCAGGCGGTGCCGCTCGGCGCACCCGTCGCGGTCCTCGACGGTGTGGTGCCTGAGACAGAAGAACCACGGTCCTCCGGCCAAGGGGGCCTCCTCGTAGCGGCTGGTGGGGCGAACGGGAACCACCCTTCCACTGCCGCTCAGGGGTCGACCATAGCCTGGTCGTGCCGGGCGTAGAAGGCGGTCATCTCCTCCGGGCTGAGCGTTCGGCCGCTGCGGCGCAACTCGGCCAGCTCTGCGAAGAAGAGCTCGCGCGCGATCCCGGGCGCGAAGAGGATGAGGAAGGCGGCCTCCTCGTCGCCGTCGTTCCGGAAGCCGTGCGCCCCTCCCTCGTTCACCAGGACGAAGTCGCCCGGGCCGAGGGGCTGCCACTCCCCCGCCCCGTAGACGGTCAGCTGCCCGGACAGCACGTAGAAGCTCTCGGAGAAGGTCCGGTGATAGTGCGGTTCGGCCCCCGGGCTGTGTGGCGCGACGCGGTACTCGACCAGACCGAAGCGACCGGCAGTGGCAGCTCCCGGCGCCACCATGCGCAGCGAGCCGGTGCTGCCGTTGCTCACCAGGGGGTGGGCGGCAACGGTGCGGACGTCGACCAGGGCGGGGTCGAGGTGAGACATCGCGTCAGCCTGGCAGCCCGGGACGCGGCCACAGGGGTCGTGCCGCGCGGAATGACACCCCGCCGTCCTCTGATCACCGCCGGGTAATGGCGACTCGGCCGCGGTGCTGAGCCGCACCCCCGAGGTGGTCCCGAGCCCCCGGCCGGCGACGTCGCCCGCGGGAGGACCTCCCGCCGCCTGCTTCGACCGGTGGCCCGACCGGTTCTCTGCTTGTCTTGTCGGCATGCCGCTCGACGCGCCGGACCCCACGCGGACGGTCCCGTTGCCGTTGCGTGAGCAGGCCGACGTCCGCGACCGCTGGCTGACCCAGCGGCTGCTCGACCTGCTCCCGGAGCTCATGGACCGCGCCGACATCGACCTCTGGCTGGTGATCGGCCGCGAGTACAACGAGGACCCGGTGCTGGCCACGCTGCTACCGGCGACATGGCTGTCGGCACGCCGTCGCACCATCCTGGTACTGCACCGCAGCGACGACGGCGTCACGGCGGCGGCGGTCTCCCCGTACGCGGTGGGCCAGTTCCTGCCGGCCTGGTCTCCCGGCGACGAGCCCGCGCTGCCCGCCGAGCAGTCGCAGTGGGCTGCCGTCCGCAGGATCGTCGAGCAGGCCGATCCGCGGCGCATCGGCATCGACGTCTCGGCCTCGTTCGCCCTGGCCGACGGGCTCTCGCACACCGAGCACGGCCAGGTCACCGCAGCGCTCGGGCCCTATGCCGAGCGGCTCGTGCCGGCCGAGGACCTGGTGGTCAGCTGGCTCGAGACCCGGCTGCCGGAAGAGATCGCTGCCCTGCGCGCCCTCAACCGGCTGGCGCACGCGGTCATCGCCGAGGCGTTCTCCCCTGCGGTCATCCGGGTCGGGACGACGACGGCGCTCGACGTGGCCTGGTGGATCCGGCAGCGCTTCCACGACCTCGGTGTCGAGCCGTGGTTCCACCCGAGCGTCGGCCTGCAGCGCGCCGGAGTGCCGCTGGCCCCGGAACGGGGGACCCTGCTGCCGACCGTGCCCTACGACGCGGTGATCCAACCCGGCGACCTGGTGCACTGCGACGTCGGGCTGGCCAGCCTCGGACTCAAGACCGACACCCAGCGCAACGGTTACGTACTGCGCGCCGGGGAGGCCGGGGCGCCCGCCGGTCTGCAGGCGGCGCTGCGCACCGGCAACCGGATGCAGGACCTCACGACCGAGGCGCTGACCATCGGCCGGACCGGGAACGAGGTGCTCGCCGCCGCCCGTGCCGCCGCGGCCGAAGCGGGCATCGACGCCGACGTGTACTCCCATCCGCTCGGCGTGCACGGCCACGGAGCGGGCCCGGCGATCGGCCAGTGGGACGAGCAGAGGTGCGTCCCGAGAGCGGGCGACTACCCGGTGCACGCCGACACCGCCTACGCGCTGGAGCTGGCCGTGCGCCGCCCGGTGCCCGAGTGGGGTGGCCAGTGTGTGCGGATGGCCCTCGAAGAAGGCATCGCCCTGACCGCGGGGGGCATCGAGTACCTCGACGGCCGCCAGACCGAGCTGATCCTCATCTGAACCCGAGCGGAGTGGATTCGTGCGGGTTACCGCCCCGAATCCACTCCGCAGGGGTCATTTCTTGCGGGCGTCGGCGGTCTTCTTGTTGTTCGCCTTCTGGATCGCGTCGACCAGCTGCTTCTTCTTCATCGTGGAGCGGCCCGACACGTCGAGCTTCTTGGCGAGCTTCAGCAGGTGCTCCTTGGTCGCCTTGGCGTCGACGCCACCCTTGGTCTTCCGGTCGGTGGTGCGGCCACCTGCCGCCTGCGCGTCGGAAGGCCCCTTCTTGCCGCCCGCCTTCTTCTCCCAGTGATCGCCCACCTTCTCGAAGCTGTGCTTCACCGCGGCCCAGGCCACCTGGTTCGCGCGCTTCTCGTCGCCGTACTCGCCGGCCGCGGAGTCGTGCGCCTTCGCGAAGGTGCGTTGCGCCTTCTTCGCCGACCGCTTCAGCGTGCTGGGCAGCTCCGACAACTTCGCGCTACCGCTCTTCGTGGTCTTGGGCATGACCTCTCCTCTCGAGGGACTGGTCCCGGTCCTACCCAGGACAGCGAAGATGATCACATCCGGGAGCATCGGCCGAGGTCTGCGGCCCGTTCGTCGGCGCCGCCTCGGCCACGTGGTGCCGCTGTCGATGGGCCGCCGCCACACAGGTCGTCCAGTCGGCCCGGATCTGTCCCGGATCACCGTGCAGCGCCTCATGGCGCCCGTGCCGTTCGAGGGGAAGTCGACGTGCACCAGGACGACGTGGCCGCGGATCGCCACCTCGCCGTCCTGGATGAGTTCCCGCCGGACGGTGAACGACCTCGTGCCCAGGCGCGCCGCGCCCGAGGGCCCAGTCCTCGCTCAGGGCTGATCCGCGGTCTCCGCCGACTGACGGTGGGCGCCCTGGGCGTCGTCCGGATCGGCGTGGATGGTGCGCTCCTCCGACTCGGCGAGGATCACCGCGGCCTGCACCTCGGGGTCGATCCCGCCCGTCGCCGGGTCGGGGTGCCCCTCGACCGACTGTTCCTCGGGCAGCAGCCGCGCCCGCGTCTTCACGTTGTGCTCGGTGACGTTGGCGATGGCCTCGGGCGAGGGATCCTTCATCGACGGCATGTCAGAACCGCTGCTGTTCGGTGCCCAGTCCCAGCGCCTGGGCAACCTCCTGGACGTTGGTGAATTCCTGGCCCTCGGGCAGCCGGCGCAGCTGGGACAGCACGTGGTCGGGTGCGTGTCCCTCCTGCGCCTTGCCGATCAGGGTGTCGCGGTCGGCGGGCCACACCTCCTTGCCGAGGGCCTCGGCGAGCGCGGCCCGGCGCTCGATGTCGCCCTGGTCGGTGCCGGGCGAGGTGGCGGGCTGGTGCGGGTCGCTCACGGGATCGTTCTCCTTCTATCGGTTCGGTACGAGGTCACTGGCCGGACGCGGTCGAGGCGTCGGTGTACCGGAGGATGGCGGCGACCGGGATGTCGCCGGGCATGGCCGCGCGCGGAACGACGACGACGCCCGCCCTGGTGGCCACCGCGGCGGCGATGAGGGCGCGCTCGCCGGGTACCGAGTGCACCTCCTGCGAGCCGAGGGCCTGCATGTCGTCCTGGCTCACGCCGAGCTCCAGCGGCGAGCCGCCGACCAGGAGCTTCTCGTCGTCGGGCCGGTCGGCGAGCACCAGGGTCTCAACCTGGTTCTTGCGCAGCGCGTCCACGACCAGCGCCGTTCCGGTGAGCGAGAGCCCGTGCGCCGATGCGGAGGCGATCTGCTCGATCACCTCGGCGCACTCGCGGGCCTCGTGCTCGGCGACCAGCTCGGCCTCGCGCCGGTCGACCGGCTCGCGATCGGCGCCGGCTGCGCGGCCGCCCTCGTCCATGCTCACGATCAGGTCGGACCACAGGTCGCTGGCACGGTCGGTGAGGATCTGCCGTGCGCGGACGTCACCGGCGACCAGGACGAACCGTGGCGCAAGCCTGCGGGCCATCGAGGAGATCTGGGTGGCGACCTCCTCGGCGTTGTGCACCCACTTGTTCTCGGCGTTGTGCTGGTAGCGGTGGTGCGCCCAGCCGCCCCCCTGGAACTTGCGGATCTGGAAGGTCTCCCCCTCGACGGTCCTCTCCTCCTCGACCGTTCCCGGCGCCCCGATGTAGGTGATGTCGGCCCCCGTGCGGTCGGTGAGGACGACGATGTGCGGCACCCGACCGGGGAGCTGGCGGAGCACCGCCAACAGGGCCGGCTGCGGGGACCACTCGGCCACCTCGCGCGTCGGGGCGCCGACCAGCGCGTGATCGAGGACGACCGAGCCGTCGGAGGCGACCACCAGGGCCCGGCCCCTGAGCGTGCCTGCCTCGCCACCCTCGTTTCCCTCGAGCAGGCGGGCGCGCACCGACTCGACGACGGCCTCGGGTGCGCCCTGCTCCGTCAGCCGGTCGGAGAGGGCGCGGACGCGCAGGTCCAGCTCGGTGTCGGCGTTCTCGGTGGTGTGGGTGACGTCGGCGCACACCGTGGCGTACGGGCCGGACGCAGCGAACACCGGCTCCAGGAAGGACACGTCCATGAGAGGGAGAACTCCTCGGTCGATCGGATGCTGACAGCGGCGCCGGCAACGCGGCCGCCGTCGATCCGCCTACCCACCGACCGAGGCCTCACACCCGTGTCGGATGCTGGGGGCGGGGGTAGCCGGTTGCCGACCGGAGCCCGACAGATGCACGAGAGGACGACGGATGACAGAGCGCGACGACCTGCCGCTGCCCGACTACGACCACCTGCCCGTGGGATCGCTGATCTCCCGGATCCGCACCCTGGACGCGGGGGGTCTGCAGACGCTGCTCAGCTACGAACAGCGGCACGCCAACCGCGTACAGATCGTGTCGGCGATGCAGAACCGGCTGACCGGCCTGAAGGAGGGCGCACAGCCCTCCGGCGGCGACCCGGCAGCGGTGGGCGCGGACGCCCCGCCGGCTCCGGCCGGAGGGTCGCCGGTGTCCGAGGCGACGTCCGGACCCGCGGTGAACGCGCCGTCGCACGGCGACCCGACCAACCCGGCCCAGCCCCGGTCGAGCGGATCCCACAAGAAGTCGGGCTGACCCCGGCGAGGGGGTGTGGGAGTGCAGGAAAGCTGCACTCCCACACCCCGCTCGTCACCCGCCGAAGACCGCGACGATGTCCATGACCGCGGGGCCGAGCAGCACGATGAACAGCGTCGGCAGGATGCACAGGATGAGCGGGAAGATCACCTTGACCGGGATCTGCATCGCCTTCTCCTCGGCCCGCTGCCGGCGCTTGAGCCGCATCTCCTGCGCCTGGGTGCGCAGCACGTCGGCGATCGAGACCCCGTAGGCGTCGGCCTGGACGACGGCGCGGATGAACCGCGCGAGATCCTTGACGCCGGTCCGCTCGGCGAGCGCCAGGTAGGCCTCGCGCCGCGGCTGCCCGACGGCAATGTCCTGCAGGGTGCGCACCAGCTCCTCGGCCAACGGCCCCTTGCCGTTCGCGCCGGCCCGCGCCATGGCCGACTCGAAGCCCAGACCGGCCTCGACGGCGATGGTCATCTGATCGAGGGTGTCGGCCAGCTCGAGCCCGATGGCGTCCTGCCGCTCCTGACCACGGCTGTAGAGCAGCAGTTCGGGCAGGAAGTAGGCGACGACGGTGACCGTGGCCGCGAGCACCACGGTCACCAGGCTCGGCCCGCCGCTCACGAGCATCAGGCCGAGGCCGCCGGCCACGGCCGCGAGCACCACCTTCGCGGCCACCAGCCGCGGAAGCGGCCACGCCGCGGGGCGACCTGCGGTGCCGGCCAGCCGGTTGAGACGGGCCACGGTGCTGCGGGGCGTCAGCGCCCCGACCAGCCGGGTGAGCAGGCCCGCACCACCCCGGCCTGCGGCGGAGGCGGTCCCGACGCCGGTGCCGGTGAGCGCGATGCCACGGACCAGGTTCTCGCGCGCCTGGACGGCCGTGCTGCCAGGCCGGGCGAACATCGACCAGCCCAACAGCGGCAGGGCGAGGGCGACGGCCAGTGCCGCGGCGAGCACGGGAGCGGGAACGGTGGCCATCAGAACTGGATCCGCACGGTCTTCCTGAGCCACAGCCCGCCGACGAGCAGCATGAACGCGGCCACGGCCAGCATGGCGTAGCCCATGAAGCTCTCGGTGAACCGGGACAGGTACGCCGGGTTGGTCAGCGAGATGAAGCCGGTGACACCGAAGGGCAGCGCCATCAGCACGACGGCCGAGAGCTTCCCCTCCGCCGACAGCGCCTTCACCTGACGGCGGATGGCGTTGCGCTCGCGGATGGTGTGGCTGACGGCGTCGAGCACCTCGGCCAGGTTGCCGCCGACCTCACGGTGGATGGCGATGGCCTGGGCCACCCAGACGAAGTCGTCGCTGCCCATCCGGGCGGCCACCTCGTCGAGGGCGTCGTTGAGGTCGCGGCCGACGCGGGTCTCGTTGACGATCCGGGAGAACTCCTCCGACGTCGGCGTATCAGCCTCCTGCGAGACGGAGTCGACCGCCCGCAGCAGGCTGTGGCCGGCGCGGAGGCTCCCGGCCATGAGCTGCAGGGAGTCGTCGAGCTGGTCGGCGAAGGCGGCCTGACGACGGCTCGCACGGAACTTCAGCAGCAGCTTGGCGCCCAGCGGCGCGGCGGCCGCGAGCAACAGCCCGACGACCACCCCGGCCAGGGCGAAGCCGAGCACGCCGGCGGCCACGGTGGCCAGGCCGACGGCGAGGACGAAGTCGGGCAGCCGCATCGTCATTCCGGCCCGCTCCAGCGCCGCGGCACCCTCGGCGAGGCGACCGCGCCTGGCGAGCGCCTTCTCCACCGCAGCGCCCGCTGCGGCACCGGCACCGGACAAGGCCGAGGACGGCGGCGCCGCGGAGGGGTCGAGCCGGCTCAGCGGCACGCGCCGGTGCCCTGCCGGAAGGACGACGAGAGCGAGGAGCAGGAACGCGGCAGCGACCGCGGCGAGGCCGAGCACCAGGAGGGCCGGGGACATGGTCACCAGCTCCGCGTGCCGACCGGGGCGACCGCTCCGAAGACCCGCGGCGACAGCTTGATGCCCAGGTCGTCGAAGCGATCGGTGAACCGGGGGCGGACGCCGGTGGGCACCGGCTTGCCGAGGAACGTGCCGTGCGCGTCGACGCCGGCGGAGTAGTCGAAGAGGAAGGCGTCCTGCAGGGTGACCGTCTCCCCCTCCATGCCCTGCACCTCGGTGACGTGGGTGACCCGGCGGGTGCCGTCGCGCAGGCGGGTGAGCTGCACGACGACGTCCACGGCGGAGGCGATCTGCTCGCGGATGGCCCGCAGCGGCAGGTCCATCCCGGCCATCAGGACCAGGGTCTCCAGGCGGGCGATCCCGTCGCGGGGCGAGTTGGCGTGCACGGTCGACAGCGAGCCGTCGTGGCCGGTGTTCATCGCCTGGAGCATGTCCAGGCTCTCGCCACCCCGGCATTCGCCGACGACGATGCGGTCGGGCCGCATGCGGAGCGAGTTGCGGACCAGGTCGCGGATGGTGATCGCGCCCTTGCCCTCGATGTTGGGCGGCCGGGACTCCAGCCGGACCACGTGCTCCTGCTGCAGCTGCAGCTCGACGGCGTCCTCGATGGTGATGATCCGCTCGCCGTTCGGGATGAACGACGACAGCACGTTGAGCAGCGTCGTCTTCCCGGTCCCCGTGCCGCCCGAGACGATGACGTTCAGCCGGGCCTCGACGCACGCGTGCAGCAGCTCCGCCATCTCCGGGGACAGCGTGCCGAAGTTGATCAGGTCGTCGACGGTGAAGGGGTCCTTGGAGAACTTGCGGATGGTCAGCGTGGAGCCGCTGAAGGCCAGCGGCGGAATGATCGCGTTGACGCGCGATCCGTCGGCGAGGCGGGCGTCGACCAGCGGTGAGGACTCGTCGATGCGCCGTCCCACGCGGGACACGATCCGGTCGATGACCCGGCGCAGGTGCTCCTCGGAGGTGAACCGGGTGGCGGTGCGCTCCAGTTTCCCCCCGCGCTCGACGTAGATCGAGTCGGGCCCGTTCACCATGATCTCGGTGACCAGGTCGTCGTTGAGCAGCCGTTGCAGCGGCCCGTAGCCGAGCACGTCGTCGGCGAGCTCGGCGGTGAGCCGCTGCCGCTCGTCGGTGCTGAGCGGGACGTTCTCCTCCTCGACCACCACGTCGAGCTCGCCCAGCACGATCGTGCGCAGCGCGTCGGCACTCAGGCTGGGGTCGTTCATCCGGCTGCCCATGCGCTCGAACAACGCCTTGCCGACGCGGTCCTTCAGCTTGGCGAGGGCGTCCGTGGGCGGGGTGGGCGACGGTGCGCTCGCAGGCCGGGACGGTGACAGGGGGGCGGCCGACGCGGGGGCGGCGGGGGTCGCGGTGACCGGCCGAATCCCACCACGTGCGGCCTCGAGGCGTTCGGTGAGGTTCATCAGCCGGCCGCCCGGTGCTTGGCCCGGTACTTGCCGGGCTTCATGAGCGGAGTGGCGGCGAACCGCGACACCAGTCGCTGCATCTCCTTGGCCATGGGGTCACGCCGATGGCTCTGCAGGATGGGCACGCCGCGGTTGGTGGACGCGGGAACATTCTTCGAGCGCGGCAGCACGACGTCCACACCGGCACCGATCGTGGTCTCCACGTCGCGCACGGAGAGCCCGCCCTTGGGGTCGGCGAAGTTCATGACCACGTGCCGGCCGGCCGGGATCATGGCCAGCTCCCGCAGCACGTCGAGCTCCTTGCGCAGCCCTCGGACGCCGGGGACGTCCATGCTCGTGAGCATGACGACGTCCGAGGCGCGGTCCAGTGCGGCGAGCGTCTGCTCGGACAGGCCGGGCGCGGTGTCCACGACGACGTAGCGGAACTCGCGGGCGAGCGAGGCCAGCAGCCGGGTGACATCCTCGCCGTTCACGGTGTCGCCGGCGGCCGGTGACTCTGCGCCGCAGACGGCGTAGAGACCGCTGGGGTGCTGGGTGAGGAAGGTCTTGAGGACCATCGTGTCCTCGCTCGCCGGCCCGCGGACGGCGTCGGGCAGCGTGTACTCCGGCACCAGACCCAGCGCGGAGGCGACGTCCCCGAACTGCACGTCGAGGTCGACGAGCACGGTCGACTGCGGCGCCGCCGCGGTGAGCCCGATGGCGAGGTTCGTCGACACGGTGGTCTTGCCCACGCCGCCCTTGGGTGAGGCGACGGTGATGACGCGGCCGGCGTAACGCTCGGTCTCGGCCGGCGGGCGCAGGACGCGGCGGCGGCTCGCGGCCGCCTGCCCGGCGCGGTCCACGGCGGCCCGGATCTCGTCGGCACCGGCGGCCGGGTCGAGGAGGTCACGGATGCCGGCCCGCATGGCGGCCTGCCACATCTGCGCCGACGGCTCGGCCATGAGGACGACGGCGATGCCGGGGCTCTGCACGTCGAGCCGGGCGGCCAGGGTCAGCACCTCGGGGGCCGGCGCGTGCGGGCCGACCAGCAGGACGTCGGGCAGCTCACCGTCGACGAGTTGCTCGAACAGGCGGGCCGGGTCGCCGGGCAACCGGCCCGGCGGAAGGACGGCCACGTCGCCGTCGGCGGCCTCCTTGACGCGGAGGATCAGGTCTTCATCGGCTCCGGCCACCACGACGCGGCTCATCGGGGCACTCCTCCGTAGACGTTCTCGGGCTGGACCACGCGCGTGCCGCCGGTCTCCGAGCCCTCGGGCTCCAGCGAGAGCCAGAGGGTTCCGTGCTCCGCGCCGAAGATCACCGTCTCGGCGTCCTGGGCGTCGACGGCCAGCGTGACCATCAGGCTCGACGCCGGGGCACTGCTCGACGCCGCCGTCTCCGTGCCCGCCGCGGCCGCGGGGTCCGGCGCCGCGGGCGCGCCCTGCACCTGGGTGACGAGCACGCGGTGCAGGACGCCGTGTGTCTGCTTCAGGTCACCGAGCACCTGGGACAGGTAGACGCCCACCGTGTCGCCGGCGGCCAGCCGGCCGCCCACTGCGCGCTGCGGGTCGAGCAGCACGCTGACCTCCTGCAGACCCGTCGGGACCTGGACAGTCCCTGCCGCCTGACGTTGGTCGGGCTGCTCGAACCGGCTGGCGAGCAGCTGCTCGCCGGGCTCGAGGTCGGTGGTGGCGACCAGGCCGTCGAGGGCGGCGAGGTCGGCGACCCGGCCCTCGACCGCGGCCTTGGCCGGCAGGATGTCGCTGCGGACGTACTCGGCCAGCTCCTCGCCGGGAGTGCCGGCGGGAACCGGCTGGTCCACGACCAGCACCTGGACGGGCTGCGCGCCGGCGAGGGCGCGGGCGTCCGCGCCGCGCACGTAGGCCACCAGCACCAGCGCGCCGACGACGAACAGGACGAGGGCCGCGGAGGCGGCGACAAGACGTCGTCTCACGAGAGGCGTCCCTTCATCGGATCAGTCGGAGGACGGAGGAGCCCAGCTGCGGTGCGTCCGGGCTGTAGTTCCAGGCGTCGGAGAGTTCGACGAAGCGGGTGAAGTAGCCGGTCACGCAGCGCTTGTCGTTGCTGCCCTGCCCCTGACCGCACAGCTTGTTCTGGGTGCTGAACTGGCCGGGGACCAGGTGATAGCCGGTCAGGTGGAAGGCCGCGTAGCCGTACACCCGGTACCGGCCGCTGCTCCCCTGTCCGTCGACCGAGTCATAGATCGGCATCAGCACCGTCTTGCCGAGGAAGGCGGAGAAGTCCTTGGACGCGCAGGCCGAGGGGGGCCCGTTGCCGGTGTCGGAGTACATCCACCGGTGGATGGCGCTGGTGACCTTGCAGGTCCCGGGGTCGGTCACGAGGTAGCCGAAGCCCCCGGGAACGTTCAGGCCGGAGGGCCCGACGCATTGCGGTGCGTCGGCGGTCTTGCTCAGCAGGATGGTCTGCAGGGTCGTGGTCGACGGGATGCCGCCGCCCGTCTGAGCCTTGAAGGAGCACCAGGAGAAGGCGAGCGGCAGGAGTGCCGTGCCGTTGCTCGGGCCGCCCCAGCCGACGGTCGCGGTCGCGGAGACGGCGGTCGAGTCGAAGCCGATGACGGGGGCGAACCAGTGCTCCTCGGGGGTGCTCCCGGTGACGGTGACGGTGTGCGGGTCGCTGGTGAGCTCCGGGTGCGCCGCCGTCGCGTCGCCGTCGTTGGCGGTGACCAGGCTCTGCGCCGTGGCCAGCATGTCGCCGCAGTTGCCGCGGGAGCAGTCCTGCGCGACGGCGATCGCGGCGGCATCGGCCGCTACCTGGAGCCGGGCGCGCTCGGCGTAGAGCGACCCCACGTCGACGGCGATGGCGGCGAAGCCGAGCATCGGCACGAGGAGCAGCGAGAGCATCACCGCGGCGGCGCCGCGCTCGCCGGCGACCCGGCGGCGGAGACGGCCGGTCATCCGTTGCATCGCATGACCCCCGTTCCGGTCAGAGTGACGCTCGACCCGAAGAAGCTCGTGAGGAAGGGCATCGGATAGGTGATGGTGAGGCGCACGGCGGTCGTGCCGGCGTCGGTCGCAGGGCAGGTGGTCGCGGTGCCGCCCACGACCTTGATCGAGATCTGCGCGTCGGTGATGCCGGGATCCAGGAATGACGCGGCGTCCCGGACGACGGCACGGGCGTCGGCCGGGTCGTTGCGCAGCGCCATCGCCCGCACGCCTTCGCGGGCGGCGGCCGAGAGCGTTCCCTGCACCTGGAAGGCGTGGCCGAACTCGGCGATGCCGAGCACGAGCAGGATGAGCAGCGGAAGGATGAAGGCGAACTCCACCGCGCTGGCACCGCGCTCGTGACGCAGCCGCATCCGCATTCCCGCTCACCACCTCTCCTCGTGCAGCGGCGCAGCGGCCCCGCGTGGTGCGGGGCCGCTGCGCCGGGACAGCCGCGACCTGGACTCAGTGCGAGGTCACTTGGGGATGGCGCCGAGCTTGCCCTGGACGGTCTCGAACAGGCTCTTGAGCTCGCCACCCAGCAGGGTGACGGCACCGATGATCACGACGGCGATCAGGCCGACCATGAGGCCGTACTCGACGGCGGTCGCACCCTTCTCGTCCCGCTCGAGGCGGTCCTGGGCGATGGCGATGAGGCTGACAAGGGTGGCGTAGGCCTTCTGCACGTGCTGCTCCTGAGGGGTGTCGGCCGGCCGGTCCGGATCGGGTGACCCGGCCTCGCGGCTGTGGGAGTGATGTCGTGCGACATCCCGGCCGACTTGAGGGTGAACCCCTCTCATGGAGGAGACCGGCCACTCCTACGGGTGCACGAACGCACTCGAAGTCACGCTGTGTGAGCGCCGACGGGCTGCTCAGGGAAGCAGGGAACCGCTCCAGCCGATGACGACGGCGGCGCCGAGGAGCATCGCGGGACCGAACGGCAGCTCGCCGCGCAGGCTCACCCGCCGCCCCGCGAGGAGGACCAGTGCCACGAGCGCCTGGACGGCGAACCCCGCGGCCGCACCGAGCACGACGGCGCCCCAGCCCAGCCATCCCAGGTAGAGCCCGAGGAGGGCCGCAAGCTTCACGTCGCCCATGCCGAGGCTCCGTGGCGAGATCAGCGCGAGCACCAGATAGACCGCGAAGAGGACGGTGCCGGCCCCCCCGGCCCGCAGCAGCGCCGGCCAGGCCTGCTCCCCCGCCGCCGCTCCGGTCAGCAGCACGGCGCCCACGGCGATCGACGGGAGAACCACCCGGTTGGGCAGCTTGTGGTGCTGCAGATCGATGACGGCCAGGAGCACCGCGGACCCGGCGAGGAAGAGGTAGGCCGGCAGTTCCCAGGAGGAGCCGAAGCGCAGCGCGACGAGCGCGAACAGCAGCGCCGTCCCGATCTCCACCACGGGGGGCCGGACCGCGGTCGCCCGGCCGCGGGGCCCCGGCCCGTCCCAGGGATAGCGGCCGGCGGCGCGGTTGACGAGAACTGCGACGGCCAGCCCGAGCAGGCCCGCGGCAGCGGCGAGCAGTGCGGTCATCGGATCCCTGTCATGGCGAACTGGATCGGCGGTGCCCCGGCCGAGCGCCAGGGGACCGCCCATCGATCAGTACTCGTCGTAGCGGAACTTCGGGCCGCCGCGCTGACATTGTGGCCGAACTGCGGACTGCGGGCCGCCGCGTCGCCGCTGAGCGCACCGAAAGTTTCCACCAGCGCCCGTTCCGGCGTGGCCGAGGCGGCGCACGGAACCGGGGTGACGGCGGCCGCGGGCGCAGCGACCGGCAGGACACGAAGCAGCATGGGACCCCGTGGCGGTGGACGCCTGGGCTGTCCGTCGGGGCCGCGCCACCCCGACCACCCACGACGACGCTCCGCGGGCGGCGCGCGGGCACCCGCGGCCGGGTGGAACGTCAGGACACCATGAGGCCGGAGAGGCCGGCGGCCAGCCCCAGGAGCGCGCAGAGGCCGAGGGTCCGCAGCACCGACCAGCGCAGGCGGAAGATCAGCACCGCCGCGACGATCGCTATGGCGAGCCCCACCGGACGCAGCGTCGACGGATCGGGCAGCTCCAGGGCGAACACCGACGAGTCGACCGTCCGGGTGTCCCGGAAGAGCGTGTGGACGGCGAAGTAGACCCCCAGGTTCGCGATGACCCCCACGACCGCCGCGGTGATGCCGGTGAGTGCCGCCGACAGGAACCGGTTGCCCCGCAGCCGCTCCATGTAGGGCGCGCCGAGGAGGACGAAGAGGAAGCTCGGCACGAAGGTCACCCAGGTGACCAGGAGCGAGGCGAGGACAGCCGCGACCCACGGGTCGAGCGGGCCGGGGTCGCGGTGGGCGCCCAGGAAGGCCACGAACTGCACGACCATGATCAGCGGGCCGGGCGTCGTCTCGGCGAGCGCCAGACCGCGGACCATCTCCCCCGGCGCCAGCCAGCCGTAGACCTGCACCGCCTGCTGCGCGACGTAGGCGAGGACGGCGTAGGCACCCCCGAACGTGACGACGGCGGCGCCGGAGAAGAAGAGGCCCTGCTCGGTGAAGACGCTGTGCGCGCCGGTCAGCAGCGCCACCGACGCGAGCGGCACGCCCCAGACCAGCAGGCCGACGAGGAGCACCCGCAGCGTCCGTCGGCCGGACGGCCGTTCGGTGTGCAATGCGTCGTCCGGGATGACCGGTGCGGGTCCGTCGTCCCTGGTGTCGGCAGTTCCCCCCTGCGGCATGGCACCGGGCCGCCACCGTGCCAGCGCCCAGCCCGCACCGCCGGCCACCAGCACCACGACCGGGAACGGCACGGCGAACAGGAACAGCGCGAGGAACGACGTGACCGCGATGGCGACCAGCGCGGTGCTGGTCAACGCGCGTCGGCCGACCCGGATCACCGCCTGGACGACGATCGCCAGCACCGCGGGGGCGAGCCCGGCGAACAGCGCGGTGACCGCGACGGTCGAGCCGAACGCGACGTACAGGGCCGACAGCGCCAACAGGGCGACGACCCCGGGCAGCACGAACAGGCCCCCGGCGACCAGGCCGCCCCGGGTGCCGTGCACCAGCCAGCCGATGTAGGTGGCCAGCTGCTGCGCCTCAGGGCCGGGCAGGAGCATGCAGTAGTTCATGGCGTGCAGGAACCGCCGCTGCCCGATCCACCGCTTGTCCTCGACGAGCGTGCGCTGCATGACGGCGATCTGACCGGCCGGCCCCCCGAAGGTCTGCAGGGAGATGGCGAACCAGACGCCCACCGCCGTCCGGAACGGAATGGCCGGGTCGACGGGCACCGGGTCGCCCGGGACCGCGTGGCTGCTCATCGGGCCTCCACTCTCTCGCTGCGCGCCGAAGCCACCGGATCGCACCCGGAGCCGCCCGATGTCACGGCTCTGGCGACCATCTCGCGGCTGCCGCGGCGGGGCGGCCCATCATCGCCGGTCGGCGCCGGGCACGGAGGCTGCCCTGCGCGCACGGTGGGGGCCGTCGTCCACCAAGCTGTCGCCAGCCGAGGGACGACGAAGGGAACGCGACATGGAGCCTGTCCGGTTCGGTCTGGTGGGGTACGGCTTCGGCGGGCGGTACTTCCACTCGCCGTTGCTCGCCGCCGCACCGGAGTGCGACTTCCTCGGGGTGGTCACCACGTCGCCCGCGCGCCAGGCACTCGCGACCTCCGAACATCCGGGCATCGAGACGTTCGGCTCGCTCGCGGAGCTTCGCGACGCCGGCGCCGAGGCGGTGGCCATCTCGACGCCCGCCGACACGCACAGCCGGCTCACCGACGAAGCGCTCGAGCTGGGCCTCGCGGTGGTGTGCGACAAGCCGTTCGCACTGGACGCCGACGCCGCTCGTCGTTCCGTGGAGCTGGCCGAACGGCTGGGGCTGCCGCTCTCGCCGTACCAGAACCGGCGGTGGGACTCCGACTTCCTGACCCTGCGGGCCCTGGTCGCGGACGGGACGCTGGGCACGCTGACCCGGTTCGAGTCCCGCTTCGAGCGGCTCGACCCCGACCCCGGTCCCCCGCCGTCGGGTGGCGGCACCCTGCGTGACTTCGGCAGCCACCTGGTCGACCAGGCGCTGGTCCTGCTCGGTCCGGTGGCGTCGGTCTACGCCGAGTGGCGGCTGCGGGACAACGGCCTGGACGACGACGTCTTCCTTGCCCTCACCCATGTCGATGGCACGCGGTCGCACCTGTCGGGCAGCTGGAGCCAGGGCGCGCCCGGGCCGCGGTTCCGGGCCACGGGGACGACGGGCAGCTACGTCGTCACCGCCCTCATGGACGGCCAGGAGGACGCGCTGATCGCCGGGCAGACGCCGGCCACACTCGGGGCGGGCTGGGGCGTCGAGCCGGCCGAACGATGGGGCCGGGTGCACCGCGGGGACGACGGCGAGGCGGTGCCGACCCGAGCCGGCCGGTGGAGCTCGTACTACCCGGCTTTCGCCCGAGCGGTCCGCGGCGTGGGATCGGTGCCCGTCGATCCCCGTGACGCCGTCATGACGGCCACCGTGCTGGACGCGGCGCGGCGCAGCGCCACGGAGGGTGTCGTCGTCCCGCTCGCCTGAGTTCGGGCGTTGCCGCGGGAAGGTCCGAAGCCGTCAGCGCCCAGAATCGTCGGGGTGCCAGAGCGCCTCCCCGGTGGCGACGTCGAAGACGTGCGCGCGCGCCACCTCGACGGCGAGACGGATCCGCTCGCCGAGGCGGACCGCTGCGCGCGGCGGGAAGAACGTGCGCAACGTGGCACCGGACGATCCGCCGAGGGGCAGATCGGCGTCGGGAACGGTGACCAGCGGTGCGTCGACCGCCACGGTGACCACGTTCTGCCGCCCGCTGTACTCCACCTGGGTCACCAGCCCGTCCAGCGCCACCGCGTCGGGACCGTGCCCGGCCGCGGCGTCGCGCACGTCCTCGGCCCGCAATCCCAGCACCAGCTCCCGTCCCACGGAAGCCTGCAGCGGCGGTGGAACCGGTCCCCACAGCGGCAGCGTTCGAGTGCCCACTTCGAAGCCGGCCTGCCCCCCGGCGACCACGAGCCGCCCCGGCAGCAGGCCGATCGGTGGGGCACCGACGAAGCCCGCCACCTGGAGGTTCACCGGGCGCTCGTAGAGGTCCCGTGGCCGGCCCACCTGCACCAGCCGGCCCTGGTGGATCAGCGCGACCCGATCGGCGACCGCCAGCCCCTCGGCCTGATCGTGGGTCACGTAGAACGTGGTCACGCCGAGCGAGCGCACGACCTGCGCGACCTGCCTGCGCACGTCTGCCCGCTGCTGGGCGTCGAGGTCGGCGAGCGGTTCGTCGAGGAGGAAGGCGTCGGGCACCTGGACGAGCGCGTGACCGATGCCGACCAGACCACGCTCGCCCCCGGACAGCTGGCCCGGACGCCGGGACAGCAGCCGGCTCAGCCGCAGCTGCCGGGCCCGGGTCCCGACTCGCTCCTCCACCTCCGGCCTCGGACGCCCCTGGATCTCGAGCCCCCACCCGAGGTTGCGGGACACGTCGAGGAACGGGATCAGCTGGGCGGCGCCCTCGAACACCATCGCGACCCGTCGCGGACCAGGGGGCGACCCGGTGACCCGGCGGCCCCGGATGAACACGTCGCCGGAGCTGACCTGCTCGAGGCCCGCGATCGCCCGCAGCAGCGTGGACTTGCCGCTGCCCGACGAACCGAGCACGACCAGCAGCTCGCCGTCCGCGGCCTGCAGCGTCACGTCGTGCAGCACCGGTCTGCCGTCGCGCACGACGGTCACCCGATCCAAGCCCGTGCCGGTCATCGGTCCGCCTCCGCGCCGCGCCGTCCGTCCGACCCCTTCCCCGCATGGTCCTCCGGGACGTCGCCGCTGTGCAGCGGAACGGGCACGGGACGGGCGCCACACCCGGGTCGCCCACGCCGTCGGGTCGCCCAGCGAGCCGAGCGGCGGCGATGCCGACCGGCTACCCCGCGGGCAGCTCGATGTCGAAGCGCGCGCCCGTTCCGCCGGAAGACACGGCGATCGTGGCGCCGCCGGCGACGGCCAGGCGCCGGGCGAGGGCCAGGCCGAGGCCGGCACCGGGGTGGGTGTCCTCCGCGTCGCCGCGCCAGCCCGGTTCGAAGACCCGTTCGCGGTTCTCCCGCGGCACTCCGGGACCGTCGTCGGTGATCACCAGTCGGACGCCGCCGTCGTGGCGGCTCGCTCCGATACGGATCTCGGAGCGGGCGTAGCGGACGGCGTTGTCCAGCACGGGGGCGACCATGCGCTCGAGGACGGCGGCACTGACGCCGACGACCAGGTCCGGTGGCACGTCGGTCTCGAGTTCCAGTGCGGGCCGGTCGACCGCTGTGCGGCCGAGCAGCGGCTCCAGGACGGCGGCAGCCACGCAGCGGCCGGGAGCCACGCCGGTGGCGGAGCGCGCGGCGGTCATGAGCGTGTCGAGGATGCGACGCATCGAGCCGGCCGCCTCGTCGACGACGCGGAGCGCCCGCTCGCGCTCGGTCCTGTCCCGAGGCCGCTGCCGCAACAGGTCCACCTCCGCCTGAACCCGCGCCAACGGCGTCCGCAGTTCGTGGCTGAGCTCGTCGGAGAGCTGCCGTTCGTGGCGGAGGACGGCGGCGAGCCGGTCGAGCACCCCGTCCAGGGTGCTCGCCAGCTGGTCGAGCTCGGCCGGCCGCGGATCGTCGCCGAAGCGCCGGCCGACGTCGTCGCTGCTCCACCGGCCGGCCTGCAAGGTCATCGTCCGCACCGGGCGGAGCGCCCGCGCGACATTGGCCCGCAGCACCAGGTGCACGATTCCCAGCAGCAGGAGGCCCAGAACGGCACTGCCGATGCCGGCCATCCGCTTGAGGTTGTCGTAGGGCGTCAGTGAGGTGCTCGTGACCACCGTGGCGATCCGGGAGCCGGCCTCCCGTACCGGAAGAGCCAGCAGCCGGGCGCGGGCAGGAACTCCGGTGTCGACGGTGCGCTGCCGGTCGGCCGCCGCGGCCAGCGCGGCTGCGGTGCGGTCCGTACCCGCCGGACTCCCCGGGGGCGTCTCCACCGGCGTTCCGTCGGCGGTGAAGATCCATGTCCCGACGTCAAGGGCGTCGTCGTCCCGCGCGTCGAGGACACGCACCTCTCCCCGCGCGTCCAGCTGGACCGTGGCGGCCGCGGCCTCGGCCCGCGCACGCAGGACGCCGTCCGCCCCGCGGGCGAGCGCGCCGGCGAGCAGGACGTTCGCCCCGATGGTCAGCACAGCCACCCACAGCGCCAGCACTCCTGTCGCGGACCAGGACAGCCGGCTCCGCAGGCTCCGCGTCGGCGTCACGCCGGTGCCCTCGTACGGCGCGGAGCGGTCACGCGAAGCGGTATCCGACGCCGTGGACCGTGGCGATCGTGCGGTCGGAATCGCCGGCGTCGGCCAGCTTTCGGCGGAGCCGGGCGACGTACTGGTCGAGCGAGTTCTGCGCGACGATCGCTCCGTGCGGCCAGCCGGCCGACACGAGCGCCCGCCGGCGCACCACCTGGCCCGACGCACCCATCAGGGCGGCGAGCACCCGGTACTCCGTCGGCGTCAGGGGCTGCCGGCCGGCGGGTCCGACGAGCGCGTGGTCCGCGGGATCGAGTCGGAGCCGGGTCTCGGCGGCCGGAGCGCGCGGGCGTCCCCGGCGGACCATCGCCCGGATCCGCGCGAGCAGCTCGCTGATGTGGAACGGCTTGCTGAGGTGGTCGTCCCCGCCCGCCGCGAAACCCGCGAGCACGTCGTGCAGCTGGTCCCGGGCGGTCAGGAAGAGCACGGGGACGTCGATGCCGCGGGCGCGGAGGGCCTGGCAGACGTCGCGACCGTCGGAGTCGGGCAGCCCGATGTCGAGCACCACGACGTCGAAGGGCGCATCCGGACCGGCGCCCATGCTCTGCAGTGCCGTCGTTCCGTCGCCGGCCGTCACGACGTGGAGGCCTTCCTCCCGCAGCCCGCGGGCGACCGCCCCCCGCAGGACAGCGTCGTCCTCGACGACCAGTACACGCGCGCCCTCCACGCCTGGCATGGTCCTTGTCCGCAGGCCACGGCGCCACCACCGTTCAGGCGGCGTTCAGACCGCCCGCCGCACCATTCCGGTCATGACCAAACTGGAACAGCAGCGCCCCGACGCCCGGACCCTGCTCAACAAGGTCCCCGAGGTGACGGTCTTCTTCTGGATCATCAAGATCCTCGCCACCACCGTGGGCGAGACCGCGGCCGACTTCCTCAGTGGCCTGGGCCTCGGGTTGTCGGGTACGACGGTGGTGATGACCGTGGTGTTCGTCGCCGTCCTCGTGTGGCAGTTCCGCACGCGGCAGTACGTGCCCGGGGTCTACTGGCTGACCGTCGTGCTCATCAGCGTCGTGGGCACCCTGATCACCGACAACCTCACCGACGCGCTCGGCGTGCCGCTGGAGATCAGCACGGCGGTGTTCACGATCGCGCTCGCCGTGACCTTCGCCGTCTGGTACCGGTCGGAGCGGACGCTGTCCATCCACAGCATCGTGACCTCACGGCGCGAGGCGTTCTACTGGCTGGCGATCCTGTACACCTTCGCCCTGGGCACCGCCGCCGGTGACCTGGTCGGCGAGCGCTTCGGAGTGGGCTACTGGCCCACCGCCCTGATCGTGGCGCTGATCATCGCGGCGGTCGCGATCAGTCACCTGGTCTTCGGCGCCAACGCCGTCCTGACGTTCTGGATCGCCTACATCCTGACGCGGCCGCTCGGTGCCTCGCTCGGCGACGGACTCGCGCAGGCCCGTGCCGACGGCGGCCTCGGGCTGGGGACGACGTGGACCAGCGTGCTCTTCCTCGTCACGATCCTGGGCGTCGTCGTCTACCTCGCCCTCACCCGCCGGGACCAGGCCGAGGTGCCCGCGGAGGAGGTACCCGCCAGGCGGGAGGCTGCCCCCGTCGGCGATTCGATGAGTTCGGCTCCCGCGGACGGTCGACACCAGTGACACCGCACGACCGACCGACGCCGGGAGCAGACGATGACCGCGCCCGCGGTCTCCAGTCACACGGTCGACGCACCGGGCACCACCCCCACCTTGGACGTGCGGGGGCACGCTCGGGGACGACGTCCCGCTCCCGCCGGGCACGCCCGGCGAGCCGGGGGGCTTCGGCCAGCGCCTGCGTCCGGTGCGCGACCGCCTGATTTGGCCCGGCACCGGCTCGCTCCCGGTCAGCGGCCGTGGGATCGCGGCCGCAGCCAGGCGAAGGTCGGGGCCGGCGGCGGTGGCACCTCCGCACGCTGCTCCACCGTGGTGGCACGCCGCCGGCGCAGCTCCAGCCGGAGGCTCTCCTCACCACGGGCCATCGCCCAGTGATGGTTGGCTGCGAACGCGGGTCGCAACAACCAGCTGAGACGGCGCAGTAACGGCTTGGTGGCGCTGACCCGCCAGTCGTAGGCGATCACCACCTCCGGCCCGTCCTGGACGAAGGTCCATCGGCCGGTTCCGGTCAGGTCGCCCTCGGCCGACAGCGCGAACCCCGCATCGGTGATCGGTTCGGTGATCGTCAGCGCCCAGCGGAGGGTGTAGGGAAGCCAGCCCTTGGTGTGCAGGTCGGCGACGCTGCCGACCAGGTCCGCGCCGCCGTCCACGCGCGGGACGACGCCGAGGTAGACCGACGGCCACCACGCGGGCAGCGCCCGCCCGTCACTGAGCACGGCCCTCACCTCGGCGATGGTGCCGGGCACGCGCCACACCGTGACGAACTCGTAGTCGGTGCTCATCGTCGTGATCACCCCGATCCGGACTCTCAGTCTGGCCCCGGCGGCGGCCACCTGCGGGCCTTCTGCTCCTGGTGACCGGTGCCGGGGCGCAGTACCGTCCTTCCGGCACCGGAGGCCACGATGGCGCAACGCGCAGCGGATCGAGTCGCCCACGACGACCGCGTGCTCCCGGTCACCCGGGGAGTCTCGGCGGCGATCATCCCCTTCCTGGTGCTGGCCTTCGTCGTCCTCTGCGTCTGGCCACGGGACACCGGGCGGCTGTTCGCATGGCCGATCAAGCCCCCGGTGACGGCGCTGATACTGGGATCGGTGTACCTCGGCGGCGCCTACTTCTTCGCGCGGGCCGTACGGGCATCCCGGTGGCACACCATCAAGGCGGGGTTCCCGCCGGTCGCGGCGTTCGCGACGCTCATGGGGATCGCCACCGTCCTGCACTGGGCGAAGTTCAGCCATTCCCACGTCGCGTTCTGGCTGTGGGCGGGCCTGTACTTCAGTACGCCGTTCCTGATCATGGGCGTGTGGGTGGTGAACCGGCGCTGGGAGGATCCGACGAGCGACGACGACGACGCCGTCGTGCCCGGGTCGGTGGCGCGGATGGTCGGGGCGGTCGGCGTCCTGGCCCTGGCCATGAGCGCGTTCCTGTTCCTGTTCCCCGAGCGAGCGATCGCCCTGTGGCCGTGGACCCTGACGCCGCTGACCGCCCGGACGATGGGGGCGATCTTCGCACTGGGTCTGACCGCCGTCGGGGCGTTCACCGAGCGGCGTTGGAGCGCCATGCGCCTGATGCTGCAGGTCGCGATGTTCATGCTCGCGCTGATCGTGGTGAGCGGGGTCAGGGCCGCTCGCGACCTGGACCCCTCGAACGTGCTCACGTGGCTCTTCGCCGTGGGATTCGCAGGCGTGCTGGTCGCCTCGGTGGCCTGCTACCTGCGGATGGAGAAGACCAGCCGCTGACTACCCGCATGCGGCAGTTCGGCGACCACCCGCCTGGTCGGACAGGCGCCGTTCCTCGGCGGCCGACGGGTCGGGGAGTTTGCGGCAGCGTGCCGACGCGGCGCACCGGAACATGACCGTCGAGGGATCGACAGGCTGCACGACAGGCATCCCTGCAGGTGGCCTACGAGACACCGGCAGAGCACCTGTCAGGACGGCGCGCCCAGGTCGAAGCAGGCGGGCTTTCGCACCGGTCGCGACGACGCGGCTCGGCCGCCTGTCCCGGGCCCGACACGCACAGGCAGCACCCCACTGGCCGGCCGCAGCGAGCGCTAAGCCTCCTCGCTCTCGCCGGGCCTCCCGCCGGCGGAGACCGTGGCATCCAGGTGGTCACCCAGCAGGCGTATCGGCGCGTGCCGCCGCTTGTTGAGCGTCACATCGAAGACGTCGAACCGCTGGTACCCACCGACGACGTCGTGAGCCATCTTCGGAGCGATGGACTTGGCGACGTCGACGTCGAGGAAGAGGATGCCCTCCTCCCCCTGGATGTGGTCGCCGATCAGGTTCCCGTCCGGACCGAGCGCGAGGGAGACAGCCGGGGGCGCATCGCGAAGCACCTTCTCCACCTCGGTATCCCCGTCGGCGCACCCGAGAATGGTGAGCTCGTCGAGATGAGCGGCCACCGAGAGCGCGAACACCTTGGCCTCGAAGGCGTGAGCGGCTGATCGGACCTCGATCCAGCGGCGGTAGGCCTCACCGTCACCTCCCCGCCTGAACGGCCACACGGGGGGCCAGGTGGCGATGTGCACCTGCTCCCCCTGTGCCATCAACGCGTACCGGGCCAACGGATTGGTGTTCTCCCCGCAGATGAGCACCCCCAGACGCCCGATCTCGGTCTCGACGACCCCCAGACCCGCACCGTCGCCGTGGGCCCACACGAGTCGCTCCGCCCAGGTCGCGACGAGCTTGCGGTGATGGGAGACGAGGGTTCCCGACGGATCGAAGATGAGGTTCGTGTTGAACAGTTGCCCCATGCTGACCGCACTGCGTTCGGTCACGCCGATGCTGAGATAGACGTCATTGGACCGCGCGATCTGGGCGAGTCGCTCCGTGTACGGCCCGGGCACCTGCACCGAATTGGCGAACAACCGCTCGAACTGGCCGTGCTGGTCGATCGGCCGCTGTACCAGGCACCAGATCGGAAAGCCGGGCAGGAAGCTCTCCGAGAAGGCCACGACACGCGCGCCACCCCGAGCGGCTTCGGCCACGAGCGCGCCGATCTTGTCCATGGTCCGGTCGCGATCCAGGTAGATGGGCGAGGCGTGCACCCCGGCGATACGGCCGGAGGGAAAGGTATCGGCAGGCACGACGGATCTCCTCGGGTTCGATGGCTAGCCGCTCAACCCAGTTCCTTGTGTCGTTGGTCCTGCCCCATGTATGCGCCGACGACGAGGCACACGCCACCGAGGGCCAGGACGACGATCTGTGTGTACTTGTAGGGCATGAACGTTCCCAGTCCCAGCATGTAGAAGGCGTAGAACGCCGGGATGATGCTGGCCAGGCTGTAGCCGATGCCGTAGCCGGACGCCCGGACCGACGTGGGGAAGCTCTCCGTGATGTAGGCGGTGACGATGGACCAGACGACGAGGGTCGCGATCTCGACCGCGCCGACGAGGAGCACCAGCGTGAGGAGGTCGTCGCCCCCACTGGCGACCGCCAAGGCGTAGAGCGGCGGAGTGACGACGACGTTGACCACGCCGAGAGCGATGAGGATCTGCCGACGTCCGTACCGCTGACCGAGCACCCCGAAGATGGGGAACAGGATGACGGCGACCAGGGCGCCCGCCAGCACGACGATGTTGGTCCAACCGGCGGACACGCCCATGGTCGTCTTCAGGACGCCCGGTACGGCCCCGGCAACGGCATTCAGGGTCAGCCATGCACCGGTCATCACGATGAAGACCTGGCCCAGCGCACGAGCATTGGTGCCGGAGAACAGTTCGCGCAGCGGCTTGGTCTCCCCGGCGGTCTTACTGGCCTTGAGCCACATCTCCGACTCGGGGACGGACTTCCAGTAGTAGAGGAACACGCCGAGGGACAGGAGGAAACCGATGACGAAGGGAACGCGCCAACCCCACACCGCGTAGGCCGAGTCGGCCTCGCCGGCCGGGAAGATCTGCAGGGTCACGATGGTCAGGACGGTGATCGTCGCCAGCGCGAGCGGATAGCCGGTGTTGATGATCGAGCCGTACAGGCCGCGTTGCGCCCGGGGCGCGTACTCCATCGCCAGCGGGTTGGCAGCCGTGTACTCCCCACCGAGGAAGATGCCGTCCGCCAGCCTGAGAAGGACGAGCAGGACGGCGGGCAGCAGGCCCCACGTCTGGTAGCCGGGGAGAATGGCGATCAAGCCCGTGCAGACGGTGAAGCCGGCCGCGGAGATGATGGTGGTCTTCCGACGGCCGATGCGGTCACCCAGCGGACCGAAGAACAGGGCGCCCAGCGGGCGACCGATCAGCGAGACCGCGAAGATGACGTAGAAGAGCGTCGTCTGCGCGGTGTCCGAGAGGTCGGGCGGCGTGAAATAGATGATCGCAGGCGCCAGCGCGATCACCGGCAGGTAGACGTCGTACATGTCGACGAAGAATCCGAAGGTCGCCGCCCTGAGCGCGGTCAGGCCCTTCTTGCGGCGGACCGATTCGCTGTCGGGTGGACGTTCGTCCAGCCCGGGCGTGACGGTCTGCGCACTCTCGGTCGTCATGGCGCCTCCTGCTGACTCCTGGTCACGTCGAAGCGCGTCCAGGCTAGGACAGCTTCCGCAGACGCGCCTTGCGGAACCAGCTTCCCGGGCGACCCGACGCTGACGGGCCGCTGACCAGGCGAACGAGGCAGTGCCGGCCGGCCGCCGACCCTGTGGGCGACGCGCCACGAGAGAGGCTCGGGGGCTGTAGCAGCACCGGATCCGAACCCGTCGCGATTCCGGAACGTGATCAACCGACTGCCTTGCAGCGCGCCGTCCTGAAGCACGGAGCAGCCGACCTGCTGCGTGGTCAGCCAGCGCCGCCATGTGTCGACGCCTCCGGGCGACTCGGTGCGAACGCCGGATGGTCCAACCTCGCCAGGGTCTCGTCGAAGCCGCCGGCCGTGGTGTGACAACAAGGTCGCCAGCAGCGGCATCTCGGGTGCCACCAGGGCCAACCGCTCGAACCGTTCGCGCGCCGGCTACCCCAGCCGTTCGAAGCCCGCGAGTACCACTCGGCTGAGCGCGCGGCGTCGCTGATCAGCGCGACATGGTGCACCCCGGCGAGCCCGGGCGCGTCTCCTGCCTCCCCGCGGCCTTGTCGACCTTCGGTCGAGGATCAGCCGGACCGGAACAGTTCGGCACCCGAGCCGCACAGGCAGTCCGCATGCCCGACCACGGGAGGCCGGGGTGGACTGCTTCGGCCCCTCCGGGCGTCGCCGGAGGACCGGTGACCGGCGGGAGGGTCGGTGGGCGACGGACGAGTCGGACTGTACGCCGGGTTCTGTCCACGGGCGCCTAGCGGCCTCCCGTTGGGCGGTCATCCATCTAGTCCTGCCG